>NZ_JBQEMR010000033.1:0-42789 GCF_052045015.1 Stenotrophomonas sp. 22692
GCCATGGATGGCGCCATCGAGCCCCCATGGATGGGTTTACGGCGTGTCCTGCCCAGCCGCACCCTCCGCCTCCCAACGTATCAGGAAGGCGCTGCTGTGGCTTTGGCTGTGGCTTTGGCTGTGGCTGTGGCTCTGGCTTCGAAAAGCGGGCCGGCGGGCCGCAGGCCCGCCAGCGAATACCTCACCCCGCCACGATGTACTGCTGCAGCTGATCCAGCTCGCGCCGCTGCGCATCGATCACCGATTTCACCAGGTCGCCGATGGAAATCACCCCCAGCACCTGCGCCCCCTCCACCACCGGCAGGTGGCGGATGCGGTAATCGGTCACCAGTTGCAGGCAGTGCTCTACCTGTTCGCCCGGCGAGACCGTCACCACCTTCGCCGTCATGATCTCAGCCACCGCCGTATCCCGCGACGAACGATCACGCAGCACGATCTTGCGCGCGTAATCGCGCTCCGAAAGGATCCCGACCAGCCGCGGCCCGTCCATCACCAGCACCGCGCCAATGCCCTTTTCCGCCATCAACCGGATCGCATCGATCACCGCCGCATCCGGCGCGACCGCATGTACTTCAGGAGACTTGCCGTCCAACAGTTGCCGTACCGTGGTCATCTGCCTGCCCTCCGAGGGTGGGTTGCAGGGCCGAGTCTGCCACGGTGGATGCTAGCCACGCGTCAACCAGGTACAACGGGCGCTGCTTGGATTCCTCGTACAGCCGTCCCAGGTACTCACCGATCAGGCCCAGGGCGATCAACTGCACCCCGCCCAGGAACAGGATCACCGCCATCATCGTCGGCCAACCCGCCACCCGGTCACCGTACAGGGCCGCCTTGGCGATCACCCATACACCGAATACGAAAGCAACCGCCGCCGTGGCCAGGCCCATGTAGGTCGCCGCCCGCAGGGGAACGGTCGAGAACCCGGTGATACCTTCCAGCGCGAAGTTCCACAGCCGCCAAAGGCTGAACTTGCTGGAGCCGGCCACGCGCGCGTGGCGGTGGTAGGGCACGGCAATCCGCTTGAATCCGACCCAGCTGAAAAGACCCTTCATGAAGCGATGGCGTTCACGCATCTCGCGCAGCGCGCTCAGCGCGCGCGGCGACAGCAGGCGGAAGTCACCGGTATCGGCAGGGATCGGCGTGCGTGACAGGCGACCGATCACCCGGTAGAACGCCGCCGCCGTGGCGCGCTTGATCCAGGCCTCGCCGTCGCGGGCCATGCGCGTGCCATAGATGTTGTCATGCCCTTCGCGCCAGCGCGCAACGAACTGCGGCACCAGTTCCGGCGGGTCCTGGCCATCGGCGTCCAGGATCATCGCTGCGCCTTCGCGCACCAGATCCAGGCCGGCAGTCAGCGCAGCCTCCTTGCCGAAATTGCGCGACAGCTTCAACGCCGATACGCGCGCGTCGCCCTGCGCCAATCCTGCGATCACCTGCCAGGTCCCGTCGTGGCTGCCGTCGTCCACATACAGGATGTGACCATCGATGTCGGGCATACCATCGAGCACCGCGCACAGCCGTGGATGCAGCAGCGGCAGTGCCAGGGCCTCGTTGTAGGCGGCGATGACAAAAGTGAGCCGTTCGCGGTTCATGTCCGGATTGTACGTTGCCGGCGCGCACACGACCCGCCGCCTGCCGATCGCAGCGCGCCCGCCTCAGTCCTCCGACAGATAGGCCGCTCCGCCCAGCTGTCGTGCCTGGCGCTGGATCCATGCCGCGCGCCGCTGCACGTACGGCCCTGGCTTGGCCGCGTTGTAGCGTCGCGGTGCCGGCAACACCGCCGCCAGCCGCGCACTCTCGGCCGGACTCAACCGGGTCGCGTCCTTGCCCCAGAACGTCTGTGCCGCTGCCTGCGCGCCATATACGCCATCGCCGAACTCGGCGATGTTGGCGTACATCTCCAGGATGCGTTCCTTCGGCCACAGTGCTTCGATCAGCACCGTGTACCAGACTTCCAGGCCCTTGCGCACCCAGCTGCGGCCCTGCCAGAGGAACAGGTTCTTGGCGACCTGCTGGCTGATCGTGCTGGCCCCCCGCAGGCGCCCGCCCTTGGCGTTGTGATCGCGGGCCTTCTCGATGGCCTGCAGGTCGAAGCCGTTGTGGTCGGGAAAGCGCTGGTCCTCTGCGGCCACCAGCGAGATCGGCAGGCTCGCTGCCATCTGGTCCAGGTCGCGCCACTGGTAGTGCAGGCGATAGGACCAGTCGGCCTCGCCCAAGGCCTCGCCATAGCGCCACAGCATGACCGTGGATACCGGCGGATCGATGAACCGCAGCACCAGTACCTGCAGGCAGCTGAAAGCGGCCAGCAGCAGCGGCAGCCAGAGCAGCCGTTTCCAGCGCCAGCGCCTGCGGCGCGGGACTTCCGCGATGGCCTCCACCTTGTGCTGCTCTCCCCCTGCCCCCATTACTGGTGCATCCTTCTTCTATCTGGTTGTCGGCGCATTATCCGGCAACCGCCCTCGTTTACGCGCGATGTGAGCCGATGACCGCCAACCCCGATTCCCTGATCCGCTTCCTGCTTCCCGACGCTGGCGTCCGTGGCGTCCACGTGCGCCTGCAGGCCACCTGGCAGGAGATCCTGTCCCACGCCGAGTACCCGGATACCGCCGCCGAACTGCTCGGCGAGGCCTGCGTGGCCTCGGCGCTGTTCACCGGCCACACCAAGATCGATGGCCGCCTCTCGATCCAGCTGCGCAGCAGCACCGCCCTGCGCACCCTGTTCGCCGAGTGCACCGCCGCCGGCACCCTGCGCGGCATTGCCCAGCTCAGCGAGGGCGCCGATGCGCCGCGCGACCTGTCCCGCTTGGGTGATGACGCCCTCCTCGCGATCACCATCGAGAACCCGGGCCTGGACCCGCGCGAGCCGCAGCGCTACCAGAGCCTGGTCGCGCTGACCGCACCGGAGCTGGACGAGGCCTTCGAGGATTACTTCCGCCAGTCCGAGCAGCTGCCGACCCGCCTGCTGCTGGCCGCCGACCGCAATGGCGCCGCCGGCCTGCTGCTGCAGAAGCTGCCGGGCGACGAGGGTGACGAGGACGGCTGGGCGCGTGCCAGCGCCCTGTTCGAGACCCTGGGCAAGGCCGAGCTGCTGGCGACCCCGGCCGAGCAGCTGCTGCACCGCCTGTTCCACGAAGAGAAGCCGGAACTGATGGGCGACAAGCCGTTGTCCTTCGCCTGCTCCTGTTCCCGCGAGCGGGTCGCATCGATGCTGCAGTCGCTGGGCGAGGACGAGGCCCGTGCCGCGGCCGTGGACACCGGCGCCGTCGAGGTCCGTTGCGAATTCTGCGGGCGGGAGTATCACTTTCCTTTGACGGAGTTCGGCATACTGTTCCACGGCGCCGAGGGGACTGTACCGGCGCCCGAACGGCTTCAGTAAACGGCTTGTCTTGCATCTGGGGGGATCAAGGCTTGTTAAGAATTCATAAACACCCTAGGATCAAGTTCCCGTCTCTGCGGGAACTTCCGTTGTCCGTCCCTGTCTGAACTGGTCCGATGCGTACCTTCCTGCGTCTACCGCTGGCCCTGCTGATCGCCCTTGGCGCGATCACGGGCGTGCACGCGCAGAGCAAGGACACCCGGACCGTGCTGCCGGTGTGGAACAAGGGCAGCGGCAAGGTCGAGGCCCTGCTGTACCTGGAGCCCACGGGTGAACAGGCCGCCGGCGCCCGCTGGCACTTCGGCCGCAACTCGCTGGATGCGGCCTTCGGCCTGTCCTCCGGCGATTCACTGGGCCTGCTCTGCAACAGCAGCAGCGGGACCAGCATGAGCGGCCTGGCCAGTCATTGCATGCTGGCCAGCCTGGGTGACGACGACGACCTCAACAGCCGCCGCTTCACCGGCACCGCCGCGCTGAACCGCGGCAACAGCCGCCTCGGCATCACCGCGGGTACCGGCCGTGAAACGCTGCCGGCGTGGCTGTCCGGCCCGAACAAGACACCCTCGCTGCGCGCCGAGCAGAACGACCTGACCGTATTCGCGCAGAAGAACATCGGCCGCGAGGGTTTTGTCTCGATTGCCGGTACCTACGCCAAGGCCCGCCTGGTACCGCTGGCCGACGCCGCGCCGTCCATCGTCGACCGCTGGGACAGCAAGAGCCTGAGCATCGGCGCCGGCTACGGCAACTTCACCGGCAGCATCATCGGCCGCGTGATCGACGTACCGGGCAAGCCCGGCAAGTGGGAAGGCCTGGGCATCGGCCTGACCTGGCGTACCCCGTGGTCCGGCCAGCTTACCGTTGGCGCCGAGAACGTGATCAGCCGCGGCAAGAATCCGTTCTCCCCACGCAATGAAAGCAACGACGACGGCACCGTGCCGTACGTGCGTTACGAACAGGATCTCTGACCCCACCACGCGGGTCTTCCTGCAGTGACTCCTCCCGGGCGTCGAAAGGCGCCCGTTGCGTATGCGCGATCGTGATACACGTCAAGCGCTTTTGGACGAATTGGATACCGCGCAATTCATGTCGACATACTGCGATACACACCAATGGAAACTTTTTTCATCACTTTGCTCTAACAAACGAGACACGGTGATCGCACATGCAATTCAAGTCATTGATTTTGTGCATTAATTTTCATTTTTACCAAAATCACAGACTTGATTAACGCAGCTTTAATTCTTGGCGAACGCCCGCTACTATCGGCTCAGCCCTTGCGATTTGGGAGCGCTTTTCGCTCCCCCGCCGGGCATTAACCCAGCCAAGATTTCTTGGAGAGAGAGAGCCAATGAATTTCCAGTCCAACAAGCTGCGCGATGCCGTTCTGGTCGCGCTCGTTGCCGGTGTGGCGTCCACTGCCACCGCCCAGGCCCAGGAAGCGACCAACCTTGACCGCATCTCGGTCACCGGTTCGCGCATCAAGAGCACCGACATCGAAACCTCGCAGCCGGTCCTGAGCCTGACCCGCGCCGATATCGAAAAGCAGGGCGTGACCTCGGTCGCCGACATCCTGCAGCGCGTTGCCGCCAACGGTGCCGCCCTGAACCGTACGTTCAACAACGGTGGTGATGGTTCGGCCGGCATCAGCCTGCGCAACCTCGGTTCTGCGCGCACCCTGGTGCTGGTCAACGGCCGCCGCTGGACCACCGGCCTGGATGGCAGCGTCGATCTGAACACCATCCCGACCGCGATGATCGAGCGCATCGACATCCTGAAGGACGGTGCATCGACCATCTACGGTTCGGACGCGATCGCCGGCGTGGTGAACATCATCACCAAGCAGAACTTCGATGGCGCGGAAGCCAACTTCTACAAGGGCCAGTACAGCGCTGGTGACGGCGAACGCGAAGCGGCCGACTTCACCATCGGCACCACCACCGACCGTGCGTCGGTGATGCTGGGTGTCTCCTACGTGAAGGAAGACAAGGTCATGGCTGGTGATCGCAAGATCTCTGCCGGTGGCCCGCCGTTCTTCGACGGCCAGAGCAGCACCGGCATGCCGGGTTCCTACCTGCGCAATGACGAACGCTATGTCCAGATCAACGGTGTGGAAACGCCGTTCAACGCCAACGCCCACGGCTACAACACCGCACCGGACAACTACCTGCTGACCCCGCAGGAGCGTACCTCGCTGTTCGCATCGGGCTCGTACAACGTCACCGACAACATCACCTTCCGCACCGAGGCGATGTACAACGAGCGCAAGTCCGAGCAGCTGCTGGCTGCCATGCCGGTGACCGGCATGGACCTGAGCAAGGACAGCATGTACAACCCGACCGGTGAAGACCTGACCGGCGTCAACCGTCGCTTCAACGAGAGCGGCGGCCGTTCGTTCAACCAGAACGTCAAGAACTGGCACTTCTACGGTGGTTTCGAGGGCTTCTTCGAATTCGCCGACCGCAACTTCGACTGGGACGTCGGCTACCGCTACGACAAGACCGACCAGAACGACCTGACCTATGGCCTGTTCAACCTGGCCAACCTGCGCAACGCTTATGGTCCGTCCGAGCTTCGTGGTGGCGTGCCGGTGTGCGTTACCGCTCCGGGTGGCGACATCATCCAGGGCTGCGTACCGGTCAACGCGCTGGGTCCGGAAGGCTCGATCAGCCAGGGCGCCATCGACTACACCTCGTTCACCGCCCACGACTCCTCCAGCCTGGTGTCCAAGGGCTACTACGCCAACATCTCCGGTGAAATCGCCCAGCTGCCGGCAGGTGCCCTGGCGTTCGCCGCGGGCTACGAGTACCGCAAGGAATCCGGCCAGTTCGATCCGGACGCCTTCATTGCTGCGGGCCTGAGCACCGGCAACGGCGCCAAGCCGACCAAGGGCAGCTATGACCTGGACGAGTTCTTCCTGGAACTGTCGATCCCGGTGCTGGCCGATCTGCCGGGCGCCAAGCTGCTCGACTTCAGCGCGGCAACCCGCTACTCGAAGTACAGCAACTTCGGCAACACCACCAACAACAAGTTCGGCTTCCGCTGGAAGCCGATCGACGACCTGATGATCCGCGGTAACTACTCGGAAGGCTTCCGCGCGCCGAGCATCAGCAACCTGTACGCGGGCGACGGCGACTCGTTCGAAACCTACGCTGACCCGTGCGCGGCCGCCAATGGCCCGACCGGTGCAGTGCTGGCGCAATGTATTGCCCAGGGTGTTCCGGCTGGCTTCGTGCAGCCCAATACCCGCGACGATGATGGCGTGCCGCAGTCCGGTGCCGCCCAGACCGCCGAACCGTTCACCTGGAAGTCCAACCCGAACCTGAAGCCGGAAACCTCGACCAGCAAGACGCTGGGCCTGGTGTGGAGCCCGAGCTTCGTGACCGGCCTGAACGTCACCCTGGACTGGTGGCAGATCAAGATCGAGGACGCCATCACCCGTCCGGCGATCCAGGACATCATGAACTACTGCTACGGCGGTTCGCCGGCTGAGCAGGCAGCCTACTGCGGCCTGATCACCCGTGACCCGACCTACGGCACCACCGCCGAGCACTACACCATCACCAACGTCAACATGCCGCTGCAGAACCTGGCATCGTACAAGGTGGAAGGCTGGGATCTGGGCATCCTGTACCGCCTGCCGGAAACCTCGTTCGGCCAGTTCACTGTCACCCTCGACAGCACCTATCTGAGCAAGTGGGAAACCAAGGCCACGGAAGACTCGCAGGTCGAAGGTCGCCAGGGACGTTACCTCGACCAGGATCCGTACTGGCGCATCCGTTCCAACCTGTACGTCGACTGGTCCTATGGTGATTTCGGCGTCAACTACGGCCTGCGTTACAAGTCGGGGATGACCGAGTCGTGCCTGCTGGGTGGTTCGCTGCGCAACTACTGCTCGGATCCCGAGAACCGCGAAAACCACATGGGCGCCACCACCTACCACGACGTCCAGTTCCGCTACAACACGCCGTGGAAGGGCACCATCATGGTCGGCCTGAACAACGTGTGGGACAAGAACCCGCCGGTCTCGTACTCGACCTCGTACAACATGTTCGACCCGCAGTACGACCTGCCGGGCCGCTACATGTACATGCAGTACAAGCAGAAGTTCTGATCGATCCACTGATCAGCTGATGCAGCAACGGCCCCGCAAGGGGCCGTTGTTTTTTGTGTGTTCCAGCAGTGTTCCAGGTTGCGGCAGCACCAACGGAAAAGGCCGCGGCATTGCCGCGGCCTTTCTGTACTCAACGCAGCAACAACGCTCAACCGTTCGGAATCAGCGTCTCGATGAGATGCTCGACATAGGCTTCGAAATCCTCGCGCGCCTGCTTGGGCTGCTGCAGCTGCAGGGACAGCTGCAGGAAGCCGACATAGGCGGCGTAGGCCAGGCGTGCGCGATGGCGTGCATCGGTCGAGCTGAGCCCTGCCTGGCGGAACGAGGCGATCAGATAGTCGAGGCGGCGCTGCGACACGCGGTCGATCACCGGCCGCACCATCGGATGGTCCAATGCCTTCAGCAGCTCGCTGTAGATGATGTGCGGCTGCACTTCATGCGCCACCATCTGGAACAGCTGGCGCAGGCGCACGCGCGGGTCCGGTACGTCTTCCAGGCTGCCGAACACCTGTTCCTGTTCGAACAGTTCCCAGCGTTCCAGCGCGGCCTGCAACAAGGCGTCACGCGAGGGGAAATGCCAATAGAAACTGCCCTTGGTCACGCCGAGTCGCCGCGCCAGCGGTTCCACCGCAACGGCGCCTACGCCTTGTTCAGCAATCAGGTCGAGGGCCGCCTGGGCCCAGTCTTCGGCACTCAGGCGGCTGTTGCGGCCGGCGCGCGGTTCGCCGGCGGAAGCGTCAGGTTGATTCATGGGCTGATTTAACCATACGCCGGGGTTCGTTGCAGTACGCCGTTGCGGTCGAAACCGCCAAAGGCCTCTCCTGCAGGCCTGTCGCACTGCACCATACGATGCAGTATTGACTTCCCTCACAGGCGATCCATACTAGCAAGTATGGTTACATCCCCTACTCCCGCTGCGTTCCATGACCTGCGCCTGGAGGCGGCCCATGGCGCCCGCCTCGCCGCCACTGCCAGCGACCACGGTCGCCGTGGCCGGGTGCTGTTCGCGCACGGCTTCGGCCAGACCCGTCATGCCTGGAATGCCACCGCGCGTGCCCTGTCTGCAGCCGGCCTGCAGACCCTGGCTTATGACGCACGCGGCCACGGCGATTCGGACTGGAATGCCGCCGACCTGCCCTACCACGGCGAACAGTTCGCCGATGACCTGATCGTGCTGGCCGGCGAGCAGCCGCGCCCGCCGGTGCTGGTCGCAGCCTCGATGGGCGGCCTGTTCGGCCTGCTGGCCGAATCGCGCTGGCCGGGCCTGTTCTCGGCGATGGTGCTGGTCGACATCACCCCGCGTTGGGATACCGCCGGTGTTGAACGCATCCTGGCCTTCATGACCGCCCATCCCGACGGCTTCGCCTCGCTCACCCAGGCCGCCGACGTGATCTCGGCCTACATGCCGCACCGCCCGCGCAAATCCGAGCAGTCGCTGCGCGCCCTGCTGCGCGAGGACGGCCATGGCCGCTGGCGCTGGCACTGGGATCCGCGACTCGTGGCCGAACTGGCTCGCGACAGCGAGCAGCACCAGGATGCACTGGCCGAGGCCGCGCGGCAGGTGAAGTGCCCGCTGCTGCTGGTCAGCGGCGGCCGCAGCGACCTGGTCACGCCGCAGACCGTGGCCGAATTCCTGGCGTTGGCGCCGCACGCGCGCCATGTACAGCTGCCGCAGGCCACGCACATGGTCGCCGGCGATGACAACGACGCCTTTACCGCTACTGTGTTGGACTATCTGGACGTGTTGCCCGCAGCAGACGCTGCGGCTTCGTCCGCCACAAACGAGCACGTCACCGGAGCACGCTCATGAGCATCGTTCTTCCCTTCCTCGCCCTGCTGCTGGCAGGCGCGTTCGTCGCCTACCACCGCATGCGGCTGGTTACCTGGACGCTGATCAGCGTGGCCCTGCTGGCCGCCTGCTGGTTCATTCCCTACGTCAACCAGACCGCCACGATCGTCGCGGCCGCCGTGCTTGCCGTCATCGCCGTGCCGCTGCTGCTGCCGTTCATCCGCAAGCCGCTGCTGACCGGCCCGATGATGAAGGTGTTCCGCAAGGTGCTGCCGCCGCTGTCGCAGACCGAGCGCATCGCGCTGGAAACCGGCTCGGTCGGCTTCGAGGGCGAACTGTTCACCGGTGATCCGGACTGGAACATCCTGCTCAACTATCCCAAGCCGCAGCTGACCGCCGAAGAACAGGCCTTCCTCGATGGCCCGGTGGAAGAGCTGTGCACCATGGTCAACGACTGGGAAATCACCCACGTCCATGCCGACCTGCCGCCGGAGCTGTGGGCCTTCATCAAGAAGAACAAGTTCTTCGGCATGATCATCCCGAAGGAATACGGCGGCCTGGGCTTCTCCGCACTGGCCCACCACAAGGTCATCCAGAAGCTGGCCTCGGTGTCTTCGGTGGTCAGCTCCACCGTCGGCGTGCCGAACTCGCTGGGCCCGGGTGAACTGCTGGTGCATTACGGCACCCAGGAACAGAAGGACCAGTACCTGCCGCGCCTGGCCGATGGTCGCGAGGTGCCCTGCTTCGGCCTGACCGGTCCGTTCGCCGGTTCCGACGCCACCTCCATTCCGGACTACGGCATCGTCTGCAAGGGCGAGTGGAACGGCGAGCAGGTGCTCGGCGTCAAGCTGACCTTCGACAAGCGCTACATCACCCTGGCGCCGGTCGCATCGCTGATCGGCCTGGCCTTCCGCATGTACGACCCGGATGGCCTGATCGGCGATACCCGCGACATCGGCATCACCCTGGGCCTGCTGCCGCGCGACACCGCTGGTGTTGAAATCGGCCGTCGCCACTTCCCGCTGAACTCGACCTTCCAGAACGGTCCGATCCGCGGCAAGGACGTGTTCATTCCGTTGACCCAGCTGATCGGTGGCGCAGCCATGGCCGGCAAGGGCTGGAACATGCTCAACGAGTGCCTGGCCGTGGGCCGCTCGATCACGCTGCCGTCCACCGCCAGTGGCGGTGCCAAGGCCGGTGCCGCCGTCACCGGCGCCTACGCACGCATCCGCAAGCAGTTCGGCCTGTCGGTCGGCCGCTTCGAGGGCGTGGAAGAAGCGCTGGCCCGCATCGGCGGCAAGGCCTACAAGATCAGCGCGCTGTCGCAGGCCACCGCCGCGGCGGTCGACCGTGGTGACGTGCCGTCGGTGCCGTCGGCGATCGCCAAGTACCACTGCACCAACATGAGCCGCGAGGTGATCTCGGACATGATGGACGTGATCGGCGGCAAGGGCATCATCCTGGGGCCGCGCAACTTCGCCGGCCGCAGCTGGCAGGCCGCGCCGATCGCGATCACCGTGGAAGGCGCCAACATCATGACCCGCAGCCTGCTGATCTTCGGCCAGGGTGCGATCCTCTGCCACCCGTGGGTGCTGAAGGAAATGAAGGCCGCGCAGGATCCGGACACCCGTGCCGGCCTGCAGGAGTTCGACCGCAGCCTGTTCGGCCACATCCGCTTCGGTATCTCCAATGCCGTGCGTTCGTTCTGGTTCGGCCTGACCGGCGCGCGCTTCGGCGCCGCCCCGGGCGACGCCTATACCCGCCGCTACTTCCGCAAGCTGGACCGTTACTCGGCCAACCTGGCGCTGATGGCCGATATCTCGATGATGACCCTCGGCGGCAAGCTGAAGTTCAAGGAATCGCTGTCAGGCCGCCTGGGCGATGTGCTGAGCCACGTCTACATGACCAGCGCCATGCTCAAGCGCTACCACGACGAAGGCGCACCGCAGGCCGACCAGCCGCTGCTGGCCTGGGCCTTCCATGACAGCGTGCACAAGATCGAGGAATCGCTGTCGGCCGCGCTGCGCAACTTCCCGATCCGTCCGATCGGCTGGCTGATGTGGGCGCTGATCTTCCCGCTGGGCCGTCGTGCCGAGGCTCCGGGCGACCGTCTGAGCCGCCGCGTCGCCGCCCTGCTGATGGCGCCGAACGAAGCGCGTGATCGTCTGGCCAGCGGCGTGTTCCTGACCCCGTGCGAGAACAACCCGGGTGGCCGCATCAACAGCTACCTGAGCAAGGCGATCATGGCCGAGCCGGTGGAACGCAAGTTCCTCAAGGCGCTGAAGAGCAAGGGCATCGAAGCGCTGGACTTCAAGGCCCAGCTGGACGAAGCCGTGGCCGAGGGCGTGATCACCCAGGACGAGCGCAGCCTGCTGGAAGAGCTGCGCACGCTGACCCTGGACACCATCACCGTGGACGATTTCGACACCCACGAGCTGCGCGCGGCCAGCTACTACGACCGCCAGCACAAGGATCCGCATTCGCAGGCGGCCTGATTGCCCGCGACACGCGTTGCCTTCGACGGCGGGCCTCGGCCCGCCGTCGTTCTATCCGCCGACCGGAAACCGCTCATGTCCACGCCCCTGCTTTCGCTCTACCGCCGCCTGCAGCGCTGGCCCGCCGGCAACTGGCTGTTCTCGCGCGCGGTCTGCTTCAAGGCGCCCTACTTCGCCAGCATCGCACCGCGCATCACCCGCCTGGAACACGGCCGCTGCGAAGGCACGCTGGCCGATCGCCGCAAGGTGCGCAACCACATCGGCACGGTGCATGCGATCGCGATGTGCAACCTGGCCGAGCTGACCGCCGGGCTGATGGTGGACGCCAGCCTGCCGGCAGACATGCGCTGGATCCCCAAGGGCATGGACGTGAAATACCAGGCCAAGGCCTTGGGCACGTTGAAGGCCGTGGCGACGCCAGTGTTGTCCATCGTCAGTGCTGCGGACGGCTACGACCTGCCGGTGAAGGTCAGCGTGACCGATGCGGCAGGGACCGAGGTGTTCCATGCGACCATCGCGATGTGGGTATCGCCACGTCCTCCGCGCACAGGCTGATCAACCATGACGACCACTGAACTGCTGGTGCGCCTGGCAGGCATTCACAGCTTGGGGTTTGCCGCCTTCCATCTGGCGTTCTGGCGGCTGTTCGGCTGGAAACGCGAGCTCGCCCAGCTCGGCACGGCCAATCGCGCGATCATGCAGATCCTGAATCTGCGCGTGATCTATGTGTTCCTGGGAATGGGGCTGATCGCGCTGATCTTTGCCCCGGACCTGGTCGACACTCGTCTGGGGGTGGTCCTGCTGGGCTTCATGGCGGTGTTCTGGGTGGGCCGCACGCTTGAACAATTCGTCTTCCTGCGTATCAACGACTGGCGCGTACACCTGCTGACAGGCCTGTTCGTGCTGGGTGCGGCGCTGCATGCCGTGCCAATGTGGCTGGGCTTCATGCGCGCCATCAGCCGCTGAGCGATGGCGCTTGCCAGCACGCGCCCACTTCAGAGCACTCGCAACACCAGTGCCAGGATCGCCGGTACGGCCTGGATCATGAATATGCGCGGGCTTACGCTCCATGCGCCATAGGCCCCCGCCACCACCACGCAGCCCAACGAGAACGTCACCAGCACCGGCTGCGCCATCACCAGCCCCAACACGATGCCCGCCGCCAGGAAGCCGTTGTACAGGCCCTGGTTGGCCGCCAGCACGCGCGTGGTCTCCGCCTTCTCCGGCGTGTTGCGGAACGTCTTCAAGCCCAGCGGACGGGTCCACAGGAACATCTCCAGCACCAGGAAGTACAGGTGCAGCACCGCGACCAGCACGGTCAGCAGCAGCGCGATCAGCGACATGGTTTCTCTCCTCGAAATGACTGGACGGGATCAGCGGTCGCGCGGCAGCTTTTTTTCTTCGCGCAGTACACCAAACGCGGCAGCGGTCATGCACGCAGCAACCACCACGCCACCGATGAACACCACATGTGAACCAAACAGCGACAAGCCCTTGTGCACCCACGCAAAGCTCAGGTCCGCGCCGCGGTACACCACCGTATCGATGGCCGCGCCGGCCTTGTAACGCCACTGCCGGTCCACGCGGGTATAGATGGTTTCACGTGCCGGCTTGGCCAATGCGAACTCGCTGGCGCGGGTCATCACCTGCACCACGGCCACCATCAACGGCATGGGTGAAGCGGCAAGCACCGAGAAGCCGATCAGGATCGCAAAGCCAGGGATCAACAGGGCCGGCGCGATGCCGTGGCGCGACAGCAGCCAGCGGGTCAGGCCCAGCTGCATCAGCAGCGCCAGTGCGTTCACTGCCAGGTCGATGCGCGAGAAGAACGCGGTGGCGGCGCCTGCATCATTGAATGAGGCACGCACGATAGTGGCCTGCTGGTTGTACAGAAGGGTGCCAATGCCCACACCGAACAGCACCATGATCGCCAGCCAACGCAGCAGGGGTTCGCGAACGATCAGCTTGAGGCCGTCGAGCACACTACCGCCCATCGGTTTTTCTCCCGACACCAGCCGCTGCTCACGCTCGCGCAGCACCGCCCAGTGCCGCAAGCGCCAGATGCAGAACAGGCAGACCATCAGGAATCCGGTGGATACCAGCATCAGGTTGGCAATACCCACCCGCTGCACCAGCACACTGGTGATGAACGGCCCGAGGAAGGCACCGATGGTGCCGGCCGCGCCGATGTATCCGTAGAAGGCACGCGCCTGCGCGTTTGAAAAGACGTCGGCCATGAAGCTCCAGAACACCGCCACGGCGAACAGGTTGAAAACGCTGATCCAGAAGAAGAAGGCCATGCCGCGCCCCGGCACGTTGCTATCGAACAACGCATAGAAAACCAGCAGAGTGACGATGAAGAACCCATACACCGCCGGCAGGAACACCCGCCGCGGGAAGCGGCTGACCAGCCAGCCGTACACCGGCTGCAGTACCAGCATGATCACGAACACGCAGGAGAACAGGAACTGCAGGACGAAGTCCTTCAGCGCGATGCCATGGCTGGCAAACCAGGCGATCAGCATCGGCGGGAACACGGTCTCCAGGTCAGCCGAGGCAGCCATCGCCTCACGCACCGGGCGCAGCACGTAGTAGCCACTGAGCAGGCAGAAGAAGTACAGGAACGACCACCACAGCGCCGGCGACTCACGCAGTGCCACCGTCAGCCCACGCAGCGGCCCCTTGCCCTTCACCGCGCTCACGCGGCGTCCCTCGCCAGAAGACGGCGGTTGGACAGCGGCATGGCAGGCTCCGGGGGCGGTGAAGCGCGTACGTTAGCCAATGCACTGCAACATCGCCAGCAGCCACCACGCAGAAGGCTGCAACGCAGTGTCACGGCCCCACCCATACGACACGTTCCGATACATGCATTCTGGGCGTCAAAATTCCAACTTTTTCAACGAGATGCGCATTCATCTTCGCTTTGTTTGTGCACAAGGGAAAAGCGGCGCTAGAATCGCAATCAGCAGTCGCGCACGGGTCTCCACGATGAAAAAGAACAGCCTGCGTCGTCCGATCCGTTCGGCGGCCACCGGTTTGCTGGGCATGTTGATGCCCGTTGCCTTGTCCACCACCGCGCAGACCCCGCCGCCATTGCCGCCGATGCCGGCCAACATCGAATCCGCCGCCACCGCCGTCGCCCACACGCAGCCCGCCGCCTACCGCACCGGCCTGGTGCCGCAGGTGCAGCTGCCGGCGGCCGGCTTCAACGTGGCCAATATCGAATCGATGGCGCAGCAGCTTACCTATGGCGAGCGCGTGCCGGGCATGGCGGTGGCCATCGTGCAGGGCGGGCGCATCCTCAGCGCGCGCGGCTATGGCGTTACCGACGTCAACAACCCGCTGCCGGTCGATGCCCACACCGTGTTCCGCCTGGCCTCGCTGTCCAAGGCCTTCGCCGGCACCATGGCCGGCCTGCTGGTCAACGACGGCACGCTGCGCTGGGACAGCAAGGTCACCGACTATGTGCCGGGCTTCCGCCTGAACTCGCCGGAAGCGACCGATCGCCTGACCGTGGCCGACGTGCTCAGCCATCGCGTCGGCCTGCCCTACAACGCCTACGACCGCGACATCGAAGGCAACGCCGAGTACTACTCGCTGACCCAGAAGCTGGCCAACACCAGCCTGAAGTGCCTGCCGGGCGACTGCTACGCCTACCAGAACGTGGCCTTCAGCCTGATCGGCGACGTCGTCTATGCCGCCTCCGGCAGCTTCTACGAGCAGTCGGTCGAGCGCCGCATCTTCAAGCCGCTGGGCATGAACGATGCCAGCCTTGGCCTGGCTGGCATCCAGGCCAGCTCGCGCTGGGCGCGTCCGCACGTGCGCAGCCGCAATGGCTGGGTGTCGCTGACACCGAAGCCGACCTACTACCGCGTCGCCCCGGCCGCCGGCGTCAACGCCAGCGCCAGCGACATGGCGCAATGGCTGCTGGCCCACACCGGCCACCGCCCGGACGTGCTGCCGGCACCGCTGCTGGCCACCCTGCACTCCAGCCTGATCAACACCCCCGGGGAGATGCGTTCGGGCTGGCGACGCGAGCGCCTGCATTCGGCCGGCTACGCGCTGGGCTGGCGTACCTTCGACTACGCCGGGCACGACGTGGTGTTCCATGCCGGCGCCGTGCAGGGCTATCGCGGCCTGGTCGCGCTGGTGCCGGAACGCGATCTCGGCATCGCCATCCTCTGGAATGGCGAAAGCGGCCTGCCCAGCGGCCTGCTGCCGACCGTGCTCGATTCCGCGCTCGGCCTGCCGGCGCAGCGCTGGCTGGATGTGGACACCGACTTCGGCAGCGACAACCTGATGGCCGAGGGCGCAAGCCCGGCGCAGCAGGACAAGCGCAAGGGCAAGGGTGCCTCGAGCAACCGCGCGGTGGCGTCCCCGCGCTGATCAGGCGGGCTCGACCGTAAACATGAAGGGCGGCCTGAGGGCTGCCCTTTTTGTTGTTGTGTAGCGCCGAGCCGTGATCGGCTGAGCGGAATTCTGGCGCGAGGCAGCCGAGCATGGGCTCGGCTCTACAGCTCCGCAGCGCTAATGCGCGAAGTAGTGCATGCCGCCATCCACCGGAATCACCGCACCGGTGATGTAGCCGGCCAGCGGCGAAGCCAGGAAGGCCACCAGCGGCGCCACTTCGTCCGGCTCGCCGAAGCGCCCGATCGGAATGTTGCGTGCAATGAACTCGCGCCGGCTTTCCTCGGTGGGATGCAGGCGATCAAGAATCTGCGGGCTGTTGATGCGCCCCGGTGCAATCGCATTCACCGTAATCCCCTGCCCGGCCACCTCCGACGACAACCCCTTGCTCCACAGATGCAGCGCCGCCTTCGCCGCGGTGGCGGCATTCACCGAACGTGGCTCCATCGAACCGCTGAAATTGATCACCCGCCCCCATGCCTGCGCCTGCATGCCGGGCAACAGCGTCTGGGTCAGCCGTCGTGCGGCGGAGAAGTTCAGGGCGATCGCTTCCTCCCAGACCTCGTCATCGGCATCCACCGTGGTCGGCCGGGAGCCCCCTGCGGCATTGACCAGGATGTCCACGCGCTGCAATGCCTCCCGGGATGCCTCCGCGATGGACCGGACGTCGTCGGCGACGGTGACATCGCCGACCACGATGACCGGTGCCGCGCCGCCTTCGGCTTCGATCCGCGCCGCCAGCGCCTGCAGGGGCGCGCGCTGCCGCGACGTGATGGCGACGCGCACGCCCTGGGCCGCCAGATGCCTGGCGACGGCGGCACCGATGCCACTGCCCGCCCCCGTGACCAATGCGGTACGGCCTGCAAGATTCAAGTCCATGGTGTTCTCCTGTCCACGTGGCCGGCCAATCCAGCCCTTGCACGACATGCTGTTTGATCACCCCTGATTGATAAACTCCGCGCAGGTTTCAGCATTCAACACCCGGAGTGTCAGATGAACCTGCTGGAAAGCATGCAGGTCTACGTGCTGATCGTGGACAAGGGCAGCCTCAGTGCAGCGGCGGCGGCGATGGATATCTCCGCGACGATGGTCGGCAAGCATCTGCGCGCATTGGAGGCACGGTTGGGCATGCAGTTGTTGAGCCGTACCACCCGGCGCCAGCATATGACGCCCTTCGGCGAGGACTACTACACCCGCTGCCGGGAGATCCTGCGCCTGGTGGAAGAAACCGATGCGCAGGCGCAGCACCAGCAGCTGGCACCGGCGGGTACGCTGCGCATCAGTGCGCCGGTGATCTTCGGCACGCATGCGCTGGTACCGGCACTGGCCGAGTACATGGCGCGCCATCCGGAGGTCCGGGTCGAAGCCACGCTGACCGACCGCGTGGTCGACCTCGCCGAGGAGGGTTTCGAAGCGGCGCTGCGCATCGGCACGCTGGCCGACAGCAGCATGCTGGTGGCGCGTGCGCTGGCACCGTATCGCTTGATGATGTGCGCATCGCCCGGATACCTCGCCCGGCACGGTACGCCCTCCGACCTGCAGGCGCTTGCCCGGCACCAATGCCTGTCCTTCGAACCCAGCGCACTGGCGCAGTGGCTGCAGGTCGATGCTGGCGGGCTTGAGCGTGTGCCCGACGGCCGGCTGCAGATCAACAACGGCGAAGCACTGCGCACGGCGGCGCTGCATGGGCTGGGCATCGTGCTGCAGTCGGCACTGCTGCTGGCTGCCGACGTCGACGCCGGACGTCTGGTGCAGCTGTTCCCGGAGCATGGCCAGACCGGTCGGCCGATGCACGTGGTCTACGCCCACGATCGCTACCACTCGACCCGCCTGCGCAGCTTCCTGGACTTCCTGGTGGAGCGCTTTCCACCGGCGCCGCACCGCTAGCGTCGACCGTCAGAAAAGCCGTCGGGCATGGCCCGACGCTACAAACCGCTCCATAAAAAAACCCCCTCCCCGCTGGGCAGCCAGGGAAGGGGGTTTCAGGATGCGGCTATCGGGAAGTACTTAGATCAGCGGCGCCGGGGTTGCCGGCAGAGCGACCGGAGCGGCCTTCTTCTTGCGGGCGGCCGGCTTGCGCTTGGCAACCTTCTTCGCTGCCTTCTTCGGGGCAGCCTTCTTGGTGGCCTTCTTCGCGGTCTTCTTTACTGCCTTCTTGGCGGTCTTCTTGACGGCCTTCTTGGCAGTCGCCTTCTTCGCGACCTTCTTGGCCGGCTTGCGGGCCGTTGCCTTCTTGGCAGTCTTCTTGGTGGCCTTCTTGGCTACCTTCTTGACGGCCTTCTTGGCGGTCTTCTTGACGGCCTTCTTGGCAGTGGACTTCTTGGCTACCTTCTTCGCCGCCTTCTTCACTGCCTTCTTCGCAGTGGCCTTCTTGGCGACCTTCTTCGCAGCCTTCTTCACTGCCTTCTTGGCGGTCGCCTTCTTCGCGACCTTCTTCACTGCCTTCTTGGCAGCAGCCTTCTTCGCGACCTTCTTCACCGCTTTCTTGGCGGCGGGCTTCTTCTTCGCAGCTTTCTTGGTTGCCATGGGATGGCTCCTCGTCAGTGATAGGGAGTTGAAACGCCCAGTTGGATCAAACCCGCGGATGCTGCGTGCGGGGACCGCCGGCGCGTCAGGCGCGCCGTTACGGATGCGGCAATGCCCGCCTCGATCGGCGGAGCGGACATCGGAACGGGAGTTGCCTTGCATTTCTCCGGGGGAAGCGGGGCCATGTCCACCGTCATCAGGGTCGCGGTGGTCTTGAAGGGGCTGCTTCGCATCGGACGATTGATTCTGCGCACTCGGTTGGGCAGGCAAGGTCTGCTGAGGCGAAACCTAATCACGGTTTTTTTTACTGTCAACAACCCCCGCGAAAAATTTTCACATCCGCGCCAGCCCGGACGCCGCCCGCGCCACCGCCGTGCGCGCCCTGCAACGACCATTGAAGCGGCGCGCACGCGCGTTGCATGCGACGACGTCGATGCGCTCTCTGAACAAAAAACACTTGAAATAAGCACTCTGCGCAGATAGGCACATGTTCTGGACAACAGCGCACGTGCATCGCCGATGGTCACCGGCACCGTCGCCAACGCCAGCACAACGGGGCCGCAACGGGGGGCGAAAAGTTTTCACATCTGATCGCTTCGGCGCAGGGCGGAAACGCGGATTTGCGCAAAACTGCGCACGCCGATCGGCACCGTTCGTCTGTCGGCTGATGCCACGCCGAGGGTGCAGAGCGAACCCGCCGTCATGAGTCCGACGCACTCGCCAAAACAAAAACGGCCACCCGAAGGTGGCCGTTCCAGAACCCGGAAGTGACGACTCAGTGGTCGTCGTTTTCCAGGGCTTCGGCATACGCGTCCGGATCCAGCAGTTCGTTGAGCTCTTCGGCGTTGGTCAGTTCGACCACGAACATCCAGCCTTCGCCGTAGGCATCTTCATTGATGGTTTCCGGCTTGTCGGACAGCGCCGAGTTGACCTCGACGACCTTGCCGCTGATCGGGCTGTAGACGTCCGAGGCGGCCTTCACCGACTCGACAACGGCGATCTGCTCGCCAGCCTTTGCGTCGGCACCGACTTCCGGCAGTTCGACGTAGACCAGGTCACCCAGCAGGCCCTGGGCGTGGTCGGAAATACCGACGGTGACACGGCCATTGCCTTCGACACGGGCCCACTCATGGGACTTGAGGAACTTGAGGTCGCCGGGGATCTCGCTCATGGGACTGCTCCAGAGATATGCAGGGGTGGAAAAAACGGGGCTAGTGTAACCAACCGGCCGCCACTGCTGTCAGTGACGATCGGCAGTTTCGGATCAGGCGTCGGCGAGCACGCCGGGCTGGGCCTGGCCTTCGCGCACGAACGGGAACTTGACCACGCGTACCGGTACCTGCCGGCCGCGGATGTCGACGGTGACCTCGCCGAGTTCACCGGCCGGTACGCGGGCGAAGGCGATGCCCTTGGCCAGGGTCGGCGAGAAGGTGCCGGACAGGATCTCGCCCTGGCCGCCCGCGGTGGTCACCGCCTGGCCGTGGCGCAGCACGCCCTTCTCGTCCATCACCAGGCCGATCATCTGGCGTGCGGTGCCGGCGGCCTTCTGCGCTTCCAGCACGTCGCGGCCGATGAAGTCGCGGCCTTCGTCCAGCGACACGGTCCAGGCCAGCGCCGCTTCGTACGGGCTGATCTCTTCGTCCATGTCCTGGCCGTACAGGTTCATGCCGGCTTCCAGGCGCAGCGTGTCGCGTGCGCCGAGGCCGGCCGGCTTCACGCCCGCCGCCAGCAGGCGGTTCCAGAACGCGACCACGGCGTCCTGCGGCAGCAGGATCTCGAAACCGTCTTCGCCGGTGTAACCGGTACGGGCGACGAACAGTTCGACGCCGTCATCGGACTGCACCTGCAGGGCGGCGAAACGGCCCAGCTTGGTCAGCGCCTGACGGTCCGCATCACGCGCCAGGCCGATCACGATGTCGCGCGCCTGCGGTCCCTGCACGGCCAGGATGGCCAGGTCCGGGCGCTGCTCGACGGTGACGCCGAACGGCGCAGCCTGCTCGCGCAGCCAGGCCAGGTCCTTCTCGCGGGTGGAGGCATTGACCACCATGCGGAAGAAATCGTCGCCCAAGTAGTAGACGATCAGGTCGTCGATGACGCCGCCGCGCGGGTTCAGCATGCACGAGTACAGCGCCTTGCCGGTCACCTTCAGCTTGTCGACCGAGTTGGCCAGCAGGCGGCGCAGGAACGGCTTGACCTGCTCACCGCGCAGGTCGACCACCGTCATGTGGCTGACGTCGAACACACCGGACTCGCGACGCACCTGGTGGTGCTCGTCCAGCTGCGAGCCGTAGTGGATGGGCATGTCCCAACCCCCGAAATCGACCATCTTGGCGCCAAGGGCGCGGTGGGTATCGTTGAGCAGCGTCTTCTGGGTCATGACCGGGTCCGGCAGCAGAGGAAACAAGAATCCCCATTATCCCAGATCGGTCGCCCGCAGGTCGCGCCGCAGCGCAGCGGGGATGTTTGGCCGGCCTGCGGCCGGCGCCGCTTTCTACAAGCCAAGCAACGGCAACAGCCAGAGCGTATCGGCTCGGCGAAGTCGACGGCTTGGCCGGAGCGGTATGGGTGATCGGGACACGCCGTGAACCCATCCCTGGGGGCTCGTTCGCGCCATCCATGGCGCGAACGGTCCCGCTCGCCTATATCGCTCCAGCCTTTCAACGTTCCCACTGACGGAACGGAAGTCAAATGCAGGAGCAAGAGCAGATTTGGGTGTCGATACAAATATAGAGAGGTGTCGGAGCCCTTTCCTGCGGAACGGGATCCGACCCCGAGTTCAGAGAGCGCAGCGACCGGCTTTTGCTTCTCGCTTTTGATTTCTCGTCCGTGGGCTGTACGCGTACGGAAACTGTCGGGGGTCGGTCGGGTTGGGTTCGCGGGACCGTTGACGCCATGGATGGCGCCATCGAGCCCCAGGGATGGGTTTACGACGTGTACCGCGAACCTAACCCGCCCGACCCAAACACATGAACCGCGTTCCGCGACCACCCACGAGGGGCTGCGTCGTTGGATGGAAACCCTAGGCCACCGCTTCGACCACAAGCGTGCTGCCCTGCACCGCCACCACCCGCACCAGGCTGCCGGCCTGCAGTTCCGGCCCACTGACCTGCCAGTACGCATCATCGATACTGACCCGGCCCTGCCCGCCGATGATGCCCTGCTGCAATGGCACCACCCGTCCGACCAGCTGCTCGGCGCGGCGGTTGAGCAACGGTGCATCGCTGGGCCGCGCCCTTGCCTTGCCCCAGCGCCGGTAGCACTGGATCGAGACCACGCTCAGCACGACGAAGGCAACGACCTGCCACAGCAACGGAATGCCGCTGAACACCGCAACCAATACGAACACCGCCGCTGCGCCGATGCCGATCCACAGCATGAACGCGCCAGGTGCCAACGCCTCTGCCGCGAACAGCAGCAGCGCCAACGCACCCCAACCGACGACTTCCCAGCGCATGTCAGCCTCCGAGCGGCGGCGGCCGCTTGCCGGCGGCCTTGTTGTCCTGGCTGGCCAGCGCCTGCTTCGCCAGTTCGGCCACGCCCGCGATCGAACCGATCACGCCACTGGCCTCCATCGGCATCAGCACCAGCTTCTGGTTCGGCGAACTGGCCAGTTCCTTGAACGCTTCCACGTACTTCTGCGCGACAAAGTAGTTGATCGCCTGCACGTCGCCCTCGGCAATCGCCGCCGACACCACCTTGGTCGCCATCGCTTCGGCCTCGGCCAGGCGCTCGCGTGCCTCGGCATCACGGAACGCAGCTTCGCGACGGCCTTCGGCCTCCAGCACGGTGGCCTGCTTTTCGCCATCGGCGCGCAGGATCTCCGACTGGCGTGAACCCTCTGCCTCGAGGATCTGCGCGCGCTTTTCGCGCTCGGCCTTCATCTGCCGCGCCATCGCGTCCAGCAGATCCCGCGGCGGCTGGATGTCGCGGATCTCGATGCGGTTGACCTTCACGCCCCAGGGATTGGTGGCATGGTCGACCACGCTCAGCAGCTGGGCATTGATCACCTCGCGCTGGCTGAGCGATTCGTCCAGGTCCATCGAACCGATCACGGTACGGATGTTGGTCTGCACCAGGGCGATCATCGCCACTTCCAGGTTGGCCACCTCATAGGCGGCCTTGGCAGCATCCAGTACCTGGAAGAACACCACGCCGTCCACGCGCACGGCGGCGTTGTCCTTGGTGATCACTTCCTGGCTGGGCACATCCAGCACCTGCTCCATCATGTTCACCTTGCGCCCCACCCCGTACACGATCGGGATCAGGAAATGCAGGCCGGGGGTCATGGTGTGCGTGTAGCGCCCGAAGCGCTCGACAGTCCACTCGTAGCCCTGGGGCACCATCCGTACGGCCTTGAACAGGATCACCACGGCCACGAAGGCCAGTACCACGGTAAAGAACATAGTCGGGAACATCTTGCTTTCCTTATCGATGACGTCCAGGCCCAGCATAGCGCGTGAAGGCCGCATTCACAGTGGAGCTACCAGGGCACGCGCCCGCGCAGGATGTCGGCGAACATCACCCAGTCGCCCATGAACGAGTACAGCGGGTGCTGGAAGGTGGCCGGGCGGTTCTTCTCGAAAAAGAAATGGCCGACCCAGGCGAAGCTGTAACCGCAGAACAGGGCGGCCAGCACAAGGATGGGTTGGCCGCGCAGGATCGCCGCCGCAACCAGCAGCAGCACCCCGCAGCTGCCGACGAAGTGCAGCCGGCGCGACACCGGATGGCGGTGCTCGCTGAGGTAGAACGGATAGAACTCGCGGAAGCTGGCGAAGCGGGACATGCGCATGCTCCGGGGCCATGGTCAGGCCCATCATGCGCCTTTCGGGGGGCGCTGCGCTGCCTTGCAGCACCGAACCATGCTCGGCTTGCGCGTGCCAGCGCGGTCGGAAAGAAGAGCAGCCGAGCGTGGGCTCGGCTCTACAGAACCGCCTTGCCCGGACCTACACCGATGAGGTGCGCGGCCCGAACATGATCACCGCCATGCCGGCCAGGCACAGCGCGGCGCCGAACAGGTCCCAGCGACTGGGACGGATGCCATCGACCAGCCACAGCCAGAACAGCGCGGTGCCGATGTAGACGCCACCGTAGGCGGCATAGACCCGACCACTGGCGGTCGGATGCAGGGTCAACAGCCAGGCGAACAGGGCCAGGCTGGCGGCCGCCGGCAGCAGCAGCCAGATGCTGCCGCCCTTGCGCAGCCACAACCAGGGCAGATAGCAGCCCACGATCTCGGCCAGCGCGGTCAGCAGGAACAGGCCGAGCGTCTTCACGCTTTCTCCGCCGCCTTGGCGTGCTGCCAGAGGGCTTCCTGCGCCTCCAGGTCCATCGCAGCCAGCGCCCCACCCTGCGCATCGGCCTGCGCTTCCATCGCACGGAAGCGACGTTCGAACTTGTGGTTGGCCCCGCGCAGCGCCGCACCCAGATCGATATCGGCGTGGCGCGCCAGGTTGGCGCAGACGAACAGCAGGTCGCCCAGTTCTTCCTGCAAGCGCGCCTTGTTGCCGGCGATATCGCCGCGCTCGAACTCCTCGCGCAGCTCCTGCAGTTCCTCGGCCGCCTTGTCCAGCACCGGCAACGGGCCCGGCCAGTCGAAGCCGACCTTGGCCGCGCGCGACTGCAGCTTCACTGCCCGCTGCCATTCCGGCAGGCCGCGCGAGATGCCGGCCAGCGCGGAGGTGTCCTGTTCGCCCTTGGCGGCGCGCTCGGCCCGCTTGATCGCCTCCCAGTTGCGCATCACCCCATCGGCATCATCGACGCTGACCTCGGCGAACACGTGCGGGTGGCGGCGCTGCATCTTGTCGCTGATCGCGCGGGCCACGTCTGCGAAGGCGAAGCTGCCCTGCTCTTCGGCCATGCGCGCATGGAACACCACCTGCAGCAACAGGTCGCCCAGCTCGTCGCACAGGTCGTCGAGGTCGCCGCGGTCGATCGCATCGGCCACCTCGTAGGCTTCCTCGATGGTGTACGGCGCGATGGTCGCGAAGTTCTGCTCCAGGTCCCACGGGCAGCCGCCCTGCGGGTCGCGCAGGCGCGCCATGATCGCGAGCAGGCGCTCCAGTTCGTTGCTTGCGGCGCTGCCGGTGGTGGGGGTGTCGTGCGCGATCATGCGGCCTCCAGGGTCAATCGGACAACCAGTCACGCCATGGCAGGCTGGTATCACCAAGGGCAATGAAATCGCCGTTCAACAGGGTCTCGCGGCGGTTGTAGCGGAACGGCTTGCCGGTCGCGGCCGACAGTACCGCACCACCGGCGGCGTGCAGCACGCACTGGCCGGCAGCGGTATCCCATTCGGAGGTCGGACCCAGCCGCGGATAGACATCCAGGCCACCTTCGGCGATCCGGCAGAATTTCAGCGACGAGCCCTGCGCGATGGTCTCGATGCGGCCCATCCTCGCCAGCAGCGCCTCGGTCTCCGGTGAGCGGTGCGAACGGCTGGCGGCAACCCGCAACGGTGCGGTGGCCGGTGTACGGGTGCGCAGCACGGTGTCGTGCAGGCCCTGCCGGCGATAGGCCAACTCGCCGCGCATGGCATGCCAGACGATGCCGGTGACCGGGGCCAGCACCACGCCGAAAGCCGGTGCGCCCTGGTAGATCAACGCGATGTTGACGCTGAACTCGCCGTTGCGCTTGACGAACTCGCGGGTGCCGTCGAGCGGGTCGACCAGCCAGTAGGCCCCCCAGTGGCGGCGCTGCTCCCAGCCCACCTGCGCCGATTCCTCGGACAGGATCGGCAGGTCCGGGGTCAGCTGCTGCAGGCCCTGTTCAATGACCTGGTTGGCCGCCAGGTCGGCACTGGTGACCGGGCTGTTGTCGTCCTTGATCTGCACCTCGAAGCCATCGGCATAGACCTGCATGATGGCCTGTCCGGCTTCCTGGGCGATGGCGATGGCGGTCTCGCGCAGGTCCGTGGTCAGTTTGATCATCGCAATCCCTGCAGCCACTGGCGGGCGATGAACAGCGCCGCCAGCGAGCGTCCCTCGGAGAAGTCCTCACGCAGCATCAGCTGGTCCAGCTCGGCCAGCTTCCACGGGACAACTTCCAGTTCTTCCGGCTCGTCGCCGGCCAGCTTTTCCGGGTACAGGTCGCGCGCCACCACCAACCACGACTGGTGGCTCATATAGGTCGGGGCAAGGGTCATTGCGCGCAGCACGTCGACCCGGCGCGCACCGTAACCGGCCTCTTCCTTCAGTTCGCGGTCCGCAGCCTGCTCGGGAGTCTCGCCGGCATCGATCCGGCCCTTGACCAGGCCCAGTTCGTAGCGGTGCATCCCTGCGGCGTATTCACGTACCAGCAGCACGGTCTCGTCGTCGAGCATCGGCACCACCACCACCGCACCATGGCCACGGCTGACCAGGCGCTCGAAGCGGCGGCGTTCGCCGTTGGAGAACTCCAGGTCCAGGTGCTGGCGCTGGAAGGGACCGTTCTCCTCATCGGTGATCCGATGGATGATCGGCAAGCGACGGCCGGCACGGTCATCGTTCATGCGGAATCTCCGCGGCGGCCGGCGCCTGCGCCGGGGCCGATAGAATGTGCAGGCAGCAACATGTTCATGAGCCCGAAATGCTAGCAGACCCAACCCCCTCCCCGCTGGCCCACCATTGGCGGCAGCGCGACCTGCAGGTGCTGTGGCATCCCTGCACGCAGATGCGCGAGCATCCGGACACCCTGCCGCTGGTGCCGATCGCCCGTGGCGAAGGTGCCTGGCTGATCGACCACGATGGCAACCGCTATCTGGATGCGGTCAGCAGCTGGTGGACCAACCTGTTCGGCCATGCCGAACCGCGCATCGGTGGCGCCATCGCCGCCCAGGCGACGCAGCTGGAACAGGTGATGCTGGCCGGCTTCGGCCATGAGCCGGCCATTACCCTGGCCGAACGCCTGCTGGCGCTGGCGCCACGCCAGCCCGGCCGCGAGCCGTTGGCCAAGGTGTTCTACGCCGACAACGGCTCGGCCGGCGTGGAAGTGGCCCTGAAGATGGCCTTCCAGTATTTCCAGAACCGTGGGGAATCGCGGCGTACGCGTTTCATCGCACTGGAGAACGGCTACCACGGCGAGACCCTGGGCGCGCTGGCGCTGGGTGACATCCCGCTGTATCGCCGCGTCTATGCGCCGCTGCTGGCCGAAGCGCTGTTCGCGCCGTCGCCCGATGCCTACCTGGCCGAACCCGGCCAGAGCGCGGCCGACCGCGCGCGGCAGGCTGCCGACGGCCTGGCCACCCTGTTCGACCAGCATCAGGGCGAGATCTGCGCGGTGATCCTGGAACCGCGCCTGCAGTGTGCCGGCGGCATGCGCATGCATGACCCGGTCTATCTGCAGCGCGTGCGCGAACTGTGCGATGCCCATGGCGCGTTCATGATCGCCGACGAGATCGCCACCGGCTTCGGCCGCACCGGCACCCTGTTCGCCTGCGAGCAGGCCGGGGTGATGCCGGACCTGATG
Organism: Stenotrophomonas sp. 22692; assembly: GCF_052045015.1. NCBI lineage: Bacteria > Pseudomonadati > Pseudomonadota > Gammaproteobacteria > Lysobacterales > Lysobacteraceae > Stenotrophomonas > Stenotrophomonas sp. 22692. Next base: position 27,147 of record NZ_JBQEMR010000033.1, read on the forward strand.
TGCCTGTCCAAGGGCCTGACCGGCGGCTTCCTGCCGCTGGCCGCGGTGCTGGCCACGCAGGCGCTGTACGACGCCTTCCTTGACGACTCGCGCGAGCGCGCGTTCCTGCACTCGCACAGCTACACCGGCAACCCGCTGGCCTGCGCGGCCGCGCTGGCGACGCTGGACATCTTCCGCGACGACGATGTGATCGCCCGCAACCGCAGCATCGCTTCCGTGATGGGTACGCTGGCGGCACCGTTCAACGACCATCCGCACGTGGCCGACGTGCGCCAGGCCGGCATGGTGGTGGCCTTCGAGCTGTCGCGCGACGGTAACAAGCGCACGCCGTTCGACCCGGCCATGCGGCTGGGCCTGCACGCCTACAAGGCCGCCTTGAAGCGCGGCGTGGTGCTGCGCCCGCTGGGCGACGTGCTGTACTGGATGCCACCCTACTGCGTGGACGACGAACAACTGGAGCTGCTGGCACATACCACACTGGCAGCGATTGACGAGGCGATTGCATGCGCGTGACCCGCTGCCCCATCGACCTGGCGCTGCACAGCGGCCAGACCGTGACCCTGCCGGAAGAGACGGCCAACCACCTGGTGCGGGTGATGCGCCTGCGCGAAGGCGATACCTGCGTCCTGTTCAACGGCGATGGCCACGACTACAGCGCGACGCTGACGGTGGCCGGCAAACGCGAGGTGCAGGTACGCATCGACGCCGTGCAGGCCATCAAGAATGAATCGCCACTGGCGATCACCCTGCTGCAGGGCATCGCGCGCGGCGAGAAGATGGACCTGATCCTGCAGAAGGCCACCGAACTGGGCGTGGCGGCGATCATTCCGGTCAACGCCGAGCGCACTGAGGTGAAGCTTGATGCAGCTCGAGCGGAGAAGCGCGTGGCGCACTGGAACAATGTGGTGACCTCTGCCTGTGGCCAGTCCGGGCGCGCGCGCATTCCGCAGGTGGGCTCGCCACTGTCGCTGGCGCAGGCGACGGCAGCACTACCGGTGGATACGCTGCGGTTGACGCTGGACCCGCACGGCGCGCATCGGCTGTCGACGCTGGCGGCCGCTCCGGCAGGCGGCATCGTGATCGCGATCGGCCCGGAAGGCGGCTGGTCGCCGCGCGACCGCGATCAACTGGCGGCGGCAGGCTTCCAGGGGCTGCAGCTGGGCCCGCGCATCCTGCGCACGGAAACCGCCGGCCTGGCCGCGATCGCGGCACTGCAAGCGCGGTTGGGCGATCTGGGATAAGGAGCAGGTCCGGTGACCGCGGCGCTCGCCGGGCATGGCCCGGCGCTACCCCGGGAATCCGGGTCACCTGTGGTAGCGCCGGGCCATGCCCGGCGGATTCCCCATCAGGCCGCCAGTGAATCCAGCGCGGCTTCCAGTGCATCCAGGTTTGGCAGCAGCGCGCTCTGCTCACCCAGCAGCACGCGCATGTGCACGATCTGCGGCAGGGTTTCTTCGGAGGCGTCGGCCAGCAAGCCGTCGCGCGGCACCGAGATCAGCTGCGGGAAATTCTGCGTCAGCAGCGCATAGTAGGGGCGCTGCGCGTTGCCGCTCAGGGCCTTCAGCACCACCACTTTGTTGTGGCCGGCCACCGCCTCTTCGCCCAGCCCCGAAAGGCGTGCGAACGACACCAGCGGCACCTGCCAGCCGTGCCAGCCGATTTCGCCAACCAGCCAGCGCGGCGCATCGGAGACCGGCTGCACCGGCACGCGCGACATCATTTCGGCCACGGTGGCATTGGGCAGCAGTACGCGCTCGTTGCCGGCCTGGATCAGGACGCCGCGGATTTCGTCATTGCTGGCGTAGCTCATGGTGCCTCTCCGTTATCGTCTTCCGAGCCCCAGCGCGAGGCGATGGCCTGCGCCAGTTCCTGTGGCTCACCCGCCACCATGCCAGCGGCGACCACCGCCGTGGCCGCGGCAGGGTCATAGCAGCCCTCGCCGACCTGCCCGGCCACCCAGGCGCCGGCGGCGGCCAGATCCAGCGCCGGACCAACATGTGCAAGATCGGCACCGCTGAGCAGGACCAGCGCAGTGTGGTCAGCCGGCAGCGCGGCAATCGAAATGCCCTGCGCGTCGCTGACGAAATGCAGGCCGTCACTGGCTGCCTGCACGCCAATGTCATCGGCCAGCACGTGCACTTCACCGGGTGTTGCACGCTGGCCAGCTTCGGCGAGCTGCACCGGCAACGGCGACACGCGTGCCATCTGCTTGACCAGGTTGCCGTAGCGTCCGCCATCCAGGCGCATGTGCACCAGGACCGGCACGCTCAGCGAAGACGGCAGCGCGCCGAGCAGGCGACGCAACGCGTCCGGGCCACCGATGCCGGCCAGCACCAGCAGCGATCCGGCGCGTGCGCCCACGGGCGCTGCGGCATCCAGGTCGACCAGGCTCAGATGACCGGTATCGAAGGAAGGCAGCGATGCCTCCACTGCAGCGTGGTGCGGAGCGGCGGCCGGGGCATCGGCCCCGTCTTCGACCAGGGACCAGGCGGTGTGGTCGAAGGAGACCGGCGGCAGGGGCGCTGCTGCGGGCGCGGTATCTGCCAGCGACGGCAGTACGGGCGGCTCCAGCGGCTCGGGCACGACCGGCTGCAACGCCGCCAGCGCCTGTTCCAGCGCGATCGGTTCGTGCAGCTGCGCGGGCGGCGAGTACAGGCTGTCAGCAGGGACCTCGTCGGCCCAGCTCAATGCCTGGTCCAGGTGCGGCTGCAACGCTTCTTCCTGCGGCGCCGGCGGTGGTGCCGGGTGGCCCGGCTCCAGCTGCAGGCCGGGTTCTTCTTCGGCCCCCGGCGGCAACACCTGCTGGTGGCCATGCAGCTTGGCGGCCAGATGACGGCCCCAGCGCTGAGCCTCCCAACCATCACGACGTGCGGCCAGCTCGGCCTCGTCGAAGACCAGGGTCAGGCCCGGTGCGGACAGCACCGCTTCCAGGCGCTCCAATGCATCCTCGATGGCGGCCTCCAGCGCGATCACCACGAACTGCGGGCGCGCCTCCTGCAGGACCCGCACCTCCAGCGTATTGGGATCATCTTCCAGCACCAGCTGTACATCGGCGTGCGACAACGCCTCGCGCAGGCGCTCACGCGCCGCGCCGGGGCGGGCCAGCAGGGCAACGGCCGGAGCCGTTTGGGTTTCACTCACGGGCACGGGCGATCCCCAGCAGGTCGTACACGTTACGCATCAGGTCCAGTTCCTGGTACGGCTTGCCCAGATAGCGCTGGACACCAATCTCGAAGGCGCGCTGGCGGTGCTTGTCGCCGCTGCGCGAGGTGATCATCACGATCGGCACATCCTTGTAGCGCGGGTCGGCGCGCATCGCGGTGGCCAGCTCGTAGCCATCCATGCGCGGCATCTCGATATCCAGTAGCATCAGGTCCGGCACGCGCTCTTCCAGGCGTTCCAGCGCCTCCACGCCGTCGCGGGCAACGCTGACCTCGAAATTGTGGCGTTCGAGGATGCGGCCGGTGACCTTGCGCATGGTCAGGGAGTCGTCCACCACCATCACCAGCGGCACCTGGCGCTCCTGGCGCGGCGCATTGGCCAGTACCGGCAGTGTCGGATTGGCGAGGAAGCGGCGCACCAGCGGCGCCACGTCCAGGATCACCACCACACGGCCATCGCCGGTGATGGTCGCGCCGTAGATGCCCGGCACCGATGCGATCTGCAGGCCGACCGGCTTGACCACGATTTCGCGGTTGCCCAGCACCTGGTCGATTGCCACGGCGGCACGCAGGTCGCCGGCGCGGACCAGCAGCAGCGGCACCTGGTCCTGGCCGTCGGCACGCGCCGGAGCCTGCCCGACCAGGCTGCCGAGGTCGTACAGCGGATAGTCCTCGCCGCTGTAGCGATAGCTGCTGTCGGCCGCTTCGAAACGCTCGCGCGACAGGCGGCCGATGCCACTGACCGAGGCGACCGGCACCGCAAAGGTGGTTTCGCCGATCTGCACGAACACCGCCTGGGTGACGGCCAGCGTCTGCGGCAGGCGCAGGGTGAAGCGCACGCCCTGGCCCCGCACCGACTGGATGTCGACCGAACCGCCGAGCTGGCGCACTTCGTTGCGCACCACGTCCATGCCCACGCCGCGGCCGGCCAGCTGGCTGACCTGATCGGCGGTGGTGAAGCCGGACGCGAAGATCAGGTTGTCCAGCTCCTGCTCGTTCGGCTGCGCATCGGCGGCCAGCAGGCCGCGGTCGATGGCGCGGCGGCGGATCGCTTCGCGGTCCAGGCCGGCGCCGTCATCGGCCACTTCCAGCACGATTTCCGAACCTTCGCGGTGCAGGCGGATGGCGATCTCGCCCTCCTCCGGCTTGCCGGCGGCGCGGCGCTGCTCCGGCGCCTCCAGGCCATGGGCCACGGAGTTGCGCAGCATGTGTTCCAGCGGCGCGACCATGCGGTCGAGGACGTTGCGGTCCAGTTCGCCGTGGGTCCCTTCCAGGGTCAGGTGGACCTGCTTGCCGGTATCCATGCCGGACTGGCGGACCACGCGGCGCAGGCGCGGCACCAGGCCGTCGAACGGCACCATGCGCGCGCGCATCAGGCCATCCTGCAGCTCGGAGCTGACGCGCGATTGCTGCTGCAGCAGCGAATCGTACTGGCGCGACAGATCGTCAAGCACGCCCTGCAGGCCACCCAGGTCGGCCGCCGACTCGTTCAGCGCACGGCTGAGCTGCTGCAGGGTGGAGAAGCGGTCCAGTTCCAGCGGATCGAATTTCTGGTCGGCCTGGTCCTGTTCGCGCTGGTAGCGGGCGACGATCTGCGCCTCGGTTTCCAGGTCGAGTCGGCGCAGCTGGTCGCGCAGTCGCGCATTGGTGCGCTCCAGTTCGCCCATGGCACCACGGAAGGCACCGAGCTGCTGTTCAAGCCGCGAGCGGTAGATCGCCACTTCACCGGCATGGTTGACCAGGCGGTCGAGCAGGTCGGCGCGCACGCGCACCTGCTCCTGCTGCGGACGCGCCAGCGGATCTTCATCGACCACGCCTTCTGCCGGCAGCGGTGCCGACAACGGCGCATCGAGCAGTGCCGGAGCCGGGCTGGCGACCGGTGCCGAGTCGGTTTCTGCGACGCTCGCCACGTTGGCCGCCGCAGCCGCAGCGATATCGGTGGTGGTACGCACTTCGAACGCGTCGACCAGGTCCTGCGCCGGTTCCACCACGCGATGATCACCGGTGCGGGTCAGCAGCTGGTGCAGGCGATCGAAGCCACGCTCCAGCAGCTGCACATCGCGGCGCTCGATCTCGGTGCGGCCGGCGGCGACGGCTTCCAGCAGCGATTCGATGCTGTGGCCGAGATCGCCGATGGCGTTGATGCCGGCCATGCGCGCGCCACCCTTGAGGGTGTGCAGGTCGCGCTGCAGGCCGGCCAGCACCTCGCGATCCTGCGGTGCATTGCGCAGTTCGCTGATCAGGCCATCACAGTGGTCGAGCAGGTCCTTGCCTTCATCGACAAAGATATCGACCAGCTCGCGGTCGTACACGCTGAAGTCAAGTGCGTCGGCGCCGTCTTCGGCATCGGCCGCATCAGGCGCCTGCTCGAGGTGCGGCGCACGGGGCGTGACGTCGGCCTCTGCAATCTCGGCATCGGCTTCGACCGTGCCCTGGCCCGGCGCCTCTTCCATCTCGAAGAAGCGCACCGCAGCAGCGCCGCCCTGCGGGGCCTCCGCGGTGATCTCCTCAATCACCGTCGCCGGGGACGGCTGATCGGCGCTCTCTCCTTCACCGACCGCCGCCTCCCCGCCGACGTCCGCATCCTCGGCAAAGGCATCTGCCTCGCCCGGCGCGAGTTCGCTGGCCTGGAGGCCGATCACGGGCCATTGCCCGTCGTCGTCCAGGGTCTGCTCTTCCTCGATCACGTGCAGGCCGGCCTCGAGCGCGGCTGCCAGCGTGACCGGTTCTGCAAAACCCGGCACAGCCATTTCATCCTGCAGGCTCGACAGCTCGCTGTCGAGTGGCAGTGCAGCAGCGTCGTCAATGACGCGGTCATCGCCACGGCCCGAATCAAAGGACAGCGACGTATTCAGGTCGATCGCGTCAACTTCCGCAGACACCGGCAGCTCTTCCGCGTCACGGTCATCCACCGGCAGCGCACTGGCGTCGAGGTACGGCGACAGATCGTCGGCCATGGTCAGATCAGCGTCGTCGACCGTCACGATCGTGGGCACGGCATCTGCGTCGGCCACTTCGACAGCAGGCGCACTCTCGGCCGGCTGGATCGATTCAATCGCGCCGATGTCCGCCACGGCAGGTTCAGCTTCGCCTGGCACCGACGGCCAGCCGGCGTCGAAGTAACGGGAAAGATCATCGCTGGCGGTCAGCTCGCCCACGTCCAGGCCGCTGTCGGCCGCGACATCCAGCGGCTGCGACTCGGCTGCAGCTGGAACCGGTTCCAGCGCATCTTCGGCAAGCAGCTGCGGCTCGGCAATGAGATCGGGCGCCGCATCCAAAGCGGACGGCATGCCGGTTTCGTCCAGCGCGTCCAGCCCGGCCAGCGGCGCTTCGGCTTCGGATGCCTGCTCGACATCAGCCGCCAGCTCGACGCCCTCCTCATCCTCGTCTTCCAGCGCGAACAGCGGCCAGCGTGCTTCCGGCAGCTTGCCGGCCAACGCCTGCAGCCGCTGCACCAACGCGCCCTGCGGAACAATGCGCGGCTGTTCGGCCTGCAGCGCCTCCATGGTCGCGGTGATCGCCTGCGCAGTCGCATCCAGTGCGGCAACGCCTTCGTCGCCAGGCACCACGTCGGCGGCCAGTGCGCGCTTGATGTAGGACTCGGCAGCGCCGGTGACCGCCGTGATTTCCGGCACTTCGGTCATCGCGAAGGCGCCGTTCATGGTGTGCACTGCGCGCAGCAACGCGTCGCTGACCGGCTGCGGTGCCTGCTGCGCCGAGCGCAGCCAATCCTGCAGGGTCGCCTGGTGGACTTCCACTTCGGCTTCGAGGATCTCGCGCAGCACGCTGTCGATGTTGGCTGGCGTGCCCACGGCCTCGGGCACCGGCTCGGCTTCGTCCTGTACCGACGCGATGGCTTCGGCCGCCAGGATGCGGCTGATCTCGTCCTCGTCCTCGCCTTCGGCCTCGGCCACCGGTGCCACAGGCGCGGCCGCTACCGGCAGCGGCACGTAATAGGTTTCCTCACCGGCGCCGACACGATCGGCGATGGCCTGCATCGCCTGCAGGTCCACGCTGATGCGCTGGCCATGGCGCAGCGCGGCGTTCAGCTGCGGCAGCGCGGCATGTGCGTTATCGACCATCGCCAGCACGGCCGGAGTGGCCGGGCGGCTGCCATCAAGCACGCGGTTGAGCATGCCTTCGATCTTCCAGGCGAACTCACCCAGGGTGCGTGCACCGACCAGTCGGCCACTGCCCTTGAGGGTGTGGAAGATGCGCCGGATCGGCCGCAGCCGGTCCATGCTGTCCAGCTGCACACGCCATGCCGGCAGCAGCGTGCCAAGGTTGGCCAGCTCGTCGTCGAACTCTTCCAGGAACACCTCGCGGATGTCCTCGTCGATGTTCTCGGCATCGTCGTCGAAGCCCGCCTCGAAGCCGGCCTCGGTCCCAGCCACGACCGGGATGTCCGCAGCGGGCGGAGCCGCCATGGCCTGCGGATTGAAGTCGGCCGCCGCGGCGCTCAGCTCGGCAAAGAACTGCGCGTCGGCTTCGCTGAAATCGATGGGCGCGATGGTGTCGATATCAATCACCGACACCGCCGGTGCCGGTGCATCGGAGGCCGGCGCCAGCACCTCGGCCATCGGCGCGGGCACGTCCTCCGGCACATCCGCCGGAACGGCGTCCACTCCGGCAACCACAGGGCTTTCGTCTACCCGCAGGGGCGTGGCGGCATCGACGATCTCCAGCGACGGATGCAATCCGGCGTCGTCGTCCAGCGACAGCGTCTCCATCGCGTGCAGCGACAGCACGTCGTCGGCATTGTCCAGTGCATCGCCGTCGAAACGGAATACCACGTCCTCGCCGGCGGCAACCGCATCGTGCTCGGCAGCGACCGGGTCGAACACCGGCGCGGCAAAGTCAGCGGTGTCGAAGGGCACCGAGGCGTCGACGTCGCCCTCGACAGCCATCACGGCCGCATCGGCCACTGCCGGCGGCGCTGCCTCCGACAGTGTCCACTGCGGCGCCGATCCCACTCCGGTTTCGGCCCGTTCGAAACTGACCGGCTCGAAGCTGGCGAAGGTCGGACTGCGCTCGTCTTCGGCACTCGCGGCCGGATCGGAGTCGGAATGGAACGGTGCGAGATCCCATTGCGGCACGTCGGGTGCAGGCGCGCTGGAGGCGGCGAAGACCAAGGGCGCATCTGCGTCGTCCTGCAGCGACAGCGGTGCGGATGCAACGGTCCCCAGCGCACCGAACATCAGGCTGTTGTCCACCACCTCCGGTGCAGGCGTGGCCGGTGGCGGATCAAAGGTAAAGTCCGGCAGCGGCACCGGCACAGTGCCAGCGGCGGGCGCGGCCGGCTGCACCGGAATCTCGATGCGCTCCGGCTGCAACGGCTCGGTCTGCAGCGCGACCGGCTCGCGTTCGATCAGCAGCGATGCGAACGGAATCGGCGCGGCGGCAACAGGTTCCACCGCGTTGCGGTCCGGCAACGGCCAGTAGCGCAGCGCTTCAAGGCTGCTGCGGGTGATGTCGAGAATGTCCTCGCGGCCCGGGCGGCGGTCGCGCAGTGCTTCGAGGTAGTACTCCAGGCTGGCCATGGCATCGGCCAGGGTGTCCAGCTGACGGCCACTGGGGACGCGCTGGCGACCGATCAGCTCGGCTTCGATGTACTGCTGCACACCGCGCAGGTAATCGGCAGCCGTGCCCAGATCCAGCATGCGCAGCGCGCCGGAGACATCGCCCAGCAGGCGCGGCACGTCCTGCAGCTCGGCATGGTTCCAGCTGGTTTCAATGAACGCGACGAAGTGCTCGCGCGCGGCGGCGAAGTTGGCGATGGCCTCATGCGCCAGCACTTCTACCGTGCGCCGGTTCTCCACCGCGCTCGGATCGTCCTCGCCACTGCCGCCGGCGCCCAGATGAGCAACCTGGTCATCCAGCGAGGCATCCACGTACAGCAGTGCCCCGGCGATATCCAGCAGCAGGTTCTCGTCGATCTGCTGGCGCCCTTCGACCACGCCACGCAGTGCGTCCCGCTGCTGCACGACCACGCCGCGGGCCACGCCCAGGCCCATCATGCCCAGTGTATCGGCCACGGCACCGAGTTCGTTGGCCTGGGTCTGCAGCTGTTCGGGCGCGCCGCCGGTACGCAGGTGCAGGTCCAGCGCATCCTTGATGCGCAGCAGTTCTTCCTTCACCGCACTGCCGACGGTGTCGAGCAGTTCGCGATTGCGTCCACTCAGGCTGCCACGGGCATGGTCCAGTTCGGCCTCGGTGGCGGTGACGCTGTCCGGTGCGAATGCCAGCAGCACGCTGTCATGCACCCCTTCTTCGCCACGCGCGGCACGGATTTCGTTGAGCAGTGGCATCAGCACGATCGGAATATCGCGATGCCCGTTCTGCAGGCGCTCCAGGTAGTCGGGCAGCAGCACGCTGCCACGCATCAGGGTCGCGCAGGCTTCATCCCGATCTGCCACACCACCGGCGCCGATGGCATTGGCCAGCTGTTCAAGCTCCTCGGCCACCATCGCCGGGGCATACAGTTCGACCATGCGCAGGGTGCCCTGCACCTGGTGCAGGTAGCCGGCGCAGATGCGCATGCGGCTGGCATCGGCCGGGTCTTCTGCGTAGTACTCGACCTCGTTGCGCACCTGGCGCAGGGTCTCGTCCAGCTCAGGCTTGACCCAACCCAGCGCTGCGTGGCTCATCGCATCGCGCAGACTGCTCATGGACGCGCTCCGTTCGCCGCCGCGCGGAAGCCGCGCGAGTTCTGGCGTGGGGAATGGAAATGCTTCATCGACTGGTTCCTTGCTCGCCGCCCTGCCCGCGTCACGCCGGCAGCTTGAAGTCGGCGACCGAACGACGCAGGTCGGCCGCCAGCTGCGCGAGGTGGCCGATCGATTCGGCGGTCTGCCCGGCACCCTGCGAGGTCTGGCCGGTGATCTGCCGGATCACGCCCATGGTGCGGGTGATGTCCGAGGCCGCGGCCGACTGCTGCTGGGCGGCGATGGAGATGTTCTTGATGAGGGTGTTCAGTGCATTGGACACGCGCTCGATTTCGGTCAGCGCGGTGCCGGCGTCCTCGGCCAGGCGTGCACCGGACACCACCTCGGCGGTGGTCTGTTCCATCGACGTGACCGCTTCATTGGTGTCGGCCTGGATGGCCTGCACCAGGTTCTCGATGCGTCGGGTCGCGCCGGAGGTACGTTCTGCCAGGCGCTGCACTTCGTCCGCCACGACCGCGAAACCACGGCCGGCTTCACCGGCCGAGGCCGCCTGCACCGCCGCGTTCAACGCCAGGATGTTGGTCTGCTCGGAAATGTCGTTGATCAGTTCCACGATCGAGCCGATTTCCTGCGACGACTCGCCCAGGCGCTTGATACGCTTGGAGGTTTCCTGGATCTGGTCGCGGATCTGGTCCATGCCCTGGATGGTCTCGCGCACCACGCCGGCACCCTCGGCGGCGATCACCACCGAGCGCTGTGCCACGTCGGCCGACTCAGCCGAGTTGCGCGACACCTGTTCGATGCTCGCCGCGATTTCGCCGATGCGGTCCGACGCCGAAGTGATCTGGTTGGCCTGGTGGCCCGCCGCCTCTGCCAGCTGCATGGCGGTGGCCTGGGTTTCCTGGGTGGACAGCGCGACCTTGGCCGAGGTGTCGTTGATGGTGGTCACCAGGTGGCGCAGCTCGTCGACGGCGTAGTTGATCGCGTCGGCGATGGCGCCGGTCATGTCCTCGGTCACCGAGGCCTTCACTGTCAGGTCGCCCTCACCCAGCGAGGAAATTTCGTCCAGCAGCCGCATGATCGCCTGCTGGTTGCGGCTGTTGAACTCCACCTGGGTCTGGTAGCGCAGTTCCTGCTCGCGCGAGCGGCTGCGCACGTTGGTGGAGACGAAACCGATGATCGCAATCAGCGACAGCGCACCGGAGACCACGCCGATCCAGAAATTCGGGAACAGGCGGGTATCGGACACCGAACCGAACGAGGAGAACGCCTCGAACAGCTTGCGGCTGTCGTCCAGCATGTGCGCCGAACCCTGGCCCAGCGCGGTGGCTGCGGACTGCGCGGCGAACAGCTGGCGCGAGCTGGCCAGGATCGCGTCGGCGTCCTGCTTCATCGCTTCCCACTTCTGCTGCGACTGCTCCAGCGCGGCCACGGCGGCGGCACCGCGCACGGCGGTGATGCCCAGTTCCTCGTTGCCGTTGCGCAGGCCGTCGAGCACCTGAGAGAACACGGTGATGTCACGGGCCAGTGCATCGCCCGAGGTGGCAGCGGCGCTGCCACCGGCACGCATTTCCGTCACGCGGCGGGCCATGGAGCCGGCCACCACCACCTGCTGCAGGGCGCTGTACACCTGCGACGACGGGGCGCCGGAAGCGGACATCGCACGCACCAGCTCGTTCAGCTGGGCCTGTAGCCCCGGCACGGCGCCGGTGAAGTTGTTGGCGTTGCCGGCCAGGGCTAGCACCGCCGGTTCACTGGCGACCAGCTGCCCGGCCTGCTTGCCCAGCGGCGCCCAGGTTTCGCCCAGGGTGGCGATCGCACCGGACACGCCCGGTTCCTTGCCGTAGCGCCCCTGCAGGGTCGACACGTTCTGTTCGATCGCGTTGCGGGTGGCCTTGAAGGCGGTGAACGCCTGCGCGTTGCCGCCCACCGCGTCACGGCCCTGGTTGGCCAGCTGCTGTGACAGCACCTGCAGGTCGGCCGCCTTGGAACCGGCATCGGCCAGGCGACTGCCCTGCCAGGTGGCGACGCCGGTGTTGACGCCGAACAGGATCATCGATGCCAGCAGCAGGAACAGCCAGAGGTTGCTGCCGCCCAGCCGCAGCTTGCCGGTCTTGGTGGCGTCCGAAGCAGTACTCATCGTTCAACCTCGATCTTCAATGCAGGGGGCGTTGCCCGGCCTCAGGCCGCGGCTTGCCGGAATTCAGGGGTGCGCGACAGCAGCGAGAGCGAGAACACGCCCCAGTCGTGGTCGTCGGCGTGGAAGGCGCGATCGACGAAGTGGCCGTAACGCCCTTCGGCCAGCGTGCCGGCTTCGATCTGCTGGTCCAGTTCGAAACTACGCTGGCCGAACAGCTCATCGATGGTCAGCGCGACGTCGCCGCCGGCCTGGCGCATGATCAGCACGCGCTGGCCTTCCTGCTGCACGGTACGCGTGCCTTCCAGGAAGTACTTCAGGTCGACCACCGGGAACAGGTTGCCGCGCAGGTTGCCCACGCCCAGCAGCCACGGCTGTGCGCACGGCACCGGGGTCACCGGCGGCATCGGCACGATTTCCACCACTTCGCGGAAATCGGACACCAGCCGGCGCTGGCCGACGCGGTAACCCACGCCACGCCAGAGGTCCTGGGCGAACTGCCGCTCGGGCAGCTGCACCGCGTGGGCCAGGCTGCGCCGTTCGTAGGCTTCGAGAATGTCGAAGGGCGAGCGCATCAGGCCACCAGTTCGTTGATCCGCGCGATCAGTTCATCCTCGCGCGGCGGCTTGACGATGTAATCGGCCGCGCCCTGGCGCAGGCCCCATGCCTTGTCGGTTTCCATCGCCTTGGTGCTGACGATGATCACCGGGATGTGCTTGATCGCCGCATCACGGGCCATCGCACGGGTGGCCTGGAAGCCGCTCATGCCGGGCAGGACCACGTCCATCAGCACCAGCTGCGGCACCTGGTCGCGGACCAGCTGCAGTCCATCCTCGGCGTTGTCCGCTTCCAGCACCTCATGGCCGGCACGGCGCAGCCACTGGGTGAACACCGCGCGGTCGGTCGGTGAATCCTCGATCAGAACGATACGAGCCATTGTGCCTTTCCCCCCTGGTCAGGCGTTGACGTATGTGCGGATGGCACCCAGCAGTTCTTCACGCGTGAAAGGCTTCGTCAGGTATTGCTCCGAGCCGACGATGCGTCCCCGCGCCTTGTCGAACAGGCCATCCTTGGACGAGAGCATGATGACCGGGGTCGCCTTGAACAGCTGGTTGCCCTTGATCAGCGCACAGGTCTGGTACCCATCCAGGCGCGGCATCATGATGTCGACGAAGATGATCTGCGGTTGCTGGTCTGCGATCTTCGCAAGCGCTTCGAAGCCGTCGGTGGCGGTGACCACCTCGCAGCCTTCGCGCTTGAGCAGCGTTTCCGCAGTCCTGCGGATGGTCTTCGAATCATCGATGACCATCACCCGGAGTCCTGCGAGTTCCCCGCCCGCAGTCGTGTTTTCAGTCATTGCCTATCCCCAAGCGCACGGCCCGATCTCTGGCGGGGGCCGCTACGAAAGCGTATCTATATCGCACTTTCCGCGCCCGCTTCAAGGCCGCCCCATGGCGCGGGGCATGGCACCCTCCTGAACGTGACGGGTTTCGCAATGCGTGCGCGGGCGCCGGGCGGACGCTGCGTTGCAGTACGGCGGGGAGGCGCGCGGGCGGCGTTGCCGCTACCATCAACGCCTTGCCTGACAGGTGCGCCCATGCCGTTGAACGTCATCGTGGTGATGGACCCCATCGCCCACATCAAGATCGCCAAGGACACCACCTTCGCCATGCTGCTGGAAGCCCAGCGCCGCGGCCATGCCCTGCACTACGTGCGTCCGGGTGGCCTGGCCCTGGAGGGTGGCGTAGCGGTGGCCCAGACCGCCCCGCTGCAGGTGCGCGACGACCCGGCCGGCTGGTATGAGCTGGGCGCATTCAGCCGCACCGAATTCGGCCCCGGCCAGATCGTGCTGATGCGCAAGGACCCGCCGGTCGACGCCGAATACATCTACGACACCCAGGTGCTGGACGTGGCCGCGGCGGCCGGCGCCTGCGTGGTCAACAATCCGCAGGGCCTGCGCGACTACAACGAGAAGCTGGCCGCGCTGCTGTTCCCGCAGTGCTGCCCGCCGACCCTGGTCAGCCGCGACGCCAAGGCGTTGAAGGCCTTCGCGCTGGAGCATGGCCAGGCCGTGCTGAAGCCGCTGGACGGCATGGGCGGCCGCTCGATCTTCCGCAGCGGCCAGGGCGATCCGAACCTGAACGTGATTCTGGAAACGCTGACCGACGGCGGCCACAGGATGGCGCTGGCGCAGAAGTTCATTCCCGACATCACCGCCGGCGACAAGCGCATCCTGCTGGTCGATGGCGAACCGGTCGACTACTGCCTGGCGCGCATCCCGCAGGGCGACGAATTCCGCGGCAACCTCGCCGCCGGTGGCCGCGGTGAAGGCCGCCCGCTGAGCGAGCGCGACCGCTGGATCGCCGCCCAGGTGGGCCCGGAGATGAAGCGTCGCGGCATGCGCTTCGTCGGCCTGGACGTGATCGGTGATTACCTGACCGAGGTCAACGTGACCAGCCCGACCTGCGTGCGCGAACTGGACGCGCAGTACGGCCTGAACATTGCCGGCACCCTGTTCGACGCACTCGAGGCCGGCCTGCGCTGATGCCGTCCGCACCTGCCGTCCTGCCCCCGCCGCCGCGCGAAGCGCAACGGCTGGGGGCGACCATCGCGCTGTCTGTGCTGGTCCACGCCCTGCTGATCCTGGGCGTGGGCTTTGCCGTGAAGGGCGATGCACCACTGGTGCCGACGCTGGAAGTGATCTTCAGCCAGACCCGCACCGCGCTGACGCCGAAGCAGGCTGATTTCCTGGCCGCGGCCAACCAGGAAGGCGGTGGCGAGCACGACCGCGCACAGCGTCCACGCGACAACCAGGCCGGCATCGTCCCACAGGCCCAGTCCGGGCTGAGCCCGGTGCCGCAGCAGCAGCAATCGGCCGCGCCGGTTCCGCCGCCGCAGGCACGGGTGGTCAGCAGCCGCAATGGCGAAGAGGTGGTGGCGCAGGCACAGTCCCGCCCCACGCCGGATCAGCCCGAACCGGACGCACCGCTGAGCGCGCGCGAGCAGCGCGATGTGGAGATGGCGCGGTTGGCTGCCGAAGTGCATCTGCGCTCGGCGCAGTACGCCAAGCGCCCGAACCGCAAGTTCGTGTCGGCCAGCACGCGCGAATATGCCTATGCCAATTACCTGCGTGCCTGGGTCGACCGCGCCGAGCGCGTAGGCAATCTGAATTACCCGGACGAGGCCCGGCAGCGCCGCCTCGGTGGCCAGGTGGTGATCAGCGTGGGGGTGCGCCGCGATGGCAGCGTGGAGAGCAGCCGGATCCTGCGTTCGAGCGGGACGCCGCTGCTGGATGAGGCGGCACTGCGGGTGGTGAAGCTGGCCCAGCCGTTCCCGCCGTTGCCGAAGACCGAAGACGAGATCGACATCCTGCAGGTCACCCGCACGTGGGTGTTCCTGCCGGGCGGCACCCTGCACGACGATCGGTAGGGTTTTGTTGCCCGGGCCTGCGGCCCGGGACCCGCAGAGGCAACGGCCACAGCCGAACCAACAGCAGAAGCGGCGGCGGGGATGCTGGACCTGGCGGGGCGGTGTGGGCTTGCAGGACACGCCGTAAACCCGTCCCTGGGGGCTCGATGGCGCCTTGCTCGTATGCGCCATCCTGCGCATACGGCAAGACCGGGGCTGGGCGTCCTGCCCAACCCGCCCGAGGCATGCCTCGGGCCCATGGCGCCAACGGT
>NZ_JBQEMR010000034.1:0-16607 GCF_052045015.1 Stenotrophomonas sp. 22692
CGCCGCATCCATGCGGCTCACGCCCCCGCAACCGGACCCACCCCGCCTTCGACAGTTTCCAGCTATCTGTCGGAACCTGCTGCTGATGGTGGGTGCCGACCGTTGGTCGGCACGGGGTCGGATCCCGTTGCTGCGCAACGGGCTCTGACTCCACTGCTTGATGATTAGGTATCTGTGGGATTGTTCATGTCGTGCTCGAACAACTCCCCCTGCACCACCGGCTCCTTCTCGCGGAAGCCGCCGAGCCCGACGCCGACCAAACGGTAACGGGTCTCCGCCGGCAGGTCGACGCGGGCGCGCAGGGCCAGTGCGATGTCGCGCAGTTCTTCCATCGATTCCGGTGGGCGCTCCGGGGTGAAGCTGCGGGTGAGGATGCGGAACTGCGCGGTCTTCAGTTTCAGCACCACGGTGTGGCCGACGCGTTCGGTCTTGCGCGTGGCCTTCCAGGTCTTCTCCGCCAGCTGCACGATCGCTTCGCCCAGGTCTTCCAGCGGCAGGTCTTCGGCGAAGGTGTCCTCCGAGGAAATCGACTGCACCTGCTGGTCCGGTTCCACCGGCCGCTCGTCGATGCCGCGTGCACGGTTGTACAGGCTGCGGCCGAAGCTGCCGAATGCTTCTTCCAGGTCGATCAACGCCCACTGCCGCAGATCGCCGCAGGTGACGATGCCGCGCGCGGCAAGTTTTCCTTCCATCACCTTGCCGACGCCGGGCACCCGGTTCACTGGCAACGGCTGCAGGAACGCGTCCACCCGCTGCGGGGGGATCACGAACTGGCCATCAGGTTTGCGCCAGTCCGAGGCGATCTTGGCCAGGAACTTGTTTGGCGCGATGCCAGCTGAAGCAGTCAGGTTCGTTTCCTCGCGGATCTGCGCGCGGATGGTGCGGGCGATGTCGGTGGCCAGTTCGATGCCGCTCTTCGGCTCGGTCACATCGAGGTAGGCCTCGTCCAGCGACAACGGCTCGACCAGGTCGGTATGCCGCAGGAAGATCGCGCGCACCTGCTGTGACACCGCCTTGTAACGTGCGAAGTCCGGCGGCACGAAGATCGCATCCGGGCACAGGCGCTCGGCACGCACGGCGGGCATCGCCGAACGCACGCCGAACACGCGTGCCTCGTACGAGGCCGCGCACACCACCGAACGCGCGCCACGCCATGCCACAACCACCGGCTTGCCGCGCAGTGACGGATCGTCGCGCTGCTCCACCGACGCGTAGAACGCGTCCATGTCGACGTGGATGATCTTGCGCAGTCGGGTCATGTCAGGCGGAAAGGGCGGGGGCGTGCCGGACGGGCCACACGCCGAAGTATGGTCGTTGCACATCAACAGGATGCGCGTATTCAATTGAAAACACTACGGTTGCGTACGGTTGAAATGTTTGATCGGCGCAGTTTCCACGGGCATCCTCGAGCGCTTGTTTCCCTGTTTCCCCGCTTCCAGGATTGTGCTTCATGACCCGTCTCCACGCGTTCAACCGCGAACAGCTGCTGGCCAGCGCACGCGGTGAACTGTTCGGCGCCGCCGCCGGCCGTTTGCCCAACGATCCGATGCTGATGTTCGACCGCATCACCGACATCCGCGAGGACGGCGGACCGCATGGCAAAGGCATGGTACGCGCCGAACTGGATATCCGCCCGGACCTGTGGTTCTTCGGCTGCCACTTCATCGGCGACCCCGTGATGCCCGGCTGCCTGGGCCTGGATGCCATGTGGCAGCTGACCGGCTTCTTCCTGACCTGGCTGGGCGCCCCCGGCAAGGGCCGCGCGCTGGGCTGTGGCGAAGTGAAGTTCACCGGCCAGGTGCTGCCGGACGCCAAGCTGGTGCGCTACGAGATCGATATCAGCCGTGTCATCAACCGCAAGCTGGTGATGGCCCAGTCGGACGCGCGCATGTACGTGGATGACCGCGAAATCTACAGCGCGCGCGACCTGCGCGTCGGCCTGTTCACTGAAACCGGGAGCTTCTGATGCGTCGCGTCGTCATCACTGGCATGGGCATCACGTCCTGCCTCGGCAATGATCTGGATACCGTTTCGGCTGCGCTGCGCGAAGGGCGCTCGGGCATCACCGCCCTGGCCGACCACGCCGAAGCGGGCCTGCGCAGCCAGGTCGGCGGCCGCGTCGACCTCGACCTGGACGCGCTGATCGACCGCAAGCAGAAGCGCTTCATGAGCGATGCAGCGGCCTTCGCCTATCTGGCCATGCGCGATGCCATCGCCGATGCCGGGCTCAGCGCCGATCAGGTCAGCAATCTGCGTACCGGCCTGATCGCCGGTTCCGGTGGCGGCTCCAGCGAGTGGCAGATCGGCGCGGTCGACTTGCTGCGCGAACGTGGCGTGCGCAAGGTCGGCCCGTACATGGTGCCGCGCACGATGTGCTCGACCGTCTCGGCCTGCCTGGCCACGGCCTACCAGATCAAGGGCGTCAGCTACTCGCTGTCGGCCGCCTGCGCCACCTCGGCGCACTGCATCGGCGCTGCCGCGGACATGATCCGCCATGGCGCGCAGGACATCATGTTCGCCGGTGGCGGCGAAGATCTGCACTGGTCGATGAGCGTGATGTTCGACGCGATGGGCGCGCTGTCGACCAGCTTCAACGAGACCCCGGCCAGCGCCTCGCGTCCGTACGACAAGGACCGCGACGGCTTCGTCATCGCCGGCGGCGGCGGCATGCTGGTGCTGGAGGATTACGACCACGCCGTTGCGCGCGGCGCGCACATCCATGCCGAGCTGATCGGCTATGGCGTCACCTCCGACGGCGCCGACATGGTCGCCCCGTCCGGCGAAGGTGCGGTGCGCTGCATGAAGATGGCGCTGCAGGGCGTCGATCGTCCGCTGGACTACCTCAACACCCACGGCACCTCCACGCCGCTGGGCGATGTCACCGAGCTCAATGCGATCCGCGAAGTGTTCGGCGATGCGGTGCCGCCGCTGTCCTCGACCAAGGCGCTGTCGGGCCATTCGCTGGGTGCGGCCAGCGTGCACGAGGCGATCTACTGCCTGCTGATGATGCGCGATGGCTTCGTTGCCGGTTCGGCCAACATCGGCGAACTGGATCCGAAGGTGGAGAGCTTCCCGATCCTGCGCGAAAGCCGCGAGCAGAAGCTGGATACGGTGATGTCCAACAGCTTCGGCTTCGGTGGCACCAACGCCGCGCTGGTGTTCGGGCGGGTGTGATGGGGGCAGGTGTGCCGACCAACGGTCGGCACCCACCAATAGATGTAGAGCCGAGCCATGCTCGGCTCAGTGCCGGCCAACGGTCGGCACCTACCGCTTATTTCGGCAACAACGGCACCAGCAATGCGTGCGCGTCCACCAGCGAGCCCACGATGCGGTGGCCCAGTGCGCGCAGCTCTTCATCAGGATGCACCAGGTCCGGCACCTGGATCACGGTCATGCCGGCCGCCAATGCTGCGCGCGTACCGGCCGGTGAGTCTTCCAGCGCCAGGCAGCGTTCCGGGGCCTGGCCCAGCCGCTGCGCGGCCAGCAGGTAGATATCCGGCGCCGGCTTCGGCCGCGCCACGTCGCCACTGGTGATCACCGCATCGAAGTACGGCAGCAGGCCAGCGGCCGTCAGCTTGCGGTTGGCCCGCGGCTGCCGCGTGGTGGTTGCCACCGCACGCGGTACCGCGTGCGCCTTCAACAGCTCCAGCAGCTCCAGGATGCCCGGCCGCAGCGGCAGGCCGGTCTGGGTGCGTGCTTCGTACAGCTCATGGCAGCGTGCAGCCACCGCCTCGATCACGCTGTCCTCGATCCCCTGCGCACGCAGCAGCGCGTGCGTGTCGCGGTCACCGAGGCCGACCATGCGCAGGAACACTGCCTCGTCCAGGCCCAGTCCGAATTCGTCGGCGGCCTCGCTCCAACAGGCCAGCGAGACCCGCTCGCTGTCGATCATCAGGCCGTCCATGTCGAAGATGACGGCGTCGGGGAGGAACGGCAGCGCAGCGATGGTGGTCATGGAGCGAACAGCGTATCCAGGTCGGTGGAAGTGAGCTGCCGCCATTGCCCTTCGTCCAGCCCCTGCAGGTCCAGCCCGCCGACGCGGCTGCGGTGCAGGGCCTGCACGTGGTTGCCCGTGGCGGCGAACATGCGGCGTACCTGATGGTAGCGGCCTTCGTGCAGCACCAGGCGCGCGCGACGCGCATCCACCACTTCCAGTTCAGCCGGCAGCAGGGGCGTCTTCTCGGACTCCAGCATCAGCGTGCCGCTGGCGAACAGTGCCACCTCGTCGCCGCGCAGGTCCTCGCTCAACTCGACCTCATAGACTTTCGGCAGCTTCGACTTCGGCGAGATGATCCGGTGCAGCAGGCCACCGTCGTCGGTCAGCAGCAGCAGGCCACTGGTCTCGCGGTCGAGGCGGCCCACTGTAGACAGCACCGGATCGCGGTCGCGGAAGCGCGGCGGCAGCAGGTCGTAGATCAGGCGGCCGGTGTCCTTGGTCGAGCAGGTGTAGCCGGCCGGCTTGTGCAGCGCGATCGACAGGCCCACCGGCGGGTCCAGCGGCTCGCCGTCGACGCGGATCGCCTCGTGCGGCACCTGGTCGTCGGCATACAGCACCTCGCCGTCGGCGTCGGTGACGCGGCCTTCGCGGAACATCCACTGCACCTGCTTGCGGCTGCCGTAGCCCAGGTTGGCGATGAGCTTGACCAGCTTCACTTGCCCTTCCCCTTCACCGCTTCCACCAGTTTGAAGCCATCACGCTCGGCGATCACGCGCACCGCGCCAAAGCTCTCGTTGAGCGTGTACTCGTACGGCAGGTGGCGGTTGGCCACCACGTACAGGCGTCCGCCCGGGCGCAGCGCCTGCGCGGCCACGGCGATGAAGCGCTGGCCGATGTCCGGGCGATCGGCGCGCGAGGGCGTGTGGAATGGCGGATTGCTGATGATGACGTCGTAGCCCGGCTCGATGCCGGCGGTGACGTCCTGCCACAGGAAGCGCAGCGGCAGCGGACGCGGCGGCGGTGCCAGGTTCAGCTCGGCCAGTGCCAACGCGCGCTGCTCCGCTTCGTACAGGTCCAGCGCGGTGATCTTCGGGCAGCGCTCCAGCAGCTCGCGCGACAGGTAGCCGTAGCCGGCACCGAGGTCGGCGGCGCGGCCGGCCAGGTCGGCCGGCAGGTGCTCGGCCAGCAGCGCCGAGGCCGGATCGATGCGGTCCCAGGCGAACACGCCCGGGCGGCTGAGGAAACGGCCGCCGACGATCGGACGCACCGCATCCAGTGCCGACCAGCGCTTGGCCAGGTCGGCGTCGTGCTGGCCCTGCATCGGGGCGGTCCAGTACACGCGGCAGTGGTTCTTGGTCAGGCTGCCGCCGAGGCCGGTCAGTTGCTTGAGGTCGCCCTCGCCCGAGCGTGCACCTTCGTTGTTGGACTGGCAGGCAACGATGCGGCCGCCGTCGGCGACCAGCGCCAGCGCACGGGCAAACAGCGCGCGGGCTTCTTCACGCTGGCGCGGCGGCAGCACCAGCACCAGCAGGTAACGGCCCTTGCCGGCCCCATCATCCAGCTGGCCACTGACGGTCCAGCCGGCGGCCTGCTGCAGCGGCTGCGCGAACGGGGCGAAGCTCTGCTCGCAGTGGACCTCGCGGCTGCCGGCCGCTTCACGCAGCGGCCAGCCGTCGCGGGCACGCAGGAAGGCCACCGGGCCCTCCGGCCAGCGCAGGGCGCCTTGGGAGAACGGCAGGAACAGGGTCTGCAGGGGGGCGTCGTCGCTGGAGGCCATCGGCGCGGGTACTTCAAGCGTGAGGGCCGTCCATTGTACCGGCTTGGCCGGGCCGGCCCCGGTATGCCGCTTTGCGAAACCCGAACGGGGCCTTGATCTGCCAGCAACATTGAAACGTTCAGGGTAGAGGCTCCCCCGGAAACCCAGGAGAACCTGCATGCGAGCCTTGTTCGTCGGTGGCGTGGTCGACAACAGTGAAATGGACCTGGAAGGCAGCCATCCGCCCGTGCATTACCCCGAGGATACCGGCGGCGGCCACTCACGCTACCGGCTGCACCAGGTCGGCCATGGCGCCGACGGCAGCGTGGCCTATGCGGTGTACGGCGCACCGGACCTGGCCGATGACGAGGTGGCCCGGGTGGCGGAAGAACGCGCCTATGCGCGCCGGTTCGAGGCGACACCGACCTTGTTCGAGCACTGACACACCGGTAGCGCCCGAGCCCACGCTCGGGCGACGGCGCAGCCGAGCGTGGGCTCGGCTCTACATCCGATCAAGGCGCCCTGGGTGGCAGACGGTTGACGCTGGCGATCTCGTCCAGCCACACATGGTGCTGCTGCACCGGCGTGTCGTAGTCATCCAGGCGCAACTGGCCGTTGCTGCCTTCGTCGCCGGCGTCGTTGCGGTACTGCTGCACGGTCGGTTTCACCGCCACGGTGCCGAGCAGGCGGCGACCATCGTGCAGGGTCAGCTGCACCTGCGTTTCGCCTTCCAGCTGCGGCAACAGGGCTTCCAGGCGCGCGATCTGCGCCGGATCGGTATGGATGCGGGGAGCTATACGGGACATCGGCGACCTCCTGCGTGCAGAGTCGCCGATCGGCCGTGAATGCTCAGTGCAGCGCGCTGTCCGCGCGTGGCACCTGCACCTTGCGTACCGCAGCCACCAGCTGTGCCACCGAGTACGGTTTGGCGACATGTTCCTGGAAGCCTGACGCCAGCGCTCGGCGCCGGTCATCGGCGCGTGCCAGCGCGGTCACGGCAACCGCCGGCAGGGTCATCGCATCCACGCCCATGTCCTCACGCAGCGTGCGCACCAGACCATAGCCATCCATGCCCGGCATGCCGATGTCGGTCAGCATCACGTGGTACTGCAGGTGCCCGGTATCGGCCAGCAACGCCAGCGCTTCACCGGCCGAGCTGGCGGCCGACACACTCGCGCCCTGCTCTTCCAGCATGCGCCGCAGGTACTCCAGCACTTCCGGCTGGTCTTCCACCGCCAGCACATGCATGCCACGCAGCGGGTACGGTTCGACGATCACCGGCTCCAGGATCGGCCCGCTGATCACTTCGCGCAGCGGGCGTCGCTCGGCATCGGGAATGTGCTGCGGCAGGCGCACGGTGAAGGTGGCGCCGTGGCCATGGCCTTCGCTGGCGGCGGTGACGGTACCGCCATGCAGTTCGACCAGCTGCTGCACGATCGCCAGGCCCAGGCCGAGGCCGCCATGGCGTCGGGTGGTGGTGCCATCGGCCTGGCGGAAGCGGCTGAACAGATGGTTGAGGAACTCCGGTGCGATGCCATCACCGGTATCGCGCACCGTGATCACCCAGTGGTTGCCGTCGGCCTGCAGCTGCACGTCGATGCGGCCTTCGGCCGGGGTGAACTTGATTGCGTTCGACAGCAGGTTCCAGAACACCTGCTGCAGGCGGGTGGCATCGCCCAGCACCAGGCTGGGCTGCTCCGGCAGCAGCAGACTCACGTCCAGCGCCTTGCCTTCGGCGACCAGTTCCTGCGCACCGATGGCTTCGCCCAGCAGGTCGCGCAGGTCCAGTATCTCCACCTCCAGCTGCACCTTGCCCAGCAGCATGCTGCTGAGGTCGAGCATGTCCGAGATCAGCCGCTTCTGCGCACCGGCGCTGTTGGCGATCACATTCAGGCCCTTGTACAGCGGGCTGGTGTTGTCCACGCGCTGCAGCAGCAGCTCGCTCCAACCGAGGATGGTGGTCAGCGGCGTGCGCAGCTCGTGCGACAGCGTGGCCAGGAACTCGTCCTTCAACCGCGCCATGTTCTCGGCGGCGCTGCGCGCGGCACGCTCGGACTGCAGCAGCTCCTCGCGGGCCAGTTCGATCTCGCGGCGTTCGGTCACGTCCGGGCTGCTGCCGGCCAGGCCGATGAAGCGGCCCATCCGTGAGAAACGCGGGCGTGCGTTCATCTCCAGCCAACGCCACTCGCCATCGGCACGTCGGGCCCGCACCAGCGCATGCATCGACCGCTGCGCCTTCAGTGCTTCCTGCAGTTCGTACTCGAACACCGATGCATCGTCCGGATGCACCAGGCCGCGCCAGACATCTTCCGGCACGCGTGTTTCGTCACCGCCAAAGAACTCACTGAAAGCGCTGTTGACGAAACGGGCATGGCCGCGCTCGTCGAGCACCCACACCGGCATCGGCAGGCCGTCGGCCAGTGCGCTGAAGCGGGCTTCGCTTTCGCCCAGCTCCACTTCCATCTGCTTGCGTGCGGTGATGTCGAAGAACAGGATGCCGACCTTGTCTTCGCCCGGACGGCCCACGCGCACCGCATCAACCGCGAACGAGCGGCCCAGCGCACGCGCTTCCATCTCGAACTGGGCGGGGCGGCCACTGCGCGCGACCTCGCCGTAGATGCGGAACCAGTCCTGCTCGTGGCCCGGTTCCAGCGCCGTCATGCGCTGGCCACGCGCGTCCTTCAGGCCGGTGTGGCGCTCGAACGCATCGTTGACCTCGATGAAACGGTAGTCCACCGCGCGATCGCCCTCGAACAGCACCTGGATCACGCAGAAACCGGCGTTGATGCGCTCAAGCACGCCATGATGCAGGTCGGGTTCGGGCGCTGGCACCATCATCGGTGGGCGCTCCACGAGGGGCGGCAGTGTGGACAAGGGGCGTCTGTGCAGGCCGGATTGGAAGCACAGCATCTTCCAAAGCGCGTATTCACAGCGTCAAGCGCCGTCAGTCATGGTTGACGTCGATGAATTGGCGGCAACCACCCTTGCGCACGACGCAATCGGCCATTGCGGTGGCCCGGCCACAGGATCACACTCGATCTGTGATCAACATCGTCCCCAGCGCGGGGACGCAGGAGACCGTCATGAAACGCTCACTCGCGATTGCCCTGCTGGCAGGCGCCCTGGTGGCGGGCGGCGCCAACGCTGCACCGCGCACCGTGACCGATGCGGACGCGCCGCGCGCGTTGCAGGCCGATGGCCCGGTCAGCGTGAAATGGGAGGATCCGGCCAAATTCACCGAGATCCGCCAGAGCACCAACCGCTTCGAGGCCGAACGCGGTGACTGGGTACAGCAGTTGGCCCGCTACCTGCAGACCACCGCTGCCAAGCCGCTGCAGCCTGGGCAGACCCTCGATGTGACCCTGGTGGACATCAAGCGTGCCGGTGACTACGAGCCGTGGCACGGCCCGCGTGGCCGCGACATCCGGATCATGCGCGACATCTACCCGCCGCGGATCAGCCTGCAGTACACGTTGAAGGACGCCAGCGGCCGTATCGTCAGCGAGGGCGATGCGCGCCTCAGCGATACCGGCTACCTGCACAACCTGGGGCTGAAGAGCGACAGTGATCCGCTGCGCTACGAGAAGCGCCTGATCGATGACTGGGTGAAGCGCCAGCTGGCCAGCCAGGCCACCGCTGCGCGTTAGGCCACTCGGTAGGTGTCGACCTTGGTCGACACGCATTACACGGCGCCGACCAAGGTCGGCCGCTACCGAAGCCGAGCGTGGGCTCGGCTCTACACGTATACCTTGCCCACGCGCTTGACCGCGCACGGCAGCTGGTACGCACTCACGCCACAGCGCGGCGCCAGTTCGGACAGCGTCGGTGCGCTGCCCCACAGTTCCACCACGCTGCCGATGCCGGCCTGCGCATGCGCGGTCAGGTCCACCGTCAGCATGTCCATCGACACGCGCCCGATCAGCGCACCGGGCTGGCCGTCGATCAGCACCGGGGTGCCATTCGGGGCGAACTGCGGATAACCGTCGGCATAGCCGAGCGCGACCACACCCACGCGGGTGCGTGCCTTGGCCACGAAGCGTGCGCCATAACCCACCGGCTCACCCGCCTCGATCCAGCGCTCGGCGATCACCTTCGACTGCATCGTCATCACCGGGCGCAGGCGCTCGGTCAGTGCCGTGTTGTCCGGCAGCGGATTGGCGCCATACAGCATCAGGCCCGGGCGCACCCAGTCGCTGCGTACATCCGGCCAGCCCAGCAGCGCCGGCGAGTTGCACACGCTGGTCTCGCCGTCCAGGCCGTCGATGGCCCGCGCGAAGGTCGCGGCCTGTTCGTGGGTGCGTTCGCTGTCCAGCTCATCGGCGCGCGCCAGGTGGGTCATCAGCACGATGCGCTCGACCTGCGGCAGCGCCGACAGGCGTGCATGCGCGGCACGGAAGCTGTCCACGTCCAGGCCAAGGCGATGCATGCCACTGTCCAGCTTCAGCCACACCGTCAACGGGCGCGGGCTGTCGTAGGCAGCAACGGCCTCCAGTTGCCACGGCGAACCGACGGCGAACCAGAAGTCATGCTCGGCCACCAGCGCCATGTCGCTGGGCTCGAAGATGCCTTCCAGCAGCAGGATCGGCGCACGGATGCCGGCCTGGCGCAGCTCCAGTGCCTCTTCGATGGTAGCCACGCCGAAACCATCAGCCTCACCTTCCAGCGCCTGCGCACAGCGCACCGCGCCATGCCCATAGGCATCGGCCTTGATGATCGCCAGGGCCTTGCCACCGCCCAGTTCACGGGCGAGCCGGTAGTTGCTGCGCAGGGCGCCCAGATCGATCAGCGCGCGGGCAGGACGCATGTGCGGTTCTCTTGTTGCGGCGCGTGACCGTACTGGCCGTAGCGGAAAATATCCAGGCCTTCGGTGCTGATCTGCGGCTGGCGCGCGCTCATCAGGTCGGCCAGGTAGCGACCCGAGCCGCAGGCCATGGTCCAGCCCAGCGTGCCGTGGCCGGTGTTGAGGTACAGGTTGCGGAACGGCGTGGCGCCGATCACCGGCGTACCGTCCGGCGTGGCCGGGCGCAGGCCGGTCCAGAACTGCGCACGCGACAGGTCGCCGCCCTTCGGGTAGAGATCGCTGACCACCAGCTCCAGGGTTTCGCGGCGGCGCTGCGACAGCGACAGGTCGAAGCCGGCCACTTCGGCCATGCCACCGACGCGGATACGGTCGTCGAAGCGGGTCACCGCCACCTTGTAGCTCTCGTCGAGAATGGTCGAGGTCGGCGCCATCGCCGGGTCGGTGATCGGCAGGGTCAGTGAGTAGCCCTTAAGCGGGTACACCGGCAGGCGCATGCCCAGCGATGCGACCAGCGCCGGCGAATAGCTGCCGAGCGCGACCACGAAGCGGTCGGCGGTTTCCAGCTTGCCGTCGATGCGCACGCCGGTGATGCGGTCGCCATCGAACTCCAGGCCGGTGATGTCCTGGTCGAAGCGGAACTCGACACCGGCATCCACGCACATCTGCGCCAGGCGGCGGGTGAACAGCTGGCAGTCGCCGGTCTGGTCACGCGGCAGGCGCAGCGCGCCGACCAGGCCATCGACGTGGGCCAGGGCCGGTTCGGCCTGGATGATGCCGGCGCGGTTCAGCACCTCGTACGGCACGCCGTACTGGGCCAGGATCTCGATGTCCTGCGCCGAGGCATCCAGCTGCTGCTGGGTGCGGAACAACTGGGTCGTGCCCAGGTCGCGGCCTTCGAATTCGATGCCGATCTGTGCGCGCAGCTCGTTCAGGCAGTCGCGGCTGTACTCGGACATGCGCACCATGCGCGCCTTGTTGATCGCGTAGCGCTCATGGGTGCAGTTGCGCAGCATCTGCCACAGCCAACGGTACTGGGCCAGGTCCATGCCCGGCTTGATCGCCAGCGGCGCGTGCTTCTCGAACAGCCAGCCGATGGCCTTCTTCGGCACGCCCGGGGCCGCCCACGGCGAGGTGTAGCCAAACGACAGCTGGCCAGCATTGGCGAAGCTGGTTTCCAGCGCCGGGCCGGGCTGACGATCGATGACCGTGACTTCAAACCCGGCCTGTCGCAGGTACCAGGCACTGGTGGTGCCGATCACGCCGCTGCCGAGAACTAGGACTCGCATGGGACTTCTCCAACCCGATCATTCCCTGCACTGGAGCGTGCCGGGACCATAATTGGGGAAGTATAGACAGCCATTCCCAGTTGATTTGCCTGTTTTGAAATCAACCGGCAGGATGTTCTCCTGCAATTCATTCCCCAAGGTTGACGGCCATGGCCACCCGTACCCGCGAACTGGACAAGATCGACCGCAAGATCCTGCGCATCCTGCAGGCCGAGGGCCGCATCTCCTTCACCGAACTGGGCGAGCGGGTCGGCCTGTCGACCACGCCATGCACTGAGCGCGTGCGTCGATTGGAGCGCGAAGGGGTGATCACCGGCTACCACGCCCACCTCGACCCGGCCGCGGTGAAGGCCAGCCTGCTGGTGTTCGTGGAGATCAGCCTGGCCTACAAGTCCGGCGACATCTTCGAGGAGTTCCGGCGCGCGGCGCTGAAGCTGCCCAACGTGCTGGAGTGCCACCTGGTATCGGGCGACTTCGATTACCTGCTGAAGGCGCGGATCAGCGAAATGGCCTCCTACCGCAAGCTGCTCGGCAGCACGTTGCTGACGCTGCCGCATGTACGTGAGTCGAAGAGCTACATCGTGATGGAAGAAGTGAAGGAAACGCTGAGCCTGCCGATTCCGGATTGAGGCGCTCGCAGGATGGGGTCAGAGCCCGCGGTGCGGGATCCGACCCCCGGAGTCCCTCAGCGCTGCTGCGGATGCTTCTGCGAGCGCTGTTCCTGCTGCTTGCCGCCCTTGTGCGGCTGCTGTGGGTCCATCTGTTGCTGCTGTTGCTGCTGCGGGTTGCGGCCCTGCGGTTCCTTGCCGGGATGACGGTTCTGCTGGTTTTTCATGATCGCGATCCAGTGGACGAAGGACATGCGGCGGCGGAATGCCAGCGCAGGGCCACGGTGGTCCCGAAACGGTTAATCGCAGGCGAAAAAGCAGTGATCGCCAAGAGGCTGTTTTCGTGCGTTCAGCCCGCACGACGCGCAGGAGCTGCCAACCTTGCTTGGCCCATAGGTCAGCGCTTGATCTGCTGGCCATCACCGGCAGGCACGCTGTCGTAATAACGGCCTGTACGCGAGTCGAACACGCGGTTCGGGCCGGCCGGGCGCACGCCAGGCACGATGCGGCCATTGCGGTCATAGACCTTGTCGGCCGGCTTCGGTACCGGCGCCGGCGCGATCCGGGCGGGGCCGGTGGACTTGATCGGCTGTGCCGGCTGCGGCGACGGCAGCACCTGCGGCTGCGGGCGGGCAGCCTGTGGCGGAGGTGCCACCGGTTGCGGTGCCACGGTGGTGGCACTGCGGGTGGCGGTCGGGCTCGACGACGTCGGTACCTGGGCCTGCGCAACCAGGGGCAGCAGGCCCATCAACAGCAGGGGAAGGCTCGGTTTCATGTCACGCTCCGGCGTGGATCGCATTCACCTTGCGCCTGCACCTGTGTGCCGCCCATGAACGGCCATCACACTTGCAAGCGCGCGCCGGCACCCCCACGTTTTCCGGCATCCCCAGGCCATCGACCCCACGGAGCGCCGCCATGACCGCCTTCGACCTGACGCCCCCCACCGCCACCCAGACCGAGGCGCTGGTCGCCGGCCTCAGCGGCGAAGAACGCCGCGTACTGCTGCAGCACGGCACCGAGGCGCCGTTCTGCGGCGTATTCCTCGACAACAAGCGCGAGGGCGTCTACTGCTGCCGTCTGTGCGCACTGCCGCTGTTCCGCTCCAGCACCAAGTTCGATTCCGGCACCGGCTGGCCCAGCTTCTTTGCCCCGTTCGACCCGGCGCACGTGCGCGAGATCCGCGATACCAGCCACGGCATGGTGCGTACCGAGATCACCTGCGCGCGCTGCGGCAGCCATCTGGGCCACGTGTTCCCGGACGGTCCGCCGCCCACCTACGAGCGCCACTGCCTGAACTCCGTCTCACTTTCGTTCACCGGCAATGGCGAGCCCTGGCCCGATCCGTTGCAGCGTGGCGGCGCAGAAAGCGGCGTGGCGGGCTGAAACACCCCGCTGACCGGTTTCACAGAATTCCCTCTTCAGAAAACCGGGCGACGGGCCGACAAGGAGATATCCCCTCTCCTTGCGTCGCCCCATGCTCATCATCGTTGGATTCCTGGTCGTCATCATCAGCGTGATCGGGGGCTATCTCGGTGCCCACGGCCGCCTGGGTGCCCTCTGGCAGCCCTACGAGCTGGTCATCATCGGCGGCGCCGCGCTCGGCGCCTTCCTGGTCGGCACGCCGGCCAAGACGGTCAAGCAGACCCTGCAGGCCATGGTCGGCGTGTTCAAGGGCCCGCGCTACAAGCAGCAGGACTACATCGACGTCCTCAGCCTGCTCTATGAACTACTCAACAAGGCCCGCCGCGAAGGCTTCATGGCCCTGGAAGACCATGTCGAGCGGCCGGCCGAGAGCGCGCTGTTCGGCAACTACCCCAAGGTGCAGGCCGACCACCACCTGATCGACTTCATCACCGACTGCCTGCGCCTGATGATCGGCAGCAACATCGAGCCGCACGAGCTGGAACCGCTGCTGGAACTGGAGCTGGAAAAGCACCACGCCGAGGCCATGGCGCCGTCGCAGGTGCTGACCAAGGTCGCCGACGGATTGCCCGGTTTCGGCATCGTGGCGGCGGTGCTGGGCATCGTCATCACCATGGGCTCGATCGGTGGCGACATCGTCGAGGTCGGTGGCCACGTCGCCGGTGCGCTGGTCGGCACCTTCCTCGGCATCCTGCTGGGCTACGGTTTCGTGGGCCCGATGGCAGCCGCGATGGAGGCCCGCGCCGAGCAGGACAGCCGCATCTACGAATCGGTGAAGACCGCCCTGCTGGCCTGCCTGCGCGGCTACAACCCGAAGATCGCACTGGAGTTCGCCCGCAAGACGCTGCCGTCGAACGTGCGCCCGGCCTTCTCCGATTTCGAGCAGCACCTGAAGACGGTCAAGTAAGCCATGGCCGAGACCAAGCCCACCGTCATCGTCCGCCGGGTCAAGAAGGCCGGCCACGCCGCCCATCATGGCGGTTCGTGGAAGGTGGCCTATGCCGACTTCGTGACTGCGATGATGGCGTTCTTCCTGGTGCTGTGGCTGATGGCCACCACCAACAAGAACGACCGTGCTGCCATTTCCGAGTACTTCCGCAACCCGAGCCCGCTGAGCGGGCAGAACGCCACGCCGGCACCCGGCATGGCCGGCCCGGGCGGCGCCAGCACCTCGATGATCAAGCTGGGCGGTGCCACCGACGTTTCGCGTGGCAACAGCAACGATCCCTTCCAGAACCAGAAGGAAGCAGTACCGCAGCCGGTGGACCAGCAGCAGCGCGACAAGCAGCAGCTGGAACAGCTGATGAAGGAGCTGCAGGAAGCGATCAGCAGGAGCCAGGCGCTGGAACCGTTCAAGGACCAGCTGCTGCTGGACCTGACCCCGGAGGGCCTGCGCATCCAGATCGTGGACAAGCAGAACCGGCCGATGTTCGACCTTGGCAGCGCCACGCTGAAGCCGTACACGCAGCAGATCCTGCACGAGCTGGCCGAGTACCTGAACCATGTGCCGAACCGGATCAGCCTGACCGGTCACACCGACATCACCGCCTATTCCGTCGCTCGCGGCTATGGCAACTGGGAACTGAGCGCCGACCGTGCAAATGCCGCACGCCGCGCGCTGATCGATGGTGGCCTGGACGACAGCAAGATCACCCGCGTGGTCGGCCTGTCTTCGTCAGTGCTGTTCGACAAGGTCGACCCGCAGAACCCGATCAACCGCCGCATCAGCATCGTGGTGATGACCCAGGCCGCCGAAGCGGCCGCCCTGGCCGGTGCCGGGCCACAGGTGGGGCTGTCGGCGCCGACCGCCGACCCGGACGTGCAGGCCGCGCAGGGTGAGGCGCACTGAACCGGGGTCAGATCCCTTCCCCCTGGAAAGGGATCTGACCCCACCTGCGTGCGGCCGCTACAATGGCGGTCTTTCCGTTTCCAGGTGATCCCACCCCATGTCCCAGAACTCCAAGGCCAAGCGCGACAAGCGCAAGAAGCAGCAGGCCAAGCGTCCGTTCCTGCGCCTGAACGCCCAGCAGCAGGTCCAGAACCATGCCGTGCTGACCAACGAAGACGGCCAGGTGGTCGCGGCCATCGGCCTGCAGGGCCGTGAGTGGCTGCTGGCCATCGGCGGCCAGACCATGGGCAACGCCGAAAACCCGGTGCCGATGCTGGCCATGCTCAAGCACCTGTCCAACGTGCAGGAAAAGGAAGGCCGCAAGGTCAACCTGGAGTACTCCGAGCTGCTGCAGAAGCTGCTGGACACCCTGGCAGCCGAATCCGAGCAGACCGCTGACGAGTACCTGGACAAGCTGGTCGCCGAGTTCGAGACCGTGGAAGCCGAAGAAGGCGAAGAAGCCGCTGAGGCCGCCGAAGGCGAAGTGGTTGAAGCTGCTGCCGAGGCCACCCCGGCCGCTGACAGCGACAGCAAGCCGCAGGCCTGAACCGGCCGCGGCGGTGACGGTCTACGTCGATGACGCGGTGCATCCCTGGCGCGGACAGCGCTGGGCGCACCTGATGGCCGACACCCTGGCCGAGCTGCACGCGATGGCGGCGCAGCTCGGCATTCCACCGCGGGCCTTCCAGAACAAGGCCAGCGGTGCGCACTACGATGTCACTTCCGAGCTGCGCGCGCAGGCCATCGCGCTCGGTGCGCGGGCGATTTCCCGGCACGCCGACCGTGACCTGGTCAAAGCGGTGATTGCCAACGCCAGGGCGCAGTACCGGCCGTAGTGCGTGGTGTGCTCGCCGGGCATGGCCCGGCGCTACCACGGGCTGGCGGAACAGGTAGCGCCGGGGCACTCCC
>NZ_JBQEMR010000034.1:16617-42114 GCF_052045015.1 Stenotrophomonas sp. 22692
GATGGGCCCTGCCTCTACCACGGTCTGGAGAAAAAGGCAGCGCCGAGCCCTGCCCGGCGGGTCGGATCATCGATCAGAACGGGTCGCTGCCCAGGCGGATTTCCACGTTCAGCAGCGAGCACAGCGCCAGCATCGCGTCGTCGTCGCGGGTCAATGCCATCACGCCGGTGAAACCGTCGCTGCCGGCATCCACGCTCCACAGCGTGTAGTTGTGCTCGCGCAGGCGGTCGAAGGCGGTGGACATCAGCTGCACGCCGTCCAGGTCTTCGGCGAAATCCTCGTCGTCCAGGTCGCCACCCCAGTCCAGCTGCAGGTTGAAGCGCGCCGACAGCTCGTTCACCGCCGACTGCAGCGAATCCAGATCATCACGTTCCACCTCGAAACCGGACTGCCAGGCAATGGCCGTGAACAGGGCCGGCAGCCAATCGCTGTCTGCCTCCAGCGGCTGCCCGTCCTCGGCCAAGTGCTCGCGCCAGCGGTTGAACTGCTGCAGGGCCAGCTCTTCGTCGCCCGGGTTGATCAGCACCAGCAGGTTCCAGACCCGGGCCTCGAAGCCGTCTTCGTCGAAGTCGTGGATGTCTTCCTCGAAGTCGAAATAGTCGCTGTTGTCGGGCATGGCGGAACTTCCTCTGGGGCAGGCCGGCATTCTACGGTTTATCCTGTGCCGCTGAAGCCGGCCTTGGTGGCCGTCACTGTGAATGAAGCGATGAGCGATACCCCTCCCGACCACCTGGCGATCAACCCGGCCAGCCCCTTCCATGATGCGCAGGCGCTGGAGCGGGGCGTCGGCGTGCGTTTCAACGACGTCGAGCGCGACAACGTCGAGGAATACTCGGTCAGCGAAGGCTGGATCCGCGTGCAGGCCGGCAAGGCCCGCGACCGCCGCGGCAACCCGATGACCATCAAGGTCAAGGGCAAGGTCGAGGCGTATTTCCTGGACACGAAGCCGGAGTAACCGGCTTTTGTAGAGTCGAGCCATGCTCGACTCTACATCCGGCGTCATTCGCGCTTGCGCGACTCCAGCAGGTCCAGGTTGCGGATCAGGCGCCGCGAGATCTCATCGGAAATCACCCCGCGCCGGGTCAACCGGAACAGCTCCTCGCGCTCGGCATTGAGGCCGGCGCTGCGCAGCTGGCGGTAGCCCATTTCCATGCGCCGCACCTTCTCCGGGTCCACGTCGGGCCCCTCGCTGTCGCGCTCCAGGTGGCGCTGGTACAGCAGGCTCACCCGCGACGCGGCGTCGTTGTACAGCTGCACGTTCTCGGTGTTCTGGTTCATCACCAGCTGCTGGCGCATGCGCTCGACCCCGGCCAGCGCCGCCTTCGACGACAGCCGGCGCGCCAGGTCCTCTTCCTTGCGTTCACCCGAATCGGCCGGCAGCTGCAGGCCCTTCAGCAGCTGCGGCAGCGCGATGCTGGCGCCGAGCAGCGAGAACAGGATCACCGAGGCGGCCAGGAAGATCACCAGGTCACGTGCCGGGAACGCACTGCCATCAGGCAGGAACAGCGGCAGGGTCAACACACCGGCCAGGGTGATCGCACCGCGCACACCGGCCACCGAGGTCGCCACCACGATGCGCCAGTTCGGTGCCTCGCCCCGCTCCAGGCCGCGACGGCGCGCGCGCAGCAGGTTCCAGCGCAGCGACAGCCACACCCACAACAGGCGCAGCACGACCAGCGCCAGATTGATCACCACCACATACACCAGCAGCCACCACGCACTCTGGTGGCCGGTCTCGTTCATGGTGGTGGTGGCGCGTTCGACGATGCCTGGCAGCTGCTCGCCCAGCAGCACGAACATGATGCCGTTGAAGCTGAACTGCAGCATGTTCCAGACCCCGGCACGCTGCACGCGCATGCTGCCGGAGACGCGGCCGGTCAGCTCGACATAGCTCATCGCGATACCTGCGGCGACCGCGGCGAGGATGCCGGAGGCGTGGATCTCTTCGGCCAGCAGGTAGGCCGCGAACGGAATGAGCAGGTTGACCAGCATCGCCGCGCCCGGCTCTTCGCCGAAGCGGCGCCACAGCCAGCGCTGGAAGGTCGACACACCAAGGGTGACCGCCACGCCCACCGCAAGGCCGGCCACGGCCACCCACACGAAGGTCAGCGAGGCCGTGGCCAGCGAGAACGTGCCGGTCATCACCGCAGCCACCGCGAACCGGAAGCAGACCAGGCCCGATGCATCGTTGAGCAGCGACTCGCCTTCCAGGATGTGCATCAAGCGCTTGGGAATCGGCGCCTTGGAGGCGATCGCACCCACTGCCACAGGATCGGTCGGCGACACGATCGCCGCCAGCGCGAAGCACACCGCCAGCGGCATCACCGGAATCAGCCAGTGGATCAGGAAGCCTGCGCCGATGACGGTGAACACCACCAGGCCGAACGCCAGCTCGAGGATCGCGCCCTTGTCGCGGAACAGGCCCTGCTTGGGAATGCGCCAGCCATCCAGGAACAGCAGCGGCGGCAGGAACAGCAGGAAGAACACTTCCGGCTCCAGCGCGTGGCCGCGGTTGAACACCCCGGCGATCACCGCGCCCAGGCCGATCTGCACCAGCGGCAGCGGCAACGAGAACGGGAGGACGCGAACCAGGTAGCCGCTGGCGACAACGGCCACCAGCATCGCCAGGACGACTTCAATGGTATGCATGCTTCTTCCAGGAAGCGGCGCGCGGGGAGGCTCGAAGGCCAGCGCCGGAAACCCGGAAAAAACTACCACATGCGGCCACGACCGCGATGGCCGGGGCCGCCGCGCGTCAGCCCCGGCTCATGCCCCGTCGAAGCGGTAGAGATCCATGGCGAGGAAGCCGGCATCGATGCCGGCGTCGATGCGGCGTGCACCGAAGCCGCCCTCGCCGGCCGCGCCCATCGCGAAGAACAGCGGCTGCAGGTGCTCGTCGGTCGGGTGCGCGCGCTCGGCGAACGGCGCCTGCCGGCGATAGTCGAACAGCGCCTGGCGGTCATCAGCGGCCAGGCGCTGCTCCACCCACTCGATGAAGGGGCGCACGTACGGCGCTTCCTTGCCGTCCTGGTAGTCGCCCCAGTCGTGCAGATTGTGGGTGATGCTGCCGGAGCCGACCAGCAGCACGCCCTGTTCGCGCAGCGGCGCCAGCGCGCGGCCCAGCGCGAACTGATGCTCGGGGCCGAGCAGCGGCTGGATCGACAGCGGCACCACGGGAATGTCGGCCTGCGGGCGCAGCAACCGCAGCGGCACCCACGCGCCATGGTCCAGGCCACGCTGCGGGTCGAGTGCCACCGGCAGGCCGGCAGCGGCGATGCGGCCGGCCACTTCTTCGGCCAGCGCCGGATCACCCGGCGCCGGGTACTGCAGTTCGAACAGCGCGCGCGGGAAGCCACCGAAGTCGTGGATGGTGGGCGGCTGCGGATGCGCGCCGACCAGCGGCTGCCGGCCCAGCCAGTGCGCCGAGGCCATCACGATGGCACGCGGCGTCGGCAGGTCGCGCGCCAGCTCGGCCAGGCGCACACCGACCTGGCCCGGATGCAGGGCAGTCATCGGCGAACCATGGGAGATGTACAGCGAAGGCAGGCGGGACATGGAATGCTCCAGTTGCAGGATCAGGCGGCGATCAGCGCGAACGCAGGGTCCACTTGCCATCGCCGACCAGGAACAGCACCACCAGCGCCAGTGCCCAGAACGCCGGGTATTCCCAGCCGCCGCCGGCATTGGCGAAACCGAAACCGTTGGCGCCGTGCACGGTGACGATGGTGCCCAGCAGCAGCGGTACGCCGACCAGGCCCACCCAGCGCGCATAGACGCCCAGCAGCAGCGCGACAGTGATCACCAGCTCGACGCCGATGGTGAGGTAGCCGAGCGCGCCGGGCAGGCCCAGCGACTCGAAGTACGCCGCCGTGCCGGCCGGGGTGAATACCAGCAGCTTGGTCAGCGCATGGGCCAGGAACAGCACGCCCAGTGCCAGGCGCAGCAGGGTGGCGCCATACGGCGCCAGCGGCGAAACAGGAGCGGTCGTGGTGTGCATGGCAAAGCACCTTGAAGGGAGTGGGCACAGGTTATTGCGCCTTCAAGGACTGATAAATACGATCGATTGACCGTATTTATTTCAAAAGGCGCAACAATGGATACCCTCGAGGCGATGCGCGTGTTCGTGGCGGTGGTCGAGCGCAATGGCTTCAGCGCCGCCGCCCAGGCTCTGGACATGTCCACTGCCGGCGTCACCCGCCAGGTCGCCGCGCTGGAGAAGCGCCTGTCCACCCGCCTGCTCCACCGCACCACGCGCCGGGTCAGCCCGACCAGTGCCGGCGCCGCCTACTACGCCCAGTGCGTGCGCCTGCTGGCCGAGTTCGACGCGCTGGAGGCCAGCATCGGTGCGCAGGCGCTGGAGCCCTCCGGCACGCTGCGCATCAACGCGCCGGTCAGCTGGGGCATCGCCCGCCTCGGCCCGTTGCTGGCCAGCTACCGCGAACGCTTCCCGCAGGTGGAACTGGACCTGGCCCTGTCCGACCGCCTCGTGGACATGGTCGAGGAAGGCTACGACGTGGCCATCCGCATCACCCGCGAGCCGGGCCCTACCCTGATCGCCCGCCGCCTGGGCGAATCGCGGGTGAGCCTGTGCGCCGCGCCGGCCTACCTGGCCGCACGCGGCACCCCGCAGACCCCGCAGGACCTGCAGGCACACGCGTGCCTGGGCTACAGCTACTGGGCCGCCGGCAACAACTGGCCGCTGCAGGGGCCCGGCGGTGAGGTGAAGGTGGCGGTGAACAGCCTGCTGCACGCCAACAACGGCGACGTGCTGCGCGAAGCCGCGATTGCTGGCATGGGCGTGATCCTGCAGCCGGATTTCCTGCTGGAAGACGCGCTGGCCGATGGTCGCCTGGTGCGCATCCTGCCAGAGTGGGAGGCCTCGCCGATCGGCATCTTCGCGGTCTACACCAGCCGCAGCCACCTGGCACCGAAGGTGCGCAGTTTCATCGATCATCTGGTGGAGACCGGGGTATAGCCGAGTCTGGCGTTTGCCGGCCAACGGTCGGCACTACCGTCATGTTTCGGTCTGGTAGTGCCGGCCGCTGGCCGGCAAATACGAGATCCGCTCAGGCAGCGACTTCGTCCAGCGCATCGATGATCCGTTCCAGCGGCGCCGGCCGCCCCAACAGATAGCCCTGCACCTGGTCACAGCCGTGCGCAGCCAGCCAGTCCAGCTGCCCCGGCGTTTCCACGCCCTCGGCGATGATGGTCAGGCCCATGCTGTGGCCCAGCGACAACAGCGCGCGGCAGATCGAGGCATTGCGTGGATTGGTTTCCACGTCGGCGACGAAGCTGCGGTCGATCTTCAGGATGTCCAGCGGCAGGTGCTGCAGGTAGGACATGCTGGAATAGCCGGTGCCGAAATCATCCAGCGACACACTGATGCCCTGCTCGTGCAGGCGCTGCATGGTCTGCATCGCCTGCGCCGGCTTGCGCATCAGGCTGCTCTCGGTCAGCTCCACGTGCAGGGCACCGCGGGCCAGGCCGAAGTCCTGCTGGGCACGGGTGAATTCGGCCACCAGGTCGCTGTTGAAGAACTGCACCGCCGATACATTGACCGCGATCGGCAGCTCGCCCCAACCGGCCTCGACCAGCCGGCGCTGCGCTTTCGCCGCCGCGCGGATCACCCAGCGGCCCAGCGCCAGGATCAGCCCGGTCTCCTCGCACAGCTGGATGAACTCGTTGGGCGGGATGAAGCTGCCGTCGGCCTGCGGCCAGCGCAGCAGCGCCTCCAAGGCGGCCGGGGTGCCATCGCTGGCATGCCGGATCGGCTGGAAATAGAGCTGGAATTCGTTGTCGATGGCGGCATGGATGCGCCCGGCCAGGCGCAGCCGGTCGGCCAGCCGTGTGGTCACCGCCGCATCGAACCAGACCACCACGTTGCCCTCGGCGCGTGCCGCGTGCGCGGCCTGCGCGGCCATGCCGATCACCTGCTCGGCACTGTGGCCGTCACCGGCAGTGTGCACGGCCACACCGATGCGCGGTTCGAACTGGTGCAGCGAATCCTTGCCACGCATCGGCGCCGACACGATCTGCAGCAGGTCGTCCAGCACGCGCGGGGTATCGTGCTCGGCCCCGATCGCGAACACGAAGTCTTCCGCCGGCTGGAATGCCAGCGTGCCGCAACGCGCGCCCAGTCCACCGAGCCGGGTCGCCATCGACTGCAGCACCGCATCGCCGATCTCACGGCCCAGCGTATCGGCCACCAGCTGCAGGCCACGCAACTGCACGAAGGCGATGGTGTAACTCTGTTCCTGCTCATCCAGCTGTTCGGTCAGGGCGCGCACGTTGAGCAGGCCAGTGGCCGGGTTGTGCCGTGCCCGATAGGCCAGGTCACGCTCGTAGGCCAGCCGTTCGCTGACATCCTCGGCCAGCACGAGGCACGCCGGCTGTCCGTCGAAATCGAGTTTGGACAGGTGTGCGCGCACCTCGAACACGCTGCCATCCTTGCGCCGGTGCAGGCGCACGGTCGCGTCCGGAGGATCGCCCACCTGTGCGCGCTGGATGGCACCACGCACTTCGTCCCAGCCTTCGCGCGGGCGGATGTCGAGGATGCTCATCGCCAGGAACTCGTCGCGGCTGTAGCCGTACTGGCGCACCGCAGCGTCGTTGACCTCGATGAAGCGCAGCGTATCCGGGTCGAACACCCAGAACGGTGCAGGATTGCGGTCGAACAGCAGCCGGAAGCGCCGTTCCACTTCGCTCATCTGCTCGCGCGCCTGATAGCGTTCGCTCAGGTCGGTCAGCGCGCCGATCATGCGCCGCTCGCTGTCGGCCACTTCCACCCGCTGCCCACGTGCGCCCACCCAGCGCACCTCGCCCCCGGGCAATACCAGGCGGAACACCTGGTCGAGCACGGCGCCGCCGGCGAATGCCTGGTCAAAGGCATGCTGCAGGCGCGCGGCATCGTCGCGGTGCACGCGTGCGAAGAAATCGGCCACCGGCAGCGCATCGGTCTGCACGCCAAAGATCTCGCGCGCCAGCGGCGACCAGCGCAGCAATGCGGCGTCCTCATCCACGTACCAGGTACAGACACGACCGACCTGGTGCGCAAGACGCAGCTCGGCGTGGCCTGTTTTCAGCTCCTCGGCCATCGCCTGCTGGCTGCGGGTGCTGCGCCGCACGGCGTACAGCAGCACCAGCAACACCGCGATGTAAGCCAGTACGATCGCCACCGACGCCTGCAGGTACGGCCACCACGGCGCCAGTACGTCTTCGTCGGCCAGGCCGACCTGCACCGCCAGCGGGCTGTGTTCCAGCGTGCTGATGGTCATGATGCGCGGTACGCCGTCGACCACACCCGGCACGCTGCCCAGCTCGACCACCGCCTGCGTGCCGAGCAGGTCACGGCGCGGCAGGCCGTAGCGGCGGCCCACCGTGCCGTGCGGATCAGGCACGCGGGCCAGCATGTAACCCTCGGCATCGCTGATCGAGACCAGTCCGTTGGGGCCGACATCGAGGCCGCCGACGATGCGTTGCAGTTCGCCACAGCGCAGCCGTGCCAGCAGCCAGCGTTCGCCGGCCATCGGCAGCGCCAGCGGCACCACCCAGCCGCCATCGCTGGCCCGCTGCGGCGGGCCGATGTACAGGGCGCTGCCCTGGCCACGACGCTGCGGGTCGGTCCACAGCGGCAGCTGCAGGTCGCCCTCGCCGGCCGTCAACGGTCGGCCATGGCGGTCGAGCACGGCGATGCTGTGCAGTTCGGCATGCCGGCCCAGCACCCCGCCGATGGAGGCATCCATCAAGGCCGGCGCCTGCGCCGGCACGCTGCGGAACAGCTCGGCGGCGTCGGCGGCGATGCCGGACATGGCCCGCTCCAGGTTGCGCAGCTCCAGCGCCAGCAGGCGCTCGCTGCCCACCGCCAGCGCGCGGCTCTGGCGCTGCGCCGCTTCCAGGCGGCGGTGGTAGTCATTGACCAGCATGAGGGTCAGCCCGGTGACCAGCAGCACGCCCAGCAGCACTCCGCCCCAGGTAATGGCGCGCAGCGGCCGGGCCAACGCGCGTTTCAGCGCGGGCATCGGCGGGTGTTCCTTGTGCAGTCGGCTGGCTTCATGCGCGAACGAATCCTCCACGTCCCCGACCTCAACGGCCGGTGGACGCCATTCTTGACGCCTGACCCGCCCCCGCATGGCCACCTCCCCGTGTCCGCGCAGGGTTCCAGGGTCCAGCATGCACCACGTCGCTCACGGCGTGAAGGTCGGTTCCACGTGTTCAGCCAGATCCTGCACAGCACAGGACGCAGCACAGGGCCGCCAGGCGGGCCGGCGCAGATTAGACTTGGCGTTTTCCGCCGCAAGAGAAGTCCATGTCCAAGCTGCGCCGTCCCACCCTGGCGCTGGCCATCGTTGCCAGCCTGTCCCTGGCCGCCTGTGACCGCCCGGCCGAGCCGGCCGCCACGGCCACCGCGCCGGCCGATGCCACCCCCGCTGCGGCCAAGCCGATGCTGGGCAGCTTCGGCTTCGATGCCAGCGGTATGGACCGTAGCATTGCCGCCGGCGATGACTTCTTTGGCTTCGCCAACGGCACCTGGGTCAAGAACACCGAGATTCCGGCCGACCGGTCGCGCTTCGGCAGCTTCAACGTCATTGCCGAGAAGACCCTGGCCGACACCCGCGCCATTCTCGAAGGGGCCGCCGGCAACACCCAGGCCAGCGGTGACGACAAGCTGATCGGCGATTACTACGCCGCTTACATGGACGAGGCCGGCATCGAGCAGCGCGGCGTTGCACCCGTGGAACCGCAGCTGAAGGCGATCGATGCCATCACCGACAAGGCCGGCCTGGCACGTGCCCTGGGCGGCGATGTGCGCGCCGACGTCGACCTGCTCAATGCGACCAACTTCTACACCGACCGCCTGTTCGGCCTGTGGGTGTCGGTGGACCTGCTGCAGCCCGACCGCAATGCGCCGTACCTGGTGCAGGGCGGCCTGGGCATGCCCGACCGCGATTTCTACCTGGGCGGCGGCCGCATGGCCGAACTGCGCAAGCAGTACCAGGCCTACATCGCACAGATGCTGCAGCTGGCCGGCGTCGCCGATCCGGCCGGCAAGGCACAACGCATTCTCGCGCTGGAGACGAAGATCGCGCAGGCACATGCCACCCAGGAAGAAACCAATGATGTGACCAAGGGTGCCAATCCCTGGACCCAGGCCGACTTCAATGCCAAGGCGCCCGGCATGGACTGGAACGCCTTCCTCGACGCGGCCGCGCTGGGCAAGCAGCAGGACTTCATCGTCTGGCAGCCCAAGGCCGTGGCCGGCCTGTCCAGGCTGGTCGCCACCGAGCCACTGGAGGTGTGGAAGGACTACCTGGCCTTCCACGCGCTGGACCGTGCCGCCGCCTACCTGCCGAAGAAATTCGCCGATGCCCGCTTCGCCTTCCACGGCACCGCGCTGAGCGGCACCCCGCAGCAGAGCGATCGCTGGAAGCGCGCGGTGGACGACGCCAACCACGCAGTGGGCGAAGCGATCGGCAAGCGTTACGTCGAAAAGCACTTCGACGCGAAGACCAAGGAACGCGCGGACGAGATGGCCAAGAACATCATTGCCGCCTTCGCCAAGCGCATCGACGCGCTGGCGTGGATGTCGCCGCAGACCAAGGCGAGCGCCAAGGCGAAGGTGGCCGGCCTGACCGTGGGCATGGGCTATCCGGAAAAGTGGCGCGACTACACCGGCCTGGAGATCCGCCGTGATGACGCGCTGGGCAATGCACAGCGCGCCGAGCTGTTCGAGTACCAGCGCAACATCGCCAAGCTGGGCAAGCCGGTCGACCACGGCGAGTGGGCGATGCTGCCGCAGACCATCAACGCGATGAATGTGCCGCTGGAAAACCGCCTGGTGTTCCCGGCCGCGATCCTGCAGCCGCCGTTCTTCGACGGCGCCGCCGACGACGCGGTGAACTATGGTGCGATCGGCGCCGTGATCGGCCACGAGATCAGCCACGGTTTCGACAACGCGGGCGCACTGTTCGATGAAACCGGCAAGCTGCACAACTGGTGGACCGCCGAGGACCTGAAGCAGTTCAACGCCGCCGGCGATGCGCTGGCCGCGCAGTTCAGCAGCTACGAGCCGTTCCCGGGCGTGCATGTGAACGGCAAGCTGACCCTGGGCGAGAACATCGCCGACGTGGCCGGCCTGGGTACCGCCTACGACGCCTACCAGCTGTCGCTGCAGGGCAAGCCGGGCCAGACCCTGGAGGGCTTCACCCCGGACCAGCGCTTCTTCCTCGGCTTCGCCCAGGCGTGGCGCAGCAAGAGCCGCGAACAGGCGCTGCGCAACTCGCTGCTGACCGATGTGCATGCACCGGGCCAGTTCCGCGCACTGACCGTGCGCAACATCGACGCCTGGTACCCGGCGTTCGAGGTGAAGGAAGGCCAGAAGCTGTACTTGGCGCCGGACAAGCGGGTCAAGGTGTGGTGATGTAACCGGAACGGGCGCCGCAAGGCGCCCGTTTCACTTGCGGGTAGCTGCCAACCTTGGTTGGCGCTTCCGCGGCACCGCGAAAAGCGTGCCAACCAAGGTTGGCACCTACCAGGCAACCACGGGCCACTCGCGCAGGATCTCCACCGGCGCGCCCATGCGTGCACAGGCGCGGCTGGCGAGGCCGTCGGGCAGCGCACGGCGGAACAGCGGCGCCATACCCTGCATCAGCTTCGCAGACGCCGCAGCCTGGGCGCGCTGACGGCCACTGCGTTCCAGCATGCCCTCGGCCCAGTCCGGCAGCAGCGCCGCGCCCGCACCGAGGAACACCTCGCGCGACAGCCCCGGCACCGGTACCGGCAGGCGCACGCCGGACAGCACCTCCAGCACCTCGCGCGAGCGCTCATCCACACGCAGCTCCGGCTGACGTGCACAGAAGTACGCCGCCACTTCCGCTTCGCTGCGCGGCACATCCACCGCGCCCAGTGCCTCGGCCACGCAACGGTACTCGTCGTAATAGCGATCGGCGATGTGCGCCGGCACCTCGCGCCCGTAGCGTCGGAACCCCTGCAGGAAACCGAAGGCTTCGGTCACGTGCACCCAGGTCAGCAACTGCGGATCGTCGGCGGCGTAGGGCTCGCCCTGCGCGGTCTGGCCGCGGATCTGCGCATGGATGCGGCGCACCCTGGCCACCAGCGCCTCCACCTCGCCGCTGGGCGCATAGCTGGTGCCGGCAACGAAGGCCGTGGTGCGGCGCAGCCGACCCACCAGGTCCTGGCGGAAATTGGAGTGGTCATAGACCCCGGCCAGCGCGCGCGGGTGCAGGGTCTGCAGCATCAGCGCGCAGAGGCCACCGGCCAGCATCGAGGGGAACTCGGCGTGCAGCCGCCAGGTGACGCTGTCCGGGCCGAACCAGCCCGGATCGCCCTGCGGATGGTCGTAGTCGATACCACTCTGGCCGCGCGGGAAGGCGTCCAGTACCCAGCGTCGGATCGGCGCCGTGACGGGGCGGGAGAGTCGCTGCAGCAAAGCCGGCATCACAGGTCCAGGAGAGGCGGAAGAACAGTCGCGTCTTGCGCGGTTGGCTCCGATTCTCGGCGATCACGCCTCCGGCGGCGAGCCTCCCCGCTCAGCGACGGTTTCATGTGCGGTCGCAGCACGTTTCACCCTGCGACATCCTGTCGCAGGCCGTGACTGCGATGCTGCATCGCATCAATTTTCACTCCCACCGGTCAAACCCTTGCGCCGCTTGGCATTGCCCCCATTGCACGGCTCGCTGGAAGTGCTAGAACTGGATCCGCCACACCGTCCAATGCTGATCGACGCACGTTCCACAAGGAGCCAGCCATGATTGCCTTGTTCAAGGGTTTGGCAATTCTGCTTCGCGACAAC
This sequence comes from Stenotrophomonas sp. 22692, assembly GCF_052045015.1. NCBI lineage: Bacteria > Pseudomonadati > Pseudomonadota > Gammaproteobacteria > Lysobacterales > Lysobacteraceae > Stenotrophomonas > Stenotrophomonas sp. 22692. Next base: position 28,427 of record NZ_JBQEMR010000034.1, read on the forward strand.
GAGCTCTACAGCAGCCCGTTCGACAAACAGGTGGCGCACTGGCGCAACCTCAGCGAGCAGCAGATCCGCGATGAAGTGGCTGTGCTGGCCCAAGCCAAGTGCCAGTGGCTGATCGCCTCGATCGTCGGCTGGCAGGCGGCCTCGCTGCTGATCCTGGGCCTGATCGCCAACTACCTGTGGCGCGACGACTTCCATATCACCTTCACCCGCGTGGTGATCGTGTTCGGCTCGTGGGTGTCGATCCTGTTCGTGATCTGGTTCATGGCCAACATGTTCGATCAGCAGGCCGGCTTCGAGCGCTGGATGAAGGCGTTCAACAGCCGCGCCCGCATCAGCTCCAAAGCCGACAGCGTCGAGCACGTGGCCGAGGCGCTTGACCTGGCCGAGCACTATCCGGAAGTGCTGGACTACAAGCAGGCGGTCACCGCCAAACGCGAGCTGCGCCACGAGGACATCCGCATCATGACCGAGATCGGGCGCATGAAGCAGCACTCCGAACTGGTCGGCCGCCTGAACCATGTGGGCGAGAACGAGCACCACCACGACCTGACACTGCAGCCTGCCTACTGACCCTTCAGGGAAGCGGGGGGACCCACACTGCCACCGTGATCACTCACGGTGGCAGTGTTCTATCGGGTCCTGGCTGACGCACTGGTGGAAGCCGCTGGGCAGGTCACGCATCGCCTCGGTCTTCCCCACCGCCACGGCAAACCGGCGCAATGGTGGCGTCGCACACGCGGCGTCGGTACTGCACGCTGGGTCCAGCACCAGGTAGTGGCATTGGCCACTACTGCTGGCGATGCACTGGAACCGTGCCTCGCCGTCGACCACGCTGCCCTTGCTGTAAAGCGTGTCCACGCCGTTGGCACGGGTGCGGGTGATCGAGGTATTGCTGGATTTCTCACAGCCGGCCAACGACAACGCAGCGATGCAGGCAAACAGGAACAGGCGCATGGTGCCTCCAGGGTGCGGCTACATGCCGCGGAACAGGCTCATGAAAGGTTGGCTGACCACCAGCGTCTCCGTGCGCCCACGCAGGCGCAGCACGCCGCGCCCGGTATCGTCGCGGCTGACCGCCGCCACCGCCTTCATGTTGACGATGGTCGAGCGATGGATCTGGCGGAAATGCTGCGGGTCGAGCACTTCCAGCAGTTCGCGCAGCGGCGTGCGCAACAGGCTCTCGCCGGCAGCGGTCACCACGGTGGTGTACTTGTTGTCGGCACGGAAGTAGGCCACGTCTTCCAGCATGATCAGCTGCGTCTCGCGGCCGTTGCTGGCGGTGATCCAGGCCAATGGCGGGCGCTCTGCCGCACCCTGCGATGGCCCCAGGCGCCGCAGCAGGCGCTCGAGTACGGCATCGTCCTGGCGCGTTGATGGCAGCCGCGACAGGATGCGTTCGCGGGTGGCCAGCAGGCGCTCGTCGCTGACCGGTTTCAGCAGGTAATCCATCGCGCCCTGCTCGAACGCGTCGATGGCGTACTGGTCGTAGGCGGTCACGAACACCACCTGGGTGCGCGGGCTCAGCTCGGACAGCGAACGGGCTACTTCAATGCCACTGATGCCGGGCATGCGAATGTCGAGGAAGGCGATGTCCGGCTGCTTCTCGGCCAGCTGCTCCAGTGCACTGGCGCCATCCTCGCACTCGGCCACCAGCTTCAGGTCCGGCCACAACCGGCCCAGCTGCTCGACCAGCGACTGCCGCAGCAGTTCCTCGTCTTCGGCAATGAGCGCCTCAAGCGGCATGGCTGCGCTCCTTGTTCGACTGCGGCAGGGTCATGGTTGCGGCCACGCCGCTGGGGAAGTTGGCGACGATCGCCACGCCGGCCTGCTCACCGCAGGTCAGGCGCAGGCGCTCGCGCAGGTTCTTCAGGCCGATGCCGGTACCGCTGGTGCCCTGGCCGAAGCCGAGGCCATCGTCGGCCACCGTCACCGTCACATGGTCATCGAAGCCACGCGCCAGGATCCAGATCGTGCCACCGCCGGGCTTGGGTTCCAGGCCATGCTTGATCGCGTTCTCCACCAGCGTCTGCAGCGCCATCGCCGGCAGCTGCACGCCGTGCAGCTCGTTCGGCACCTGCACCTCCACTCCCAGCCGTGCACCCATGCGGATACGCAGGATCTCCAGGTAGGCACGGGTGCGCTCCAGCTCTACGCCCAGCGTGGACAGCGATTCGTCCACCTGTGGCAACGAGCTGCGCAGGTACTGGATCAGGTGGCCCAGCATCTGGTCGGCACGTGCCGGGTCGGTGCGGGTCAGCACCTGCGCGTTGGCCAGCGTGTTGTAGAGGAAGTGCGGTTCCACCTGCGCATGCAGCAGGTTCAACCGGGCCACCGACAGTTCCTTTTCCACCTGGGTCTGCTCGGCCGCGGCCTGCTCGTCGCGGCGCTGGTCGGCCACGCGGCGGCTGATCGCGCGGGTGACCGCTTCGGCATTCTCGAAATTGCTGCCCTCATCCAGTGCCAGCAGGTCGGCCCACCAGCCGGCATCCGGTTCAAACAGCAGGGTGACGGTACTGGTGCCCTGCCCCGGCGTGACCGTCGCCAGCACGCTGTTGCGCTTGATCGCCAGCCGTGCCGGCAGGTTCCAGCGCGACGGCTGGCGGCCGTTCCAGGCATCCACGCGGCGCACGTAGGCCCGTACCTGCAGGCTGCCGGCCGAACTTTCCACGTCTTCAACGCGCGGCAGTTCGGCGATGGCCGCTTCCACCGCCGAGAATGCCTGGCCAGCATCCATCGGCAGTTCCACCTGGCGGCGCTGGCGGCCGGAGAGCGTGGTCGAATCCAGCCGGCCGGCGACCAGCCAGACGCGGCGTACATGGGTAATCGCGCTGCCCAGCGCGGAAATCATCAGGAACATCGCCAGCAGGCCGAAGATCCAGCCCGGGCCATCGTTCATGCCACTGAAGATGCCGCTCCAGACCATGCCGGCGACGAACAGCGCCGCAGCCCAGGCCAGCAGGTGACGAAGCAGGAGAGAGAGGCTGGCGAACACGGCGGCGCCTTGGAGGAAGGGGGTGAGCCGAGCATAGGGCGGCCCGCCGGGCAAACAAGCGGGCTGCGACGAAGGGGGGAAAAGCGGGGATGGAAGCCGTTACGGAAACGCCGGGCATGGCCCGGCGTTTCCCCGGAGGGGCAATGCCGGCCAGCGGCCAGCACTACCGAACGCCATTATTTGCGCTGATCGGCGCTGGCGTCACGCACGGCGCGGAACGACTCGTCCCTGCTCCAGTTCGGCCAGCTGCGCGAATTGGCCAGCTGGTTGCCCAGCGTGTACAGCACTTCCAGGTCGCGGGCGGCACCGGCGAACACCCAGTCCGGTTGCCATTCGTCGCCCTGCTGGTGGTAACGCTTGGCGGTGTAGTCCTCGGAGGCCTTCTTGCCCGCGGCCACGCCGCCATCCACCCAGTCCTGGCCGGCCGACCAGGACAGCGCCGGCACGCCACGCTTGGCGAACGGGAAGTGATCGGAGCGGAAGAACAGGCCGGCTTCCGGCTTCGGGTCCGGCGTGTAGCGGATGTCCCAGCCCTTGGCCACGTCCTTCAGCTGGTCCAGCAGCTCGAAGCGCGCGGCGCCGTAGATGCCGAAATCACGCGACGGCCCGAACGGTGCCATGCCATCCATGTTGATCACCGCCACGGTCTTTTCCAGCGGGTACAGCGGATGGGTGGCGTAGTACTCCGAACCCAGCAGGCCCTTTTCCTCGGCGGTGACCGCCAGGAACAGCACCGAGCGCTCGGGGCGCTTGGCCTTGGCGAAGCCGCGCGCCAGTTCGATCAGCGATGCGGTGCCACTGGCGTTGTCCAGTGCGCCATTGAAGATCCGGTCGCCACGCGCGTCCGGCTCGCCCACGCCGATGTGGTCCCAGTGCGCGCTGTAGACGATGGTCTCGTCCGGGTGGCGGCTGCCTCCCAGGCGCGCGGCCACGTTGTGCGAGGTGATCACTTCGGTCTTCACCGCGTACTTCGCGTCCAGGCTGGCGCCGGTGAGCGGCACCGGGGTGAAGTCGCGCTGCTGCGCCTTCTTCTTCAGCGCTTCGAAGTCCTGCCCGGCAGAGCGGAACAGCTCCACGGCCAGGTCGCGCTGGATCCAGCCTTCCAGCAGCGGGTGGCTGTCGGCCGGGTTGTCACGCACCACGTCGAACATGGTGTTGGTGTTGGAGCCGGCCACGGTGGCCCAGCCGTACGACGCCGGTGCGGTCTCGTGCACGATCAGCACGCCCAGCGCGCCCTGGCGGGCACCTTCTTCGTACTTGTAGGTCCAACGGCCGTAGTAGGTCATGCCCTTGCCGTCGAAGTCGCCCTGGCCGGTCTCGAAGTCCGGGTCGTTGATCAGCACGACGGCGATCTTGCCCTTCAGGTCCACGCCCTTGAAGTCGTCCCAGTTGCGCTCCGGGGCCTTCACGCCGTAGCCGAGGAACACCAGCGGCGCCTTGCTGATATCGACGTTGCTGGCGCCGTTCATGGCGGCGCGCACGGCGATCTGCTTGCCCTGCTCCAGCGCAACGGTCTTGCCGCCCTGGTGCAGCGCCAGCTGCGGTGCGCCGACGATGTCGCCCTTGCGCAGCGGCACGGCCTGGGTCCACAGGCGCTTGCCATCCTTGAGGTCACCGCCCGGCTGCAGGCCGGCATCGGCGAACTGCTTGCTGAGGAAGGCGATGGTCTTCTCTTCGCCGGCGGTGGCCGGGGAGCGGCCTTCGTAGGCGTCGGAGGCCAGTTCCTTGACGTCGGCGGAGATCCGCGCGCCGTCGAATTTCGGGGTGGCGGCCATCAGTGCGCTCGACACTGACAGGGCCAGCACGCCCAGTGCTACTCGCTTCATTGCTCTCTCCAGCAGGGAAATCTCTCTGGAGTGTAATGGGATTCGGCAGGGCTGCGCCCTGCACCTGCCGAAGCCAGGGCAGCAGCAACAGCTGGAGCAACAGCAACAGCAGAAGCAGGCATTCGGTGGGATGGCGGGGTGGGTCCGGTTGCGGGGGACGCCGTAAACCCCCAGACCGGCCCAGCCGCTGGCGGCTGTGCGTTCAGGCGCTTGCGAAGCAGTGCTTCGCAAGCAAAGCGCCCTCACCCTTGGGGGCTTGGCCGCGGCATCCATGCCGCGGACACCCCCGCAACCGGACCCACCCCGCCTTCGACACATTTCTGCTGCTGTTGGTGGGCGTCAACCTTGGTCGACACGCCGCTGTTGGTAGGTGTCGACCTTGGTCGACACGCTCGGAAACACGAAGGGGTCAGATCCCTTTCCCGTCGGGAAAGGGCTCTGACCCCATCTGTGTGTTGCTTGAGCCTGTTACCAGTTCGGGTCTTCGGCCGGGGCCGCCGCGGCCTTGGGCTTCGGCTTGGCGGCCGGGCGTGCGGCAGCTGCGGGAGCGGCCGAGGCGGTCGCGCCTGCGGCGGCCGTTGCCGGCTTGCTGCCCAGTTTCTGGCGCAGTTCGATCTGGCCCGGGCGGAAGCCGCCGCGCATCGCGTCGACGCCGTCTTCGATGGTGCCGTAGGACGTCTGTGCAGCCACGCGATCGATGCGGATGGTGCAGCACGGGTGTTCGCTGCGGCCCAGCGAGCGGCCGGTCTGCGGGTCCTTCAGTTCTTCGCCCAGGCGCACGGCCTGCCAGCGCTGGCCAGCCTGCAGCGTTTCGCCGCCCTGGCTCAGTACCACCTGGTCGCCGTCCACCGAGACCACCGACACCGGAAACAGCGTGGTGACGATGGTGGTGCCGATCTGGCCGGACAGCGACTCCATCATCGCCGCCGCCATGTTGCGACCGTTGACCACGCGCGGCAGGGTGCTGGGGCCGGTCGAGGCCAGCTGGTGGTCGAAGCTGTCGGACATCACCACCTGGCCGGTGGTGGCGTTGATCAGGCGCAGGGTGATGCGCCCGCCACCGGAGTACGAGGTCACCTGGCGGTCGGACATGCGCAGGTTGCGCACGCTGCGCGGGTACTCGAAACGCTCGATGGTCGGGATCAGGATCAGGTCGGTCGCCAGCTGCTGGCCCACGCGTGCGGTGTCCTGCAGGCGCACGTTGCCGCTGTTGATGTGGTCGATCTCGGCCTGCAGCTCGTCACCAAACTCGCGGTCCAGCACGATGAAGCGCTGGGTCTGGGTCAGCGTGTCGGACAGGCGTGCGCGGATCGCGTCGGCCACTTCGTCCGCGTCCACGCGGCCGTCGCCCACGGCGTAGCTGCCGGCCTTGGTGCGCGGCAGTGCAACCACGATCTTCGGCTTGCCCTGCTCGTCCGGTGCACGGTACTGGGCGATCTGTGCGCGCACGCGCACCTTCCAGTAGCTGCGCATGCTGCGATGGGTCACATCGGAATCGTAGGAGCTGGCGCCACGCTTGGCATCAACACTCACCTTCTCGTCGTAGCTTTGCTTGACACTGGCCGAGGCCGAACCGCCCTTGGCCGAGGCTTCGCCGGACGCACTGGCCGACGCCGAGCCCTTGAAGCTCCAGCCTTCGTCGCTGGCGCGCACACGGGCGATCGTCTCCTCGTCCAGCTGCCGCACTTCGTCCTGCGACAGGATTTCATAGCCCAGCACCGCGCCCTGCGAGCCGGCGATCATCTGCTGGGTGAACGCGTCGGCGCGGATATCGCCGACGTGTTCGTCATCCACATCCACATGCAGGCCTGCACGCAGGCCCTGCATCTGGCTGGCCACGCGTACGCCGTTGACCTGCGCCACCGCCGACTGCAATGCCGCCAGCACCGCCAGTTCCGGGGTGCTGCCGATGCCGTCGGCTTCGCGCGCGACCTGGGTGGTGCCGCCGAAATCCGGCGTGCCACGCAGGGGCGCTGCTTCCACGGGCGCATTGCTGGCCAGTGCACTGGTTGCCTTGTCCTTGGCGGGCGCGGCGGCCGGGGTGTCCTGCTTGCCACAGGCTGCAAGCAGCGTGGCAGCCAGGCCCAGGCCGATCAAACGGTAGGTCATACGCATGGAGATTCGCCTCGGATCAGAGCTTGTCGAGCATCGAATCGGCGTTGGACGGCACCTTCACCTTGCTCTTCTTGGCGAAGGTCACGGCCGACTTGGTCGAGCCGTACAGGCCCTGGATGAAGCCCGGCGATTCCTTGGCCACCCATGCACCTGCCGCCAGCTTGCGGCCGACGGTGGCCAGCTGGGTCGCGCCCAGGTTCTTCATGCCGGCGGTGAAGTTGCTGGCTTCGCCGCCCAGCTTCTGTGCTTCGGCCGCCGAGGACAGCAGCGAGACCAGGCCTTCGGCGTAGTGCTGCTTGGATTCAGCGTTCAGTTCCGGCTGTGCGGCCTGGCGCTCGTTGATCGCCGCCTGCGCCGCTTCGCTGACCGACACCGACTTCTTCATCGCATCGACGCTGACCGAACCCGACGACAGCGCCTGGCGCTCGGCTTCCAGCAGCTGCACCTGCTCGGCCAGGCCGAAGGCGCGGGCGAACGAGGTCTGGGCCTGCAGCGAGTGCGACTGCGAGGTAACGAAACGACGCACCAGCGCTTCCTGCGCGGCTTCGTCCGGAGCGGCGGCGCTGGAGGCGCTGCTGCTGGAGGTGCCGGTGGCGGCACCGGCCAGGTCCTTCAGCTTGCCCAGGCCAGCGTGGGCCGGCATCGACAGGGTGGCGGCAGCGATGGCCACGACAAGAGCGGTATTGCGGATCATATGAGTGTCCTTTGGGAGAGACGGCCGCGAAGCGGCACGTGGGAATCGGTAATCCAGGGTGATGCCGAGCGGGCTCGGCACCCACCGGGGTGGCGGATCAGCGGACCGCCTTGACGTTCAGTTCGTTGATCATCTGCTGGGCAGCCTTTTCAGCCGCCAGCTGCAGCGCATTGGTACGGGCGACGGTTTCGTTCGGACCGGTACCGGAGAACTGCACCGGGCCCACCGACGACACGGTGCGCGGGAAACGACCGGTCACGTCCAGCACCTTGCCGGTGACCGTGACGAACACGCGGGTGTTGCCGCTGGCCGGATCGCGGTCGCGCATGCCGACGTCGAGGGTGCCGACGGCGATGTACGGAATGTTGGCCGCACGAATGCCGTTGGCGGTATCACGCAGGGTGGCCGGGGCCAGGTCGTTGCCGGTGCTGAAGTCCTTGCGGATGCGCTCGATGCTGAGCAGGCCGCGCGACTCGCCTTCCACGTATTCGGCTTCGACCACTTCGTAGCCGGCGGCGCTGAAGGCACCGGTCATCGCGGTGTTCACTTCGGCCGCGTTGGCCACCTTCCAGCTGATGTTGTCGCTGCGCTGGGTGGTGCTGCCACCGCTGGTGACCGACATCGAACCGTTCTGGTTGATGCTGCCGTTGGTGCTGACCGAGTTGCCGCGGAAGCTGTCGCCCTCGCGGGTGTTCTCGTTGTAGCTGCTGCTGGCGTCGACGCGGCGGTATTCCTTGTCCTGGAACGACTGCACGGTGTCCTGCGAGCGCGCCATGAACAGGAAGGTCAGCAGCGAGCGCTGGGCGGCGGTGGCACCGGCCACGGCCGAACCTGCATCCAGCTTGGTCTGCAGCAGGGTGGTGTTGATCTCGGCGCGGACGGTGACGGTGTAGGTCTTGGCCTTCTTGTCTTCGGTGTCCGACAGCTGCACGGCACTGAGCACGTAGCGGTCGATCTCGCCGATGAACTCGGCGCGGCGCGCTTCGAACAGGCGCAGCTTGGCCGCACCGGTTTCGGCAATGTACGCCTCCAGTGCATTGACCTTGGCCTTGTTCAGGGCCTGGGCACGGGTGTCGGCACTCAGGCGCAGGCCGTAGCTGGCCGAACCAGTACCGCGCGAACTGGCGGTCTGCGCAGCGACCGGCGAGGCCACCACCAGGGCGATGAGGATGAGCAGGATGGTACGCATCAATGACATGACTTGATCAACTCCTGGAGGGCTTGGGTCTGCTGCTGCAACGGGCGGCCGCCCGGCTTCTGTTCGTCCAGCCAGCCGCGCGAATCGGCGCGCTTGGCGGCGGCGCCGGCGAAGGCATCGAGGCCCGCCAGCAGGGTTTCGTAGCTGGCCGACCACTGGTCGACCTGCCACTGCGTGACCGGCACCACCTTGGTGGCCCCCTTGCGCAGCGGCTGTTCGAAATAGACCTTGCCGGAGAACGGCTCGGTCACCTTGGCGGTGAAGAACGCGCCGAACAGCATCGTCTTCATCGCCGGGGTTTCTTCGATCACGCCGTTCTTCAACGCATCGACCTGCAGGTTGATGACGTAGTCCGGCTCGGGAATCTTCAGCTGGTAGACCTTGCCGTCGGCAAAGCGCGCCGCCATCGCACCACCGATCGCCTGGCCCGAGGCCGGCGGCAGCAGGCCGACGCCGGTATTGGACGACAGCGTCTTGGACAGTTCGTGGGCCAGCGTGGCGCGCAGCGGGGCGTCCCACTTCGGGTCGGGCAGCTTGGCGCGGACCGCGTCGGACAGGGTTACGCCACCGACCTGCAGGCGACGCACGGCGGCATCGGGCAGCTTGGCCTGGGCGAGGCTGGCGGCCAGCACCTGCGACAGGCTGGTATCGGCACTGCCGTACAGGAGATCGGCAACGATCGCGTCGATATCGTCGTTGTCCGGCCGGTAATCCTGCACGTCGATGCGCTGCAGGGTCAGCGGATAGGACGCGATCACCTGGCGCTCGCGGAAGTCGAAGAACAGCGCCTGCAGCGCCACTTCCACCAGCACCTTGTACTGGTCACCGATCGGCTCGACCGAGACCAGTTCGCGGTCCAGTGCCGCGGCCAGCACGGTCGCGCTGGTCGTGCCGTCGAGCATCGCCACCGGCTGGTCAATCAGCTGCAGGTGGGCCGGGGCGCGGCGCTTGAGCGACTGTGCCAGCGCCTGGTTCAACGGAATCAGGCCGCGCTGTTCCAGCACCGCATGCGCATGCGGCGTGGTCGCCTGCACGGCGGCGGCATCAGCGGTGTAGGCAAAACCGGCCCAATAGGCCTGCTGTGATTTGTCTGCCGCCTGCACGGCCATCGGCCATACGGCCAGGCACAGGGCACAGGCAAGCAGGCGCGCAAAAGCGCGCGATGCGCTCTTCGTCCTTGAATACATCCAACCGCTCCTCGGTCAATACGCATGGAAAGTGGACGCTGACGCGTCCGCTGGGCGCGAAACATAACGGCTCGCGGGGCTGCCGACAAGTGCTGCCTTCGTCGGGGTCACTCCGCGGGAGGCAGACCAGCCCGTTGCCGCAGCAGGCCGCGCTCTGCCTGGTTCTGGCTGAGTCTGGCGGCTTCCGCAAAAGCGTGACGTGCGTCCAAGTCGCGTCCCAACGCCTGTAGTAGTTCCCCGTGCACCACCTGCAGCGGCGCGTACTCGCGCAGTCGCGCGTCCACCAGCAACGGCTGCAGCTGCGCCCAGGCCGCGAAGGCACCGTCGCTGCGCAGTATCGCCACCACGCGGTTCAATGCGACAACTGGCGAGGGCTGCACCTGCAACAGCTGCGTATAGAGCGTTGCGATGCGCGGCCAGTCGGTATCTTCGGGACGCCGCGCCGCCGCATGGCACGCTGCGATGCGCGCCTGCAGCACATAGGGATCGTCGCCGCCACCGGCGGCCAGCGCGCGCGCCAGCACCTGCTGCCCGCGTTCAATCTGCAGCCAGTCCCAGCGCGCGCGGTTCTGTTGGTCCAGCAGCACCGGCACGCCCTGTGCATCGGTCCGTGCTGCGGCACGCGAGGCCTGCAGCTCCATCAGCGCCAGCAGGCCCAGCACCGGCGGCACCGGCAGCCGGTGCGCCAGAATGCGCGCGAGTCGCAGTGCCTCGTCGCACAGCGCCGGACGCATCCAGTCGTCACCGGCACTGGCCGCATAGCCTTCGTTGAAGACCAGGTAGATCGCCTCCAGCACTGAAGCCAGCCGCTCGGGCATCGCCTCCGCGCGCGGCACTTCATAGGGCACCTGCTTCTGCGCCAGGGTGCGTTTGGCGCGCACGATGCGTTGGGCGATGGTCGGCTCGGGCTGCAGGAAGGCGCGGGCGATCTCGGTCGTGGTCAGGCCACCGAGCAGGCGCAGGGTCAGTGCCACCCGCGCATCGGCCGGCAACACCGGGTGGCAGGCCACGAACATCAGGCGCAGCAGGTCGTCCCCCAGGTCATCCTCCAGCGCCTGGCTGTCATCCGGCGCTGGCAGGGGTGCCGGATGCAGTTCCTCACCCCATTGCGCATGCTGCTGCGCCACGCGCTGGTGCTGGCGCAGCACATCGATGGCACGGTTGCGCGCGGTGGTCATCAGCCAGGCTCCGGGATTGTCCGGGATGCCCTGCTCCGGCCAGCGCTCCAGCGCGGCCAGCCAGGTGTCCTGGGCCAGCTCCTCGGCGCGGCCGACATCGCCCCCGAGCAGCCGCGCCAGGCGCGCGATCAACACCGGCGACTCCATCCGCCAGAGGGTTTCCAGACGCTGCGTCAGTGCGGGATCGAGCATGCGCCGATCACAGCACGCACGCCCGGCCCGCACAAGCGCCATGGCTCACGCTTCGACGATGGGCTTGAAGCCGCCCCAGAACATGCGCTTGGTATCGAACGGCATGTCCTTCGGGCCCAGCGACGCCAGCCGCGGGTCGGCCATCACCCTGGCGTTGATGCGGTCGCGTGCCGCACGCGAGCGGAACACCACGAAGGCGACGATCACCGTTTCACCGGGCCTGGCTTTCACCGCGCGCGGGAATGACGTGCTTTTGCCCGGTTCCACGTCGTCGGCCACGCACTCCATGTACTGCAGCGCGCCATGGTCCTTCCACACCGCGCCGGCCTTGCGGGCAAGGCGGCGGTAGGCCGCCACCTTGTCCTGCGGGCACGGCAGCACGTAAGCATCCACGTAAGCCATGGGGGTTCTCCCTTGCGGCGGCCGTCAGCCCGGCTCGCCGTCCATGTGTGCGATTTCCCAGAGATGGCCATCCAGGTCCTGGAAGGCACGCTGGTACATGAAGCCCAGGTCGCGCGCCGGCTGCGGCTCGCTGGCGCCGGCGGCCAGTGCCTTGTCCACCAGCACATCAACGGCCTCGCGACTGGGCGCCGAGAGCGCATTGATCACTTCCGTGTGTGTGTGCGCATCGGCAATCGGCTTGTTGGTGAACTGCTGGAAAAAAGGTTGGGTCAGCAGCATCACGTAGATGCTCTCGCTGATGACCATGCCAGCCGCATCGTCATTGGTATAGGTTGGATTGAAGCTGTAGCCCAGCGCGGTGAAGAACGCCTTGGACTTCTCCAGATCCTGCACGGGCAGGTTGACGAAGATCATCTGCGGTTGTGGTGCACTCATTGGTAACGCTCCTTGTGGATGAAGAGGAAAGAGGGAGGGATCAGGGCTGCTTCATGCAATTGACCATCCACGGCTTGCCGTAGCGATCAATCAGCATGCCCCAGCGGTGCGCCCAGAACGTTTCGGCGATCGGCATCTGCACCTGGCCACCTTCGGCCAGCGCAGCGAACACGCGTTCGGCTTCTTCGATGCTGTCGACGTCGACATTGATGGTGGTCGAGCCGCCCTCGCCACCGCCGGGACCGTCGGCCGCCATCACGATGGCGCTGCCGATTTCCAGCTGGCTGTGCGCAACGTGGTCGAGGGTTTCCGGCGGCATCTCGTTGCAGCCTGGCGAGCCATCGGAGGGCGGCATGTCGCGGTATTTCATTTCCGACGTGACCTGGCCACCGAGTGCCTTGGCGTAGAACGCCATCGCCTCATGGGCCTGGCCGCTGAAGCCGAGGAAGGGAATCAGTTTCATGGCAATACTCCGTTGTGGGGTTCAGGCAGTAGTGCCGGGTCCTGCCCGGCAGGGAGATGAATCGGGTCAACCTTCCAGCTGTGCACGCAGACGCTGTTCCTGCTGCTGTAAGTCGGGGGTGAAGGCTTCACCGAAGTCTTCGGCGGTGATCAGCGGGCGCAGTTCCAGCGTGCCGCCACTGCCGAACGGCGCGCGGCTGGCCCACTCGACAGCTTCCTCCAGCGACCGCACGTCCCACAGCCAGAAGCCGGCGATCTGTTCGCTGGCGGGACCGAACGGACCGGCCTCGACCCTGGGTGCGCCACTGCCGAAGTGAATGCGGCGACCGCGCTGGGTGGCGTGCAGGCCTTCACCGGCCAGCATGATGCCGGCGGCCACCAGTTGTTCGTTGAAGGCGCCCATTTCGGACAGTTCCTGTTCGCTGGGCATGCGGCCGGCTTCGGAGTCGGCGTTGGCCTTCACGATCACCATCACTTTCATTGCAGTCTCCCGTGGGGACGCGTGGTGCGTGCCCTTCACTGGGTACAACGAACCAGGGGGCTGGGAATCGACACGTCTGTTGGAAATTTTTTCTTCCGTGGAAGGCGCGCCTTCGGCGGGAGTCGGCGAACGGCGGAGCCCCTCCGTGGTGGGTTGGGTTGGTCGCTGAAAGCTGGCTTCCTGCGGATGGGCCGGGCGGGTGGGGCTGGCGGGGACGCCGTGAACCCGTCCTTGGGGGCTTAGCCGCGGCATCCATGCCGCGGATACCCCGCCACCCCCACCCGCCCGGCCCCAGACAGATTCCGGTTTCCGATCCACCACGGGAAGATCAAGAAAAAAGGCAGAGGCAAAAGCAAAAGCAACAGCAACAGCAACGGCGGTTGGCTGGCGAGCTCGGCTTTGCGAGCGAAGCGACCCGCTTTTGCTCTTGTTTGTGATCTTTCGTGGTGGACGTCGCAGGAACCTGTCCAGGGCCGGGGGGGGGGGGGGGGGGGGGGGGGGGGGGGGGGGGGGGGGGGGGGGGGGG
>NZ_JBQEMR010000035.1:0-6005 GCF_052045015.1 Stenotrophomonas sp. 22692
GGCGCCATGGATGGCGCCATCGAGCCCCCAAGGACGGGTTTACGGCGTGTCCTGCAAGCCCACACCGCCCCGCCCAACCAGCAGACACCCCAGAGCCGGCTGCTGCCTTTGACGTTGCTCTGGCTTGAAGGCTTCTGCAGGTGCAGGGCGCAGCCCTGCCGACTCCCCCGCCGGGGTAAACTAGCGCGATGGCTTCCCGTCCCGCGCACGACCTGCTCCAACGCGTCTTTGGTTACGACGATTTCCGTGGTCCCCAGCAGGACATCGTGGAGCATGTGGCTGCCGGTCACGATGCCCTGGTGCTGATGCCTACCGGTGGCGGCAAGTCGCTGTGCTACCAGGTGCCCGCCCTGCTGCGTGACGGTTGTGGCATCGTCATCTCGCCGCTGATCGCCTTGATGCAGGACCAGGTCGAAGCCCTGCGCCAGCTCGGCGTGCGCGCCGAATTCCTGAACTCGACCCTGGACGCCGAAACGGCCGCCCGGGTCGAACGCGAACTGCTCGCCGGTGAGCTCGACATGCTCTATGTCGCCCCCGAGCGCCTGCTGACCGGACGCTTCCTGTCGCTGCTGTCGCGCAGCCGGATCGCCCTGTTTGCCATCGACGAAGCCCATTGCGTGTCGCAATGGGGCCACGACTTCCGCCCCGAATACCGCCAGTTGACCGTGCTGCACGAGCGTTGGCCGCAGATCCCCCGGATCGCGCTGACCGCCACCGCCGATCCGCCGACCCAGCGCGAGATCGCCGAACGCCTGGACCTTCAGGAAGCACGCCACTTCGTCAGCTCCTTCGACCGCCCCAACATCCGCTACACCGTGGTGCAGAAGGACAACGCCCGCAAGCAGCTGACCGACTTCCTGCGTGGCCATCGTGGCGAGGCCGGCATCGTCTACTGCATGTCGCGGCGCAAGGTCGAGGAGACTGCCGAATTCCTCTGCGGCCAAGGCTTCAACGCCCTGCCCTACCATGCCGGCCTGCCGCCGGAAGTGCGCGCTAACAACCAGCGCCGTTTCCTGCGCGAGGATGGCATCGTGATGTGCGCCACCATCGCCTTTGGCATGGGTATCGACAAGCCGGACGTGCGCTTCGTAGCGCATACCGACCTGCCCAAGTCGATGGAAGGCTACTACCAGGAAACCGGTCGCGCCGGCCGTGATGGCGAAGCCGCTGAAGCATGGCTGTGCTACGGCCTGGGCGACGTGGTCCTGCTCAAGCAGATGATCGAGCAGTCCGAGGCCGGCGAAGAACGCAAGCAGCTGGAGCGGGGCAAGCTCGACCACCTGCTGGGCTACTGCGAATCCATGCAGTGCCGCCGCCAGGTGCTGCTGGCCGGTTTCGGCGAGACCTATCCCCAGCCCTGCGGCAATTGCGACAACTGCCTGACACCGCCGGCCTCATGGGACGCGACTATCCCAGCGCAGAAGGCGCTGAGCTGTGTCTACCGCAGCGGCCAGCGTTTCGGCGTCGGCCATCTGATTGACGTGCTGCGAGGCAGCGAGAACGAGAAAGTGAGGCAGCAGGGCCACGACAAGCTGAGCACCTACGCGATCGGCCGCGACCTGGATGCGCGCACCTGGCGCAGCGTGTTCCGCCAGCTGGTCGCCGCCAGCCTGCTGGAAGTGGACAGCGAGGGCCACGGCGGCCTGCGCCTGACCGATGCCAGCCGTGACGTGTTGACCGGCCGCCGCCAGATCAGCATGCGCCGCGACCCGGCCAGCAGCACCAGCGGACGGGAGCGCAGCGCACAACGCACCGGATTGTCGGTACTGCCGCAGGATCTGGCCCTGTTCAACGCCTTGCGCGGCCTGCGTGCCGAACTGGCCCGCGAACAGAACGTGCCGGCCTTCGTGATCTTCCACGACAGCACCCTGCGCAACATCGCCGAGCAACGCCCGACCAGCCTGGATGAACTGGCCCGGGTCGGCGGCATCGGCGGCACCAAGCTGAGCCGCTACGGCCCGCGCCTGGTCGAAATCGTGCGTGAAGAAGGGTAGCGCCGGGCCGTGGCCAGGCGCCTCCCCGTCGCCAACCGTGCGCTCGTACCCCTGTAGAGCCGAGCCCACTTGCAGCTAGATTAACGCCATGTCCCTGGCCTCGACCCTGCTCCGTGTCGTGCTCATGCTCAGCCTGTTGCTCAACGGGCTGAACGCGGCCATGGCCAGTGGTCACGAGGAAATGGGCCGGATGGCCCACGCGGTAGCCGCCCTTGATGGCGGCGGCGATGCCGACTGCCACCACCACGCCGCCATGCAGGCCGACCAGGCCCCGCAGGCCAAGGCCCCCGCCCACGACGCCCACTGCCAGATCAAGGACTGCGTGCGCAGCTGCGCCCAGCACCCGCTGCTGGTGGTGCAGCCGTTGCCGTACCTGGCCGGCCCAGCACTGTCGCTGGCCCCGCAGCCGATGCCAGCCACTGGCCGTCCGGCGCCGCCGCTGCCGCCGATCTCCCGCCCTCCCATCGGCTGATTCCACACACACCGTGCGCCCTGCGCACCGTAGCCGGCCACCTGCCGGCGTCTTTACGTGTCTGGAGTCACCACCATGAATACCCGCATTCCCCCCGGTCCGGGCGCTGTGCCCATGCCGTCGCGCCGCCTGTTCGTGCAGGGCCTGGCCGCCGGTGGCGTGGTTGCCGGCATCGCCGCTGTCGGCGTGCCGCAGCGCGCGCTCGCCGCCGCCACGGCTGCCCCACGCCTGGCCGGCGCCCCCGCCGTGCTCAGCGACACCCGCATCGAATTGGCCATCGGCGAATCGCTGGCCAATTTCACCGGCCGCACCCGCCCGGCGATCACCGTCAACGGCTCGCTGCCCGCGCCGATCCTGCGCTGGCGCGAAGGCCAGACCGTGGATCTGTTCGTGCGCAACACGCTGGGACGCCACCCGACCTCCATCCACTGGCACGGCATCCTGCTGCCGGCCAACATGGACGGCGTGCCGGGCCTGAGCTTCAACGGCATCGGCCCCGGCGAGACCTACCACTACCACTTCCAGCTGAAGCAGTCGGGCACCTACTGGTACCACAGCCACTCGATGTTCCAGGAGCAGGCCGGCCTGTACGGTGCGCTGATCATCGATCCGGCCGAACCGGCGCCGTACCACCACGACCGCGAGCACGTGATCATGCTGTCCGACTGGACCGACATGGACCCGGGCGCGCTGTTCCGGCGCATGAAGAAGCTTGCCGAGCACGACAACTACTACAAGCGCACGCTGCCCGACTTCCTGCGTGACGTGAAGCGCGACGGCTGGTCGGCCGCGCTGTCCGACCGCGGCATGTGGGGCCGGATGCGGATGACGCCGACCGATATCTCCGACATCAACGCGCATACCTACACCTACCTGATGAACGGCACCGCCCCGGCCGGCAACTGGACCGGCCTGTTCCGCAGCGGCGAGAAGGTGCTGCTGCGCTTCATCAATGGCGGGTCGATGACCTATTTCGACGTGCGCATCCCCGGTTTGAAGATGACCGTGGTCGCCGCCGACGGCCAGTACATCCACCCGGTCAGCATCGACGAATTCCGCATCGCTCCCGCCGAAACCTACGACGTGCTGGTCGAACCCACCGGCCAGGACGCCTTCACGATCTTCTGCCAGGACATGGGCCGCACCGGCTACGCCGCCGGCACGCTGGCGGTTCGCCATGGCCTGCAGGCACCGATTCCCGCACGCGACCCACGCCCGTTGCTGACGATGAGCGACATGGGGCACGACATGGGCAGTGGTGGGCACGGTGGCCACGACATGGCCGCGATGAAGGGCATGGAAGGCGGCTGCGGTGCCAGCATGGGCCACGGCGCGCACGGCGGCGATACCGCCAGCAAGGCACCGAAGCATCCGGCCAGCGAACGCAACAACCCGCTGGTGGACATGCAGAGTTCGGCCACCGAACCGAAGCTGGACGACCCCGGCATCGGCCTGCGCGACAACGGCCGCCAGGTGCTGACCTACGGCGCGATGCGCAGCCTGTTCGAGGATCCTGATGGCCGCGAGCCGAGCCGCGAGATCGAGCTGCACCTGACCGGCCACATGGAGAAATTCTCCTGGTCGTTCGACGGCATCCCGTTCGCCAGCGCCGAGCCGCTGCGGCTGAACTACGGCGAGCGCATGCGCATCGTGCTGGTCAACGACACCATGATGCAGCACCCGATCCACCTGCACGGCGTGTGGAGCGATCTGGAAAACGCACAGGGCGAATTCCAGGTGCGCAAGCACACCATCGACATGCCGCCGGGCACGCGCCGCAGCTATCGCGTGCGCGCCGATGCGCTCGGCCGCTGGGCCTACCACTGCCATCTGCTGTACCACATGGAAGCAGGCATGATGCGCGAAGTGAGGATCGAAGAATGAGCCGCTCACTGCTTTCCCCCAGCCTGCTGGCCCTGGGCCTGGCCGCCGCATTGCCGGTGTTCGCGCAGTCGCACGCAGGCCATGACATGGCCGCGATGGACGCGCCGGCGAAGACCGCGAAGACGCCCGCCGAACCGGTCGATCATTCGAAGATGGATCATTTGAAGATGGACATGAGTGCGGCGGATCACGCCGGCATGGACCACTCCACGATGGACCACTCGAAGATGGACCATTCGCAGATGGACCATTCGGCGATGGGTCACGGCGCGCCCGCACCGACCGAACCCCTCGAACCGATCCCGGTCCCGACCGACGCCGACCGCGCCGCCGCCTTCCCGCCCATCGCCCACGGTGCGATGGAGCATGCGCCGGAGATCAACAGCCTGCTGCTGATCGACCGCCTCGAGCATTGGGATGGCAAGAGCAGCAACGGCCAGGCCTGGGAGGCCACAGGCTGGATCGGCGGCAACATCAACCGCCTGTGGCTACGCACCGATGGCGAACGCAGCCGTGGCCGCACCGAATCATCGTCGCTTGAAGCACTGTATGGCCGCAGCGTGTCGCCGTGGTGGGACGTGCTGGTCGGTGTGCGCCAGGACTTCCGGCCGGCCGACTCCCGCACGTGGGCAGCCATCGGCATCCAGGGCCTGGCGCCCTACAAGTTCGAGAGCTCGGCCACGCTGTACATGGGCTCCGGCGGCCAGGTGCTGGCCAGGGCCGAAGTCGAGTACGACGTGCTGCTGACCAACCGTTTGATCCTGCAGCCGCTGCTGGAAGCCACAGTGGCAGCCAAGGATGAACCGGAGTACGGCATCGGCCGTGGCCTGAACAAGGTCGAAGCCGGGCTGCGACTGCGCTATGAGTTCAGCCGCCGCTTCGCGCCGTACATCGGCATCAGCCACGAACGCAGTTTCGGCGACACCTCTGACTATGCCGGTGACCACGCGCGCGACACGCGTTGGGTCGCTGGCGTGCGCATGTGGTTCTGAGCAGCGTTACGTGAGCAGTGGCCAGCCCCGGCAGCCGCCGGGGCCGGCTACACTGCGCCACGTTCCAATGCAGGCACCGCCATGTCGTTGCAGATCCGCCGCGCCACCCTCGCCGACGTCGACACGCTTTCGGCGATCGCCATCGCCACCTATACCGAGACCTGGGGCGACTCATATCCGCCGCAGGACCTGCACGATTTCCTGCAGGATCACTACAGCAGCGAACCGCAGCGCATCGAACTGTCCGACCCACGCAGTGCCATCTGGCTGCTGATGGACGGTGACGCCGTGGTCGGCTATCTGGCCGCCGGTGCCAACACCCTGCCGCACACGGATGCATGCGAGGGCGACATCGAACTGAAGCGGTTCTACATTCTGGCTGCACACCAGAACGGCGGCCATGGTGCACGCATGATGGACGCGTTCATGGCCTGGCTGGACCAGCCGCAGCGCCGCACCCTGTGGGTGGGCGTATGGGAAGAAAACTTCGGCGCGCAGCGCTTCTACGCGCGCTATGGGTGCAGCAAGGTCGGCGAGTACGACTTCATCGTCGGCGACACGCATGACCGCGAGCTCATCCTGCGGCGGCCGTGATCACGCGCTCCATGTAGCGGGGGGGGGGGGGGGGGGGGGGGGGGTAGGGGAAACAAAACAGAAGGGGGA
>NZ_JBQEMR010000035.1:6015-32566 GCF_052045015.1 Stenotrophomonas sp. 22692
CCCCACCCCCCCCCCCCCCCCCCCCCCCCCCCCCCCCCCCCCCCCCCCCCCCCGCTACAAACTAGAAATCGAACAACTCCGACAGGAAGCTGTCCTTCTTCTTTTTCTTGTAGCCGTGGCTGTACTGCTGGCCCCGGTTTTCCTCGTAGCGCTGGCCCAGATGACGGGTGTCGCGATGCATCACCGGCGGCGGCGCGGCGGCCGGCTGCGACTGCGCCGGGGCGGGCGGCGGTACCGCACTACCCGCACCCGCGCGCTCGATGATCTTGTCCAGTTCACCACGATCCAGCCAGACACCACGGCAACCAGGGCAATAGTCGATCTCGATGCCATGGCGTTCGGCCATCTGCAGGGTCTGGGTCTTGCACACGGGGCACAGCATTGGCATTGCTCCTGTCGGTCTGGTAACGACTGTACCTGCCCTGTGATGACTGTGCGGCAACACATGACCGATGGCACAGGGACTTCCGGCGCGTGCCAGCGTGCCCGGCCCCCTTCCACACTGCATGCTGGTTCCGCAGGGAGTGCGTGCATGACCGTCCTGTCCCGCCTGCCCAGCGCCGCGCGCCTGCTGCTGGTGCTGCTCGGCGTCGGCGTTGGCCTGAATCTGCGCGACATCGCAGCCGCCGCAGGCACGCCGATTCCCGCCTTGCCCATTGCTTACGGCGGCAGCCTGCTCGACAACGCGCTGGCCGTGCTCGTGGCACTCCTGCTGGCCGCGCTGCTGCGGCCACGCGGGATGGGCCTGATGACCAGCCTGGGGCTGCGCGGCAACGGCTGGAGCGGCCCGATGTGGGTACTGCTGGCCAGCCTGCCCTGCTGGCTGGGCCTGGCGCTGCTCGGTACACCGAACAAGGCACTGACCGTACTGGATGCCACCATGCTGGCAGTGCTGTTCCCACTGGCCGAGGAAGTGCTGTTCCGCGGCCTCGGCTTCGTGCTGCTGGTGAAGATCGTGCGCGCCCCCTGGCCATGGCTCGCACTGCCGCAGGCGCTGTTGTTCGGCTGGGTGCACTGGCTGGGTTTCGGCGGATTCGACGGCGGCGGCCTCGCGCTGTTCGTCGGGGCGGTGATCGCCCTGGGCGGCTTCATCTTCGCCTGGCTCGACCACCTCGACGGTGACACCTTGTGGTGCGGCCTGGTCCTGCACATGTCGATGAACCTGGCCTGGAACGTGTTCAGCCTTGATGACGCCGTTGCACTGGGCTGGCAGGCCACCGGCCTGCGCATCGGCACCGCCCTGTTCGCGGTCGCGATCCTGGCCTGGCACGTGCATCGCCGGCGCCAGACGCGGTTGTAACGCCCACTTAGCTTGCCGTGCACGCCGGGATCACTACCGGCTTGCGCATACTTGCGCGCCTTTCGCTCCCCCTGTTGTCCGGAGTTGCCGCGTCATGTTGCTGTCCAAGCGCTTTGTGGAACCGCGCGTCCTGCTCATCGAGGACGCCGAGGAAACCCAGGAACTGAGCCGTCTCGCCCTGGAAAGCCAGGCCTGCCAGGTCACCGCTGTCAGCAGCGCCGAGGCCGCGCTGGGCCTGCTCAACGCCGGTGAACCGTTCGACCTGCTGTTCACCGACGTCTGCCTGGGCGGCATCAGCGGCATCGAAACCGCCAACCGCGTGCGCGAGCACCTGCCGCAGCTGCCGATCCTGGTCACCTCCGGCATGGATCAGCATCGCGTGCTGCCGCAGCTGCGCGCCGGCATCCACTTCCTGCCCAAGCCATACAGCATGAGCGAGCTGCTCGATGCCATCCGCCTGTGCTTCCGCCACGCAGCGGATGCCGCGCTGATGCCGCCGCCGCAGGCCAGCGCGGCCTGAGGGGATCATCCACGCATGGCGTGGATCTACTGATTCCGTTTCTCGTCGGCGTGGATCCACGTCAACAACCCCGGTAGATCCACGCCATGCGTGGATTGAACCTGCGATCAACCGCTGCTGTACGGCCCGCTACCCGGGAACACCTTCAGCAGTGCGCGGGTGATCATGTCCGGGTAGACCGTGAAGTGATCCTCGTCATCGATCACCATGTTCTCCACCTTCAACGATCGCCCGCTGCTGCGCAGCTGCTCGGCGAATTCTGCGTTGTGGCGCAGCATGTCGTTGCGGGTGAAATAACGCGGTTCGGGCTTGACCGTTTCAAAGCTGCCCACCGACAGCACCACCGTGGTCGGCTGCGCCGGCGCCTTGGCCTCGGCCTGCATGCGCGGCACCCGATGGTCGTCGAACCACAGTGATGGGCTGGAGAGGATGTAGGTGCGGAACATGTCCGGGCGCGTGGTCAGCACATAGGCGCCGAACAGGCCACCATAGGAATGACCCGCATAGGCGCGCCGCGCCGGATCAGTGCGGTAGCGCGCATCGATCATCGGCAGCACCCGCTCGGCGAGGAAATCGCGATAGTGCGCCGCGCCACCGTAGCTCACGTCATCGCTGTAATCACGCGGATCGGTACGCGCCGGATCGCTGGGCGTATAGTCGCGCGAGCGGCTCTGCTTGGAGGTCAGCCCTTCCTGCGGCGGCAGCCCGACCAGGATGAAATCCTCCAGGTTGACACCCTTCTGGCCCACCAGGTTGCGCACGCTGCGCACCAGCGGGAAGCTGTACAGCGCGTCGGTCACGTACAGCACCGGATAGTGCTTTTCCGGATGTGCGGCGTAGTCGGCCGGCAACGCCACCCAGACCGGATAATCGCGGCCGATCGGATCGTGCACGCGCAGCGCTTCGGTATCCGGCAGCACCACGCCCGACACAGCGGCGGCCGGGCTCTCCTTCGCTTCACTCTGCGCTGCCGGCGGCGCCACCGACATCGCACAGCCACTCACGGCCAGGCAGGCCGCCACACTCCATCCACGCACACGCTGCATCCACACGCTCCCATTGCGGGCGGCGCACCGGATGGCGCCGCTGCCGCATCCTTGCATGGTGCTCAACCCGCTGCCAGTGCGGTCAGGGCGAGGCCGGCGGCGCCGGGAACAGTGTGCGCAGCGCCTGCAATGCGGCCGGATGATAGATCGTAGCGTGGGTTTCTTCCGGCAACGGCAGGTACTTCACCAGCGGCGACGGCGAAGCCTGCTGCAGCAACTCGGCCAGTCGTGCAGTGGATGCGGCCAGCTCCGGCTGCCCACTGCTGGCCAGGAATACGCGCGGCAGCGCACGCGTCTCCGCCGGCAGCTGCTTGGCCGCCCCGGCCAGCATTGCACCACGGTTCCACCACAGGCTGGGGTCCAGCGCGATGTAGCTGTTGAACAGTGTCGGTTCCTGCAGCAGCGTTTCGACCACGAACAGGCCAGCCAGCGACTCGCCGATCAACGCGCGTTCGTCGGTAGTCGGGTAGCGCTGGCGCACCTGCGGCATCAGTTCATCGCGCAGGAACGTGCGGTAGGCCGCCGAGCCACCAATGCGTGGCGCGATCTTCTGGTCCTGCGGGTCCTTGCTGGGGCCGGTCATGTCGCGGCGGCGCTCGGTGTTCTCGATGCCGACCAGCAGGAACGGGCGCATGCTGCCGTTGCCGGTCAGCACCTGCACCAGCCCAGCCACATGCAGGAAGTCCTCGCCGATGCCGCCGTCGGGCATGTAGAGCACCGGCAGCGGCGTTTTCGGGTCCAGACCCCATGGCTGCGGGCGGTAGACGTTGATGCGGCGGGTTTCGCCCAGCGCCTTCGATTCGATGGTGAAGGTCTCGCCGATGACCAGAGGCAAGGCGGCAGCGGGCGGCGCGGTTTCGGCGGCCATCAGCGGCGCGGCGGAGACAGCGGACAACAACAGCGACAGCACGATCAAGCGCATGGAGCGGCCCATCCTGGGAAAGTGCCGAGCATAACGCCAAGGCCAAGGCGTCGGCCGATTCGGCATGCCTGCACGTATGCTACGGCGCTGCGCGATGCTTGAACTGTATCGGGAGATGACTGCAATCGCGTTTGCTAACATTCATCGTTTCCTACAAGGAGTTGGGACATGGGGGGATTCAGCATTTGGCACTGGATCATTCTTCTGGCGGTCGTCCTGATCCCGGTCGGCATCGCAGCCGTCATCGCAGCGATTGTTCTCAGGCGAAAGTAGATCCACGCCATGCGTGGATGCGCATTATGGGGATGCCTCAAGGGCATCCGCGATGGCGACGGCGCCGACGGTCTGCCCTGGCCGGAAACCGATCTGCCGCCCGGGCGGGAACAGGCGATGGCACACGCGGAGCGTGCCGCCGTTGGCATGCTGATCGTGGCGGAAATGCTGCACGCCGCCGAACGCTGCCGTTCGATGGCCACGCCCGACCGCCATCTGGATGAGGGGCTAATCGATGGGTTGTTCTTCGCCTGCCGCGGGCTGGCGGAACGGGTGTGCCGGGATATCCGGCCGGCGTAGCCGCCGTTTCACCCAGATCCGGTCCATACTTGGGACGGACTGGTTGCCAGTCCCTTCGAAACCTACAAGGAGGTTTGCATGTTGAGTGCCCTGCTCATCGCCGCGCTGGCCGCTAGCTCGGCCGCGCCCGTTCCGTATGCCGATTGCCTGCTCGGCAACATCCAGCCCGGGCTGTCTGATCGTGCCGTGCAACTGGTGCAGGAGGCCTGTGCTGCAAAGCATCCGGAGAGCTTCGCCGCAGCAATGGAACTGGAACGCAGAACCAGTCTGCAGCGGCTCACCTATTTCGAGGCGGCAAGAGCGGAGGCGGCACGTTCTGCGAATGCAGCAGCAACGGCCGCACAGGAGGCTACTGACGCGGCGGCTAAAGCGAAGACTGCGCGGACGAAGTAGTTGCCCTGGACGAGCGCAACAAAAAAGGCACCGCATTGCGGTGCCTTTCTGAATGACCTGGGTCATTGGGATGCAATGGTGGGCCGTGAAGGATTCGAACCTTCGACCAAAAGATTAAAAGTCCGTCCATCCTTTCTTACAAATCAATTACTTGCCCCCAGATATTTTATGGAGGACTGCCTATCTTCGTCGCGAATTTCGTCTTGGTCCCGAGCCATTTTACGGAGGCCAACGACGCAAAACGCATCTGGGCGTATCCGGCCTTCAAGCTTGTCGGCGCTGGCTTCTGCTCGTCGCGACTGCGTATGCAGGCTCACGTCAACGGCTTTGCAATCGACTGAACCTGATCAACAAGTCAGGCCGATGCGCCAGCGCTACGACTCTGCAACGCATTTCGACCACTCCAACCACAGAACGTGCGAGCCGAGCGTACGCGCAGGACATATGTGGACTATCCGATAGCAGCGGAAAATTCGACCTTAGTGTCGATGCATCGATTGCAGCCGATTCAACATGACGGAATGGCATTCACTGACCTTGGGAATCATCCGCGCAACCTCCCTCTTCACGTCCTGTGATAGCTCCGGATCATTGAGAACTTCGTTGAACGTCTGAACAAGACGCTCTTCAGACTTCTCCAACTCTTTCAAGTATTGGTACTGGGTCTCGCCAAACGCCGCGAGCATCTTCCCATAATACTGATGCATTGCACCCACCAATGTGCCTCGCTCTGCAGGACGACCACCACTTCTGGAGACAATTCTACTGATCTCTTCGACCAGCTCGCCTTTCACGCCTGCAATACCCATAAAGAGATCGGAAAGCTCCGAGCTCTCTATTCGATCCGAGGCCTCCTCATAGAACGCCTTCCCGTCTCGTGATATCTCTATCAAGTCATTGAGGCGGGTCTCAATTCTAGACTGCATGGTTTGAAGGCCCATGGCACTTCTCCCTGATTAGTTCAATGTCAAACTTCGAAGCCATGCCCTTCACGCTACCGACTTGAAGGCGGAGGAGAAAAAGCTATTTAGATGCAGTCTTCCTCGCATATCGAAGGACAGTCCCTTCATCCTGGATAGCAATCTTTACTGAGGAAAGCCATCTACTTGCAGCCCCCGAGTTCTCAATCAGAACGGCGAGGTCGTCGCATAGGCAATTGGCACATAGGTAGCCGCCAGGGCTTGGTCTCCGGCACCTCTTGCATGGCAGCAACGTCGTCTCAGACGGGCACCTAAGCTGATAGGCCACCCGCACCATCAAAGTCTCTGCATCCGTGCTCCTATCTCTCAACCTGTCCACGGATCGCCGCTCCTTCTACAGAAAAGGGGCAGCGCAAGCCTGCGCCACCCTCTCTCAACTACTCGCAGTCGATCTTACTTATTCGACTTATGAGCCCCGCCTTCATTGGCGTTACGCTCTTTGGACTCCTTGTCTTGGCGTTCCTGCTCCTGTTGCTGTTGCTTCTGCTTCCCTGCATCCGGCTCCGCCACAGCCGGCTTGTTGGTATTGGATGCATCACGTTTGAAGTCATTCATAACATTACTCCATCGCGGTGGACTCACCGCATCAGAAGCATGCACTCCCCCCCGTTAGCTGCAGGTCGCTTTGCAAGAGAAGACTGAACCAGGCACATGAATGAGCCCATTCGACCAACAGGCGTACAGTGACCTCGGTGCATTCGAGGAAAGTGCCATGAGCAGGGATAAAAATTATGTTGATGTGGAACGAGAAATTGTCCACTGGCGCGCTAAGTTCGGGACTGGAGAATTCCCAGGGGCCAGTTTCGGACTAGATATCCAGCCAATCATCAAAATTGCATGTGATATCTACACAAGAGATCCCCACGGAAGCCGTGACGCCTGGGCCGATGACTTGATTAGAAGGCTAGAAATGCGTTCTGGCCGTGCAGACAATGAGGCCGCTGCAAGACGCCTTGCGTCTCGATGCTGGGACCACCTCCTCTCCTGATGACGCCCCCTATTCTGTTGACGACCGACCTCTCAAGGAGTCGCGCTGCACGGCCACCTAATGAGCCACACACCAAACCATCTGCAGGCAAACGGAACGAAGATGGACGGCGCATTTATACGCCATCCACTCCAATTTCACACCAATCGTTATCACTCACCCTTACAAGACTTCAGCATTCCAAACATACTCCACTATATTCGCGCACGACTCTCACTGAATATCTTGAGCTGGATTCGCTGCTCGCAGGAACGCAGCCTCCATGGAACGATCACTTCTGCGTCGAGCATGTACCCGTATCGCTTGAAGCCTTTCACTCCGATACTTGACCCGTATCCATATCGCTCGCAGCCCTTCAAGTTGGTGCTGGATGCGTATCTGTAGCCGTCGACGTCGTTCATACATAAATCACTCCATCGCGATGAATTCACCGCAAGACGATGGTGCGCGCTGTCTCGTTACTACACTGCGATACGACACGAAAATAATGAACGAGAGGCGCAGCAAGCCGCCAGCAATAGCTGGCCTGCCGCCTCAGCCGCGCCGTCAACACGCCACGCAACAATCGCGAGGACCTGCTCCAGCATGTTGCGTGACGTCTACAGCAAGGTGGCTTGGCTGTCGTCCCAGCTCTTGATGATCAGCTCTCCGAACTTCTTTCCTCTTCCCTGCCCGCCGCCGCTGGTGTAGTCCAGCTGCAGCGGCACCAGGTCGAAGCCGGCGAACACTTCGCGGATCTCAGGATGGTCGTTGATCGAGACCACAAAGCGCCCGACCGAGGTGCGCATCAGCTCGGCCATGGCCTCGTACTCCGCGAAGGAGCATTTGAGCGAGATGTCTTGGTGATCGAGCTGGTGAACGCGTTGCTGCGCGATTTCTACGGCCAGGAGGTGGCGCGGTACCTGTCCCGTGACGATATCAAGGCGCTGTGCCGCACGCCGCGGCGCAAGGGCCAAGCTGAGTTCCTGCGCAACAACGGGATCCGGCACTATCTGGACGCCCACGGGTGGCCAGTGGTGCTGTGGTCCGCGATCGAGGGCAAGCCGGAGCCGAAGACGCCGCCGGCGACGGAATGGAAACCGAACAAGGCAGCAGCGTAATGGGAAGGAAACCCAAGAAGCCGGGGGCTATCCCCCGGTTCCGCCCCCGGAAGCAGAAATCCGGCGTGGTGCACTACTACTACGACCACGGTGGCAAGCCGCGCAAGGAAACTGCGCTGGGCAGCGATTATGGCCTGGCCATCCAGAAGTGGGCCGAGCTTGAGCGTGCGGCGACGATCCCCGCCGATGCAAAGCTGACGTTCCGGCAGGCCGCCGAGCGCTACCGCGTCGAGGTGATTCCGACGAAGTCTGAGGGAACGCGGCGGAACAACAACCGCGAGCTCGATTCGCTGATCCAGTTCTTCGACGACCCACCGGGTCCGCTCGACGCGATCCGTCCGACGCATGTTTTCAACTGCCTGCAGTGGCGCCGCAGCGCGCCTGTGGCTGCGAACCGTGAAAAGTCGCTGCTCTCCCACCTATGGAACCGGTGCCGGCAGAAGGGCTACACGGACCTACCAAACCCATGCGCCGGCGTGAACCGATTCCGAGAGGACGGCCGCGACGTGTACGTGGAGGACGACATTCTGCAGCGCGTGTACGACGCCGCCGACCAGGTGCTGAAAGATGCGATGGACCTTGCCTACCTCACCGGTCAGCGGCCGACCGACATGCGCGAGCTGGACCGCCGCAACATCAAGGACGGGACGCTGGTGCTGCGACAGGGCAAGACCAAGACGCCGGTGCGCATCGCGATCACCGGCGAGCTGAAGGTGCTGATCGATCGCCTGCTGTCGCTGAAGCGCCCGGATGACGCACCGATCAGCACGCGCCTGCTGCTGGGCGAGGACTGGCTTCCGATCGGGAAACATGCCCTGCGCTATCGATTCGACAAAGCACGCTATTCCAGTTCCGCGACCTGCGCGCGAAGGCAGGCACGGACAAGGCCGATTCGGCCGGCGACATTCGCCAAGCTGCAGCAGCAGCTGGGCCACAAGTCAGTGACCACGACAGAGATCTATGTGCGGAGCCGCCGCGGTGCGCTGACCAGCCCGACGAAGTGAATTGCGGAGCGGGCGATATTTTGCGGAGCGAGGGGGAAGGACTGAAACCCTTGGTGCATATGGTGGGCCGTGAAGGATTCGAACCTTCGACCAAAAGATTAAAAGAAGGCTGGCGCTTCCTTTGAAAACAACCGTTTGCGCCGATCTATTTTTCCGCCCATCGAGCGTGAAACCATTGCAGGTCCTAAGCTCACTCGACAATTTTTCCGGCGTCTCAAGCGATATGCACGGGATCCACGACCAAGACTCCACCGTTTGACGCCGGTTGCCGAGCCGTTGGCGAACTGGTGTGCCGCGACGTACAACCATCGTGAGCGTGCGGTCGGGAACGGCAATGAGAAGGGCGCCCAGTAGGCGCCTCCTCACAACCCAGCAGCAAATCAGGAGCGCTGCACGTTGGAATCCAGCCATGCCTGCACGCCCTGCAGCTCGGCCCCGATCTTCGCATTGAAGGTTCGCTCCACATCCCACGCAACGCCCCTGCCTTGGGCAAAGGCCGCGCGATACTTCTTTATCATGTTGCCCGGGTCGTTAGCCAGTTCCTGCATGAGCTGGGGTACACCCCAGATCGTCAGCTCGAAAGGTTCGCCGAACGCCTTCTGCAGAATATCCGGAAGGTCGCCGTAGCGGATGGTGTCACCTGCCAGATACACGATCTCGTTGCGGATCCCAGGTGTGTGGAACACGATGCGCGCTGTCATTGCGCCGATATCATCCGGCGTGGTCAAGGTGACAGCGTTGCTCGCCGAACCCAGGGCGTTCACTTTATGCCCAATCAGGTCGACCACACCGAAGTCGGGCTCGAAGAGGTAGCTGGTGAACATCCCAGTGGAGATGATCACCCAATCCATCGCAGTCTGCGAACGCAGATACTCGCGCACGTCCAGCTGGGCGTCGAAAAGATCCTGAGGGCCACCGCGCCCAATGGCATCGAAATCGACACCGAACTGCCAAGGGAAGTAGCGGGGAATACCAGACTTCACCGCCGCGCGCGCGACCTTCATTGGCGTATCGCGGCCTGCGGCATAGCCGGTGCATCCAATCACTGTGTCGAACTGCGCGAAAGTGGCCGCCAACGCTTCTACTGATTCAGTTACCAGATCGCCAGCAACGATATTCACCCCCAAGGCGCGGATTTCATCGACCACCCGCTGCTTCTCCGGCAGTTCTGAGTCGATCGACGTCGCCCGTAGCATCACACTGATCCGTGTACCTGGATGACTTACGGCCAAACGTGCAAGGTTCCGGATGACAGGCATTCCAAGCTCGCCTGCGCCGAGCACCAGGATCGACCGAGAGGGGGTAGTGCTGATATGAGATGACATGGAAATCGCCTTGTGTGTGTACGATGGCGGCGATTCTGCTCGCCTAATGGCCCACACGTAAGAAGGCACATCGATGATACCGACCGCACCGTTCATGAGTCCGGAAGAACTCCTAAGGCACTCTCAAGCCATATGCGACGGGATGAGCGAGGACGAAGATGGACTGCGCCGGGAGGTTCTAGCGCACGCTGGTAGCCGCTGGTCCCTGGGTATCATCCATGCGCTTGGCGTGTATGGAACGCTGCGTCATGCCGAGGTCGCGCGACGGATGAAGGGGATCACCCAGCGTATGCTTACGCGCACCCTCCGGCAATTGGAACGTGACGGGTTGATCAGCCGGCAGGATTTCCGCGAAGTACCGCCACATGTGGAGTACAGCATCACAGCGCTGGGCAAGGACCTTCTTGTACTGATGATTCCCATGTGGACATGGGTAGTGGCTCATGCGGAGGAATTCCGCCAATGTCGGCAGAATTTTGATTCTTCAGACGGGAAATGAAGATATGGGCCAGCAGCAGCGCAGGCAGGTAGCTTCACCCGCTGGGGGGGATGCTCCATCGCGTCATCACCGAGGTATTCGCGTCGGGTCACATCCGACGCCAAGCGTTTGGCCTTGTGTGGGCTATAACATCGGGGCGTCACCGAAGGCACCGCAAGAACGCATGTGGTCACGTCATCGAAGAGATGCGACAGCGATACGACCACGAACCGCCGGTGGTTCAACCGCCTCATAAGCTGCACGTGCTCGAGCGTGGAACCACTTAATTTTTCCGGAAATATGAAAAAGGCGCCACAAGGGCGCCTAAGTCATTGATGCAATTGGTGGGCCGTGAAGGATTCGAACCTTCGACCAAAAGATTAAAAGTCTTCTGCTCTACCGACTGAGCTAACGGCCCATTGCACTGCCCCAGCCTTTCGGCGGGGTGGGCATTCTACCCTACTTTGCCGGGCCGGGTGAAACCCTGGTGCGTCGAGGTTGCCGGCCAGCGGCCGGCACTACCCGATCTGGGCCGCCGGCTTAAACCTTCCGGGCCGTCGTCGCATCCCATCTGTGATCCTTCCCCGAAGCCACGGATGCGCCTGCCCCTCTGCCTCATTGCCGCCCTGCTGCTGCCCTGCGCGGCACTGGCCGCCCCGCCCCAGGTCGTCACCGACGACATCGGCCGCTTCTGGGCCACCTATGACGCGGTACGCGCCGAGCCCGACGTTGAACGCCAGGTCGCACTCGTGCAGGAGCGCTACATCGATCCAGGCAGCCCCGGCCTGCATGCGCTGATGCAGGTCCGCAACTACACCGCCCGCGAATACGCCGAGGCCATGCGCGCGTGGCCGCGCTTCTGGACGTCGGTTCGGCCGTTGACCGCCAACGCGCAGCAGGCCAGCGCCACACTGGAACGGGATCTTTCCAAATTCCGGGCGCTCTACCCGGCTTTGCGTCCGGCCACCATCACCTACGCAGTCGGTGTGCTGCGCACCGGCGGCACCACGCTGGGTGACAAGGTGCTGATCGGTGCCGAGATGGCACTGGGCGATGAGCGCGTGGACGTGAGCGAACTGCCCGAAAAGATGCGCGACCGGCTACGGATCTTCTACGACAGCCGGCCGGGCGCGAACAACGCGCAGAACAACCTGCACGAGTACGTGCATACCCAGCAGCGCGAGACCACCGGCAGCCTGGCCCAGTACGCGGTACGCGAGGGTGTTGCCGAATACGTGGCCGAACGACTGAGTGGGCGTCGGCCGGCACTACCCTTCTATGACTACGGCACGAGCCACGAGGCGGAGATCCGCAGTCGCTTCATCGCTGAGATGGACGGCGATGACCTGGACAACTGGCTGTACAACAACGGCCGAAATCCGTTCGGGGTGAGTGATGTGGGTTACTACGCCGGGTATCGCATCGCGCAGGATTACATGCGCCAGCAGGCCGATGAGAAGGCGGGGATCGCGCGGATGATCGAGTTGGATTACACCAATCCGATCGCGGTGCGGGCGTTTATCGAGGCATCGGGGTGGTTGCAGCAGCGGTAGCGCCGGGCCATGCCTTGCGGGCCAGGGAGTGCGAACCAAGGTTCGCACCCACCGAGGGAGCGGTTGGCATCCACCAGGTCCATCGGGTTCGCACCCACAGGGAAGCCGGCCAGCGGCCGGCTCTACCGAGCGATCAGGCGTACAGCGTCGGGTCCGGCACGCCGGCTTCGGCGAAGCCCTGCGCGCGCAGGCGGCAGGCGTCGCAGTGGCCGCAGGCGGCGCCGTTGGCGTCGGCGTTGTAGCAGGACACGGTCAGGCCGAAGTCCACGCCCAGGCGCACGCCTTCGCTGACGATCTGGCCCTTGCTGAGGAACTGCAGCGGCGCGTGCACCTTGATGCCCGCACCTTCCACGCCCGACTTGGTGGCCAGGTTGGCCAGTGCCTGGAATGCAGCCACGAACTCGGGGCGGCAGTCCGGGTAGCCGGAGTAGTCCACGGCGTTGACGCCGCAGAAGATGTCATTGGCACCGAGCACTTCGGCCCAGCCCAGCGCCAGCGACAGCATGATGGTGTTGCGCGCCGGCACGTAGGTGACCGGGATGCCGGCGCCGCCGGCCTCGGGTACGTCGATGTCGTCGGTCAGTGCCGAGCCGCCGATGCTGCGCAGGTCCACGTCCACGGTCTTGTGCGCGACCACGCCCTGGGCCTTGGCCACGCGGGCGGCGGCATCCAGTTCGGAGGTGTGGCGCTGGCCGTAGCGCACGCTCAGGGCATGCACGGCGAAGCCCTGTTCCTGGGCCATGGCGATGACGGCGGCTGAATCCATGCCGCCGGAGAGAAGCAAGACTGCCTTCTTCATGGGAAAAACGTCCGGTTGGGAGGGGAAAGCCAGCACGCTGTCCCGCGCCGGAGCTACATCAGGGAACGCTGCGCGGGCTCATCGGCCCGGCTCGTCGTTCCACAGGATTTTATGCAACTGCATCTGGAAGCGCACCGGCAGCCGGTCTTCAACGATCCAGTCGGCCAGCTGCCGCGCGGTGATCTCGCCCTTGCTGGGCGAGAAGAACACCGTGCAGCGCTTGACCAGATCGTGTTCGGCCAGCAGGGACTTGGCCCAGTCGTAATCCTCGCGGCTGCAGATGACGAACTTGATCTGGTCGCGGGCGGTCAGCAGCGGCAGGTTGTCCCAGCGGTTGCGCGCCACTTCGGCCGAACCCGGGGTCTTGATGTCGACCACGCGCGATACGCGCGGGTCCACCGCGCTGACGTCCAGCGCGCCGGAGGTCTCCAGCGAAACGTCCATGCCGGCATCGCAGAGCTTCTGCAGCAGCACCAGGCAACGCTTCTGCGCCAGCGGCTCGCCGCCGGTCACGCAGACGTGGCGCACGCCCTGGGCCAGCACCTCGGCCACGATGTCGTCGATGTCCCACCAGGTGCCGCCATGGAAGGCATAGGCGGTGTCGCAGTACTGGCAGCGCAGCGGGCAGCCGGTCAGGCGCACGAACACGGTCGGCCAGCCGGCGGTATCGGCTTCGCCCTGCAGCGAGGTGAAGATCTCGGTGATCTTCAGGCGTGGCAGCGGCGACTGCACGATCTCACTGGGGGTGGCGGCGGCGCTGGACGGGGTAACGGCGGTCATGGCGGGGAGTTCTTGGTGGGACACGTGGCGGGTGGGCTACCGTGGCCGGTAACGAAAGCAGCCGAGCATGGCTCGGCTCTACAACAGCAACCGGACGGGTTTGCCGGTCCGGAAACGAAAGCAGCCGAGCATGGGCTCGGCTCTACAGGGCACCCATTGTACGCCCGGTCAGCGGATCAGCGGATCTGCTTGCCGAGGCGGATGGACTGCAGACGGTCCTGCGCGGTGCGCGCGGCGTCCGAGCCAGGGTACTGCGCCACGACGGTCTCCAGCGTCTGCTGGGCCTGGTCGACCTTGCCCTCGCCGTATTGCGAGAGGCCGACCTTGAGCAAGCCGCCAGCGGCCTTGTCGTGGGTCGGATAGCGCGAGAGCAGTTCGCGGAACTGGGTCTCGGCCATCGGGAAATTGCGGGTGGCGTAGTAGCTCTCGCCCAGCCAGTACAGCGCGTTCGGCGCGTAGACGCCATTCGGGTACAACTCCAGGAAGCTCAGGAACAGCTGCGCCGAATCGTCGTACCTGCCAGCCTTCAAGGCATCGAAGGCAACGTTGTAGGAGGTGCGCTCGTCACCGGTGGCGGCAAGGCTGCCGGCATCACCATGGACGGAAGGCGGCCGCTCGGAAGTGGCCGCCGCTGCGGGTTTTGCCGGAGCCGGTGCGGCCTTCGGCGCGCTCGCCGGAACGGGCGGCAGGGCCGGGGCGGCATTGCCCCCTTCCAACCGGTTCAGGCGGCTGTCCAGATCCAGGTACTGGTCCTGGGCGGACTGCTTGAGCTGGGCGTTGTCGTGCTGCAACTGCTCGATCGAGGCCTGCAGACTGGTGACCTGCTGCCGCAGCTGATTGATCTGGTTCAACAGGTCCTGGTTGGCACTGTTGTTGTACATCTGCTGCTCGATCGCGCCAACGCGGTCGGCCAGGCTCTGTCGCTGTGCATGCGCCGGTGCGGCAGCCACGAGGGCTGCCGCAACGACCAGCATCAGTTTGATGCCAATGCGCATGGATTACTGCGCGGTGTAGACGATTTCGACGCGACGGTTCTGCGACCAGCAGGACTCGTTCGACTCGGTGCAGACCGGACGCTCTTCACCGTAGGACACGACGGTCAGCTGCGAAGCCGAGCCACCGTTGGCCTGCAGGGCCGAGTTGACGCCGTTGCCACGACGCTCACCCAGGGCCTGGTTGTACGCGCGCGAACCGCGCTCGTCGGTGTGGCCCTGCAGGGTGATGCGCGAGGACGGACGGTCACGCAGGTACTTGGCGTGGCAAGCCATGATGGCCTGGAATTCCGGCTTCACGTCTTCCTTGTCCAGGTCGAAGTAGACAACGCGCTGGCGCAGGCAAGCGTCGGTGTCCAGGTCGCCCGGGCCGTACAGGCCGGAGGTCGACGGACCGGTCGGGGTGGTGGTCGAGGTGCCGGTGTCAACCGGGGCTGCCGGCTCTTCCTTCACCTTCTTCGAGCAACCGGCCAGGACGGCCACAGACAGCAGGGAAACAAGCAGAACGCGGGTGGACTTGTTCATGGCGATACCTTTGTGGCTCCTAGGCCGATGAGGGGTTCAAGACAGCGAAAATATTAACACTCTTTTAGCGCTGGGTACGGTATGGGGACCATGCCGGCTCGCGCACATCACCATCGGCCAGGACCAGGCGCTGGCGAACCCGCGCATCGGCCGAAACGGCATACAACACACCACGGCCACCTTCGCGGGCGGCGTACAGCACCATGCTTGCGTTGGGCGCAAAGCTGGGCGATTCATCCAGCGAACCCGGGGACAGCGTGCTCCAGCGGGGCGAACCCAGCGAGCTGTCCATCATCGCGATCTTGTAGCTGTTGCCCGAGCCCTGGGCGACGGCGATCTTCTTGCCATCGTAGGACACCGAGGGCTTGGCGTTGTAGTTGCCCTGGAAGGTCACGCGCTCGGCGCTGCCGCCGCCCGCACCGACCTTGTAGACCTGCGGACGGCCGCCGCGGTCGGAGGTGAAGTACACCGCGCTGCCGTCCGGCGCCCAGGTCGGCTCGGTATCGATGGCGAAGTGGTTGGTCAGCTGGGTCAGCTGCTTGCTGCCCAGGTCCATCACGTAGATTTCCGGGTTGCCCGAACGCGACAGGGTCAGGGCCAGCTTGCGGCCGTCCGGCGAGAACGCCGGAGCGCTGTTGATGCCGCGGAAGCTGGTGACCAGCTCGCGGGCGCCGGTGCCGATGTTCTGGATGTAGATGGCCGAATTGCCACGCTCGAAGCTGACGTAGGCCAGCTTGCTGCCATCCGGGCTCCACGACGGCGACAGCAGCGGCTCGGCCGAGCGCACGATGGTCTGCGGGTTGAAGCCGTCGGAATCGGCCACCATCAGCGCGTAGCGCATGGCATCACCCTTGCCGCTGGCGGTCACGTAGGCGATGCGGGTCCAGAAGGCGCCGCGCACACCGGTGATCTTCTCGTAGATGGCGTCGGCCATCTGGTGGGCGACGTCGCGCATGGCATTGCCACGGGCGGTCATCGCCAGGCCCAGCAGGCGCTCGCCCTTGGGCACGTCGAACAGTTCGTACTCGACGCGGTAGGCACCGGCACCGGCGTCGAGCACGCGGCCGACCACGATGTAGTTCTGCTTCAGCGCGCGCCAGGTGGCGAACTGGATGTCGCCGCCGCGCACCGGCTTCTCGACGATCTGCGCTTCCGGCAGCGTGCGGAACTGGCCCGAACGCTCCAGGTCGGCACGGACCACGCCAGCGACGTCGGTCTGCGGTGCAGCCGCCGAACCCTGGTAGGGCACCGGCACGATGGTGATCGGCAGCGCGGAGGCATTGCCGCCGATGATGTCGATATCCAGCCCCTTCTGCTGCGCGAGGGCAGCAAAGGGCAGCAACAGGGCCGCAAACACGGCAAGCCAGCGAGGCATCTTTTTCATGGAGCGCTCAATAGGGGGAAACCGGAACGAGGGATAGCAAAGCGGGAGTGAACCGCTTCGCAATCATGAACCAAGGGTACGTGAATTCCGGGTCAGTTCCAGCCCGTCTTCTCACGCACCGTTAACGTCGTGGCTAACATCGCACCGTCTGCCCCGGTCACGCCGCCCTGCAGGACGGTGTTCGACAGCAGCCCACAGCCTGCCCGGTCGAATCCGAGCACACCAGAGGCAAGTGCGACATCCGTGGGCGTGGGCGGCCTGATGACCGCCCTGCCTCGCCCGATCAATCCTGCGCGGTAAAGGTCAGGTTGAGCGTGCGGTTGAACACCGACTCGAAGCCCCGGTACGGCAGCGGCTGGGCATTGAGCACGGCGGCCTCGATCGAGCGCTTGCCGGCCTCGTCATAGGGGCAATTCGCGCCCACCTTGGCCTGCAGCACCTGGCCACCCGGGATCTGGGTGATGGTCACCTGGCACTTCTGCCCCAGCGGCACGCTGTCCGGGCGGGTCCAGGTGTCACGCACC
This sequence comes from Stenotrophomonas sp. 22692, assembly GCF_052045015.1. Lineage (NCBI taxonomy): Bacteria > Pseudomonadati > Pseudomonadota > Gammaproteobacteria > Lysobacterales > Lysobacteraceae > Stenotrophomonas > Stenotrophomonas sp. 22692. The sequence continues at coordinate 23,202 of NZ_JBQEMR010000035.1, forward strand.
TTGGCCTGGATGGCCGCAGCGTATTTGGCAGTCAGGTCATCGCTGTTACCGCCACCACCGGCGGCTGGCTGGGATGCACCGCTGGCACCGGCGGCGGCACTGCCGGCGGCATTGCGCGCGGCGGCGACCTCACGCAGCTTCCGCTCGGCCAGCTTGGCTTCCTTCTCGGCCTGCTCGCGGCGGGCACGGATCTCGGCGATCTTCTTCTGCTTCTCGGCCTCGGCCTTGTCTGCGGCCTGGCGCGCCTGATCGGCCAGCTTCTTCTTCGCGTCTTCTTCCTGCTGCTTGGCCAGGCGCAGCTTCTGCTCCGCTTCTTCCTGGCGCTTGCGTTCGGTCAGGTCGATCTGCTCCTGGCGGCGCTTGGCTTCCTGCTCCTGCTTGGCCTTCTCCTGCGAGATGGCCAGCGCGCTCACTGCTTCCTGGTCCTTGGTGTCCGGCTGTGCGACGCGCTCCTGCGCCTGTTGCTGCTGGGGCGTGGGAGCGTCCTGCGGGCGCGGTTCGGGAATCGGCTGCGGCGGCGGAATGGTGTCTTCCGGTACGGGGATCGGTTCGGCCACCGGCGGCGGCAGGTCCTCCAGCTTCTCCGACTGGCGCAGGGCCTGGCGTGCGGCGGAGGCCTCCGACGCGGACAGCGCCAGGCTGGCCTCGACCGAGGGATCGCCTGCGGCGGCGTCGGTGTTGCGCTCGGGCGACCAGAACCAGGCCACGATGAAGACCAGCGCGACCAGCAGGTGCACCAGCAACGCCAGCGCCAGGGGCAGGCCCCAGCCGGGTTCGCGCTGCTGTGGAGGTGGCAGGGCGTCAGCGTGCATCGGTGGCCAGGCCTACCTTGTCTACCTTGGCGCGCTTGATCACATCCATCGCAGCGATGACCTTTTCATAGGCCACGGCACGGTCGGCGGCGACGATCACACGCACGCCCTTGTCCTGGGCGGCGATGCCGGCCAAGCGGCCTTCCAGTTCCTCGGCCGACACGGCGGTCGGTTCCTTGGCGTCGGGCAGCTTCAGGCTGAGCTGGCCGTCATGGCGCACCGAGACGATCACCGGGTCCTGCTTGCTCTCCAGCGCCTTGGCGTTGGATTGCGGCAGGTCGACGTCGAAGCTCAGCGTGAGCAGCGGCGCGGTGACCATGAAGATGATCAGCAGCACCAGCATGACGTCGATGTAGGGAACGACGTTGATTTCCGATTTCAGCTTGCGGCGCTTGCGGCGACCGATGGCAGCGGACATGGCTTGGACTCCCGGGTCAGGCGCTTACTCGTCGCCAGCGCTCTGGCGCTGCAGGATGGAGCTGAACTCTTCGGCAAAGGTCTCGAACCGCACCGACATGCGCTCTACGCGGGTGGTGAAGCGGTTGTAGGCCCACACTGCCGGAATCGCCACGAACAGGCCGATGGCGGTGGCGAACAGGGCTTCGGAGATGCCTGGCGCGACGGCGGCGATGCCGGCCTGCGCACCGCTGCTGATCATGTCGTGCATGGTCACCATGATGCCGAACACGGTGCCGACCAGGCCCACGTACGGCGCGGTCGAGCCGATGTTGGCCAGCAGCTCCAGGTTGCGCTCGAGCTGGTCCACTTCGCGCGTGTAGGTGGTGCGCATGGCACGCTGCGCGCCTTCCAGCTGCGCGCGGCCATCCAGGCGACGCTTGTCGCGCAGGCGGGTGTATTCGCGGAAACCGGCTTCGAAGATGGCTTCCAGGCCGCCGACATTGCGGCTGCGGTCGGTGGCCGAGCTGTACAGCTTGCCCAGGTCCGCACCGGACCAGAAGCGGTTCTCGAACTCGTCGGCTTCGCGGGTGGCCTGCTTGAACACGCGGGCCTTGCGGAAAATGATCACCCAGCTGACGAACGAGCCGACCAGCAGCAGCAGCACGATGATCTTCACCGGCAGGCTGGCCTTGGCCATCAGTTCGAGGTAGTTGATGCCGCCGCCGGTGGTGGCCTGGGCAAGGGTCTGTGTCGCGGCGTTGCTGACGTCGGCCGGCAGTGCCTCGGTGACCGTGGCCTGCAGGGCCAGGAGCGTTGCGATCATCCGTTGTTCCTCAGTGTTCGGATTCGGGGTGGAGGTGGGGTTGCAGCACGGCAAGGACGGCCTCGTCCATGCCACGCGGGCGGAAACTGGCCGCTTCCAGTGCGGCGATGCGGACCTGCGCCGACAGCAGCAGTTCGCCGTCGCGCAGGATCTGCTGGTCGAAGACCATGCTGGCCTTCTTCAGCTGGACCAGGCGGGCACTCACCTGCAGGGTGTCATCCAGCCGTGCCGGCCTGATGAAATCCATCTGCATCGAGCGCACCGCGAAGACCATCCCATGCTCGGCGCGCATGCGCTCCTGGCCGTAGCCCAGCGCACGCATCCATTCGGTCCGGGCCCGTTCCATGAAGGCCACGTAGCGGGCGTGGTAGACCACGCCACCTGCGTCGGTATCTTCCCAGTAAATGCGTGTCGGCCAACTGAATCGGGGCTCAACCGACATCGGGAACCTCCGCGAACAGGTCCTGCGGCGGGTTCTTCGGCTTCAGGCCCATGTGCCGGTAGGCCTTGTGGGTGGCCATGCGGCCGCGCGCGGTACGCACCAGGAAGCCCTGCTGGATGAGGTACGGTTCAACCACGTCTTCCAGCGTGCCGCGCTCTTCGGACAGCGCTGCCGCCAGCGATTCGATGCCGACCGGGCCGCCATCGAAGTAGTCGACCATGGTCTTCAGCAGGCGCCGGTCAAGCTCGTCGAAGCCCTCCGGGTCGACCTTGAGCATCTTCATCGCAGCCTGGGCCACGGCCTCGTCGATGTGGCCGCCGGCCTTCACCTGCGCGTAGTCGCGCACGCGGCGCAGCAGGCGGTTGGCGATACGCGGGGTACCACGCGCGCGGCGCGCGATCTCCCCTGCCCCATCGGCGGTGCAGTCGATGGCCAGGATGGCCGCCGAACGGCGCACGATGCGGGTCAGCTCCTCGACGCTGTAGAACTCCAGGCGCTGGACGATGCCGAAGCGGTCGCGCAGCGGCGCGGTCAGCAGGCCGGCACGGGTGGTGGCACCGATCAGGGTGAACGGCGGCAGGTCGATCTTGATCGAGCGGGCGGCGGGGCCTTCGCCGATCATGATGTCGATCTGGAAATCTTCCATCGCCGGGTACAGCACTTCCTCGACCACCGGCGACAGGCGATGGATCTCGTCGATGAAGAGCACATCGTGCGGCTGCAGGTTGGTCAGCAGCGCGGCGAGGTCGCCGGCCTTCTCGATCACCGGGCCGGAGGTCACGCGCAGGGCCACGCCCAGTTCGTTGGCGATGACGTGGCTGAGGGTGGTCTTGCCCAGGCCCGGCGGCCCGAAGATCAGTACGTGGTCGAGCGCGTCGCCACGCCCCTTGGCCGCCTGGATGTAGATCTCCATCTGCTCGCGCACCGGCACCTGGCCGAGGTAGTCGGCAAGGCGCTTGGGGCGGATGCTGGCGTCGGCGGCGTCATCCTCGCGGGTGGCGCCGGCGCCGATGATGCGGTCGTCGGTCATGTGCTGATTATGCGGCAAAAGCGGGGTGATTCGGCCGGGCTGCGCCCGGCACCCGCAGAGGCAACTGCCGGAGCAACTGCCCGAGCAACAGCCAAAGCTGGCTTCCTGGGGGATGCCGGGGTGGGTCCGGTTGCGGGGGACGCTGCAAGTACGTCCATGTAAGCTCGGTCGCCGCATCCATGCGGCTCACGCCCCCGCAACCGGACCCACCCCGCCTTCGACAGATCTCCGCAATCTGCCGGAATGGCATGGCCGGCTCTGCCTGCTCTTGGTGGGTGTCGACCTTGGTCGAAACGGTAGATCCACGCCATGCGTGGATGGATCTCTGGATGAATCGACGGTGAAGATTAAATCTCCACCTGCGCGCCGAGTTCCACCAGGCGATTGCCCGGAATGCGGAAGAAGCCGGTCGCGGGAGCGGCGTTGCGATGCATCAGCGCGAACAGCTTGTCGCGCCAGATCGGCATGCCGCGGTTGGCGGTCGCGACGATGGTCTCGCGGCTGGCGAAGAAGGTGGTGTCCATCGGGTCGAAATAGATGCCACCGTGGTCGCACGAGCGCATCAGCGCCAGCGGTACGTCCGGGGTCTCCATGAAACCGAAGCGCACGTAGACGCGATAGAACTCGTCGCCTACCGATTCGATCTTCAGCCGCTGCCCTTCCATCGCATACGGAATCGGCAGGGTTTCCACGTGCAGGAACACGTTGCGCTCGTGCAGCACCTTGTTGTGCTTGAGGTTGTGCATCAGCGCATGCGGGGCCACGGTCGGGTCGGCGGTGAGGAATACCGCAGTGCCCGGCACGCGTACCGGCGGTGCCAGCATCAGCCCCGGCAGGAAGGTATCCAGGCGGATGCCGTCCTTGCGGATCTCATCGCGCAGCAGCTCGCGGCCACGGCGCCAGGTACGCATCATGGTGAACAGGAAGATGCCCAGCACCACCGGGAACCAGGCGCCCTGCAGCAGCTTGGCGCCGTTGGCGATGACGAAACCGAGGTCGATGATGAAGAACACCACGCACAGCGGCAGGATCCACTTGCGGGCCTTCGGCCACAGCGAGCGTGCCACCAGGGCCAGCAGCAGGGTGTCGATCAGCATCGTCGCCGACACGGAGATGCCGTAGGCCACGGCCAGGTTGGACGAGCTGCGGAAGGCCAGCACCAGGCCGATCACCATCACCGCGATGCCCCAGTTGATGCCCGGGATGTAGATCTGGCCGATGGTGTCGTGCGAGGTGTGCTTGATGCGCATGCGCGGGATGTAGCCCAGCTGCATGGCCTGGCGCGAGACCGAGAACGCACCGGTGATGACCGACTGCGAGGCGATCACCGCGGCCATGGTGGCCAGGATGATCATCGGATACAGCGCCCACGGCGGCACCGCCTCGAAGAAGGGGTTCTTCAGCGCCTCTGGATGGTTGAGCACCAGTGCGCCCTGCCCCAGGTAGTTCAGCACCAGGCACGGCAGAACGAAGAAATACCAGGCGTGGCGGATCGGCTTGGCGCCGAAATGGCCCATGTCGGCGTACAGCGCTTCGCCGCCGGTCACCGCCAGCACCACCGCGCCGAGGATGAAGATGCCGTGCCAGCTGTGCTCCATGAAGAAGCGGATCGCCCACCAGGGGTTGAAGGCCTTCAGCACTTCCGGCGCGTCGACGATGTTGTAGATACCGATCGCGGCCAGCGAAATGAACCAGACCGACGTGATGGGGCCGAAGGCCTTGCCGATCTTCTCGGTGCCAAAGCGCTGCGCGGCAAACACCATCAGCAGTACCACCACGGTGATCGGCACGATGAAGGCATGCAGGCCCGGCGCGGCCACCTCCAGGCCTTCGACGGCGCCCAGCACCGAAATCGCCGGCGTGATCACGCCATCGCCGAAGAACAGCGAGGCACCGAAAATGCCGAGGATGCCGACCACGTACGCCGAGCGTGACCCGTTGCGCAGCGTGCGCTGGGTCAGCGCCATCAGCGCCATGATGCCGCCTTCGCCGTCATTGTCGGCGCGCATGATGATGGTCACGTACTTCAGCGTGACCACGATGTTCAGTGCCCAGAACGCCAGCGAGAGCACGCCCAGTACCGTGTCGTGGTCGCTGTTGAGCCCGTAGTGCGGCGAGAACGCCTCCTTCAGGGTGTACAGCGGGCTGGTACCGATATCGCCGAAGACCACGCCGATCGCACCGATGATCAGCGCCATGCCTCCTGCTGGAGGGGCGTGACCATGGCCGCCTGGGGCGGCGGCGTGCGGGGTTTGACTGCTGGACATGGGACTCCTGGCGAAGCTCAGGCGGTGGGTTGGGGGAAAGAAAGGCAGGTCAGCGCAGCGCCGACTGCAGCGCCTTGCGGATCACGGTGGCCACTTCGTCGCCCTCATTGAAGGCGTCGCGGGCCATGCGCGCGGCTTCGGCCGGCTTGTAGCCCAGCTGCTGCAACGCCACGGTCGCATCGGACAGCGGGTCGGCCGGAGCCGGGCCACTGCCGGTGGGCAGCGCGCCGCCGGCACCGAACTGGGCGGCGCGGTCACGCAGCTCCAGCACCATGCGCTCGGCGGTCTTCTTGCCGATGCCCGGAATGCGGGTCAGCGCGGTGATGTCACCGGCCTGGACCATGCGCGCGAACTCCTCGACGGTGACGCCGGACAGCACGGCCAGCGCGATCTTCGCGCCGATGCCACTGACCTTCTGCACGTCGCGGAACAGGCGCCGCTCGCCCTCGCGCAGGAAGCCGTACAGCGAGACGTTGTCTTCCTTCTGCGCGTAATGGGTGTACAGGGTGACCTCGCGGCCGAGCTCGGGCAGGTCATAGAAGGTGCTCATCGGCGCCTCCAGCTCGTAGCCCACTCCGTTCACGTCCACCACCAGCCACGGCGGCGCCTTGTAGGCGACGATGCCGCGCAGTCGACCGATCATTGCGTGCAGCTCCTCATTTGCGGCCCCACGCCTGGCGGGCACTGAGCCCCAGGCGGTTGGCCGTTGCCCTTACGTGGGCATGGGTGATCGCCACCGCCAACGCGTCGGCCGCGTCGGCCTGCAGCTTGGTTTTCAGGTTGAGCATGAGCCCGACCATGTGTTGAACCTGTTGCTTTTCGGCGCCACCGCGCCCGACCACCGCCAGCTTGATCTCGCTGGCGGCGTATTCGTGCACCGGCAGGTCGCGCAGCACCACGGCAGAGATCGCCGCGCCACGCGCCTGGCCCAGCTTCAGTGCCGAATCGGGATTGCGCGCCATGAAGACCTTTTCGATGGCCACTTCATTGGGCTGATATTCCCGGCACAGGTCGGCCAGGCCCAGCACCAGCAGCTTCATGCGCTGCGGGAAGTCGTCGGCACCCAGCAGCACCAGCGGCTGGTGATGCACGTGGCTGACGCGGCCGGTGGCGTCGACATCAATGATGCCGACCCCGGTCCGCTGCGAACCGGGGTCGATGCCGAGGATGCGGGTCATGCGGCACTCCTGGCGGGGCGGAACGGGAGGCGCTGGCAGGCGTATGGGCTCATGACTGTCCGCGGTGACCGTTCAACGGCCCGCGCCCAAGCCGTCGAAGACGGCTCAGGCGTAGGCGTCGGCGCCGAGTTCGGCGTTGGAGTACACGTCCTGCACGTCGTCCAGGTCTTCCAGCATGTCCAGCAGCTTCTTGACCTGCAGGGCGACGTCGCCTTCGACCTTGATGTCGTTGTCGGCGCGGAAGGTGATCTCGGCGTGGTCGGCGACATGGCCCGCAGCGGTCATTGCATCCTTGACCGCGTTGAACGCGTCAGGGCTGGTGACCACATCGATCGAGCCATCGTCCGGATAGACCACGATGTCATCGGCGCCGGCCTCGATGGCCGCCTCGGTGATGGCTTCCTCGTCGACGCCCGGGGCGAAGCTGAGCACGCCCAGGCGCTTGAACATGAAGGCCACCGAGCCTTCGGTGCCCATGTTGCCGCCGCACTTGCTGAACGCATGGCGGACATCGGCCACGGTGCGCACGCGGTTGTCGGTCAGGCAGTCGACGATCACGGCCACGCCGCCCGGGGCATAGCCCTCGTAGCGGATTTCCTCGTAATCGACGCCTTCCAGTTCACCGGTGGCCTTCTTGATGGCGCGCTCGATCACGTCCTTGGACATGTTCACGGCCAGGCCCTTGTCCATCGCCACGCGCAGGCGCGGGTTGTTGTTGGGGTCGCCTCCACCGCCGCGCGCGGCAACGCCGATCTCACGGATGATCTTGGTGAAAATCTTGCCGCGCTTCGCGTCGGACGCGTTCTTGCGGGCTTCGATGGAGGGGCCTCTACCCATGGGTGCTACCGTCTGGCTGCTTCAGGATCAAGGCGCGGATTCTACCTGATCGGGCGCTGCAACCGTGTCTAGGCCCGTATTGTTGTAGAGCCGAGCCCATGCTCGGCTCAATGGGCCCGACGGAATGCAGCCGAGCATGGGCTCGGCTCTACAGGGCGGCCCTGCCTCCCCTGCCCCTATGCTGCCGCCGCGTCGCGGCTGTGGTCGAACTGGCCGTGGCGCAGGAAATGGGCGGTCTGCCGTGCGGCGTCGGGCGACACCACCAGGCCACTGTGGCTGGTGCGGACCACGCAATGGTCGGCCAGACCCGGCAGGCGCGTCTCAGCCAGGGCCACGGTGCCGTCCGAGGCATCGTCGATGGCCCCCAGCAGGCTGCCCAGGCCATGCGGCACCGAACCGGCGATCAGGCCAACCTCGGCCCTGCCCTGCCAGTCCGGCAGGCCATCCAGCAGCAGGTCGCTGCTGCGCCCCAACGCCAGGCCCCAGCCGTGCTCGGACAACGAACGCGCAGTGCCACTGCCGCGCAGCGGCGAGCCCAGGCAGACCACGCGCTGCACATCCAGCTGCGGCTGGCGGCGCAAGGCCTCCAGCGCCAGCAATCCCCCCAGGCTGTGTCCGACCAGCGACAACGGGCCGGCATCGGTCAGCCGCTCCAGCAGCTGCGGCACGGCCACGTCGGGACCACCGAATACCGAGGAATAGCCGAACGCGTGCACCTGGAAACCACGTGCGCGCAGGCGCCAGGCCAGCGGCCCGACCCAGGCACGGGCATTCCAGATGCCATGCAGCAGCAATACGGGGGGAGTCATGCAAACAGCCTGGCGGTCAGCGGGGCGGGAACGTACGGTGATTGAACACGCGCGCGCAGCAAGCGGCGGTGAACGTCAGGCTGCGCGCGGTGCGCGGCGCAGGATGAATTCGAGATCGTTCGTGTCGCCCACCGGGAACAGGTATTCGCCGGCCTTCTCGAAACCGTAGCGGGCGTAGAAGCGCTGTGCGCCGAAGTTCTCCGACCACACGCCCAACCACAGGGTGCGCGGGCCCTCGTGTTCCAGCCAGGCCAGCGCGGTTTCCAGCAGGCGGCTGCCCCAGCCGCAGCTTTGCTGCGTCTTGATCAGGTACAGGCGCTTGAGTTCGCCGTCACCGGGCTTCACGTCCGGGTGCGGCAGGCCACAGGGGCCGGCGGCGGCATGGCCGACCGCCTCCCCGTCCAGCTCCAGCAGCCACACCGCGTAGTCGGGGTGGGCCAGGATCACGCGCTGGCGCTCGACCGTGTAGGCCTCCTCAAGGAAGGCCTGCAGGTCCTGCGGCGGATACAGATGGCCGAAGGTTTCGGTGAACGTGCGGGCAGCCAGCGCCGACAGGGTCGGCGCGTCGTCCACAGTGGCGCGGCGGATCGAATACATGCAGGAAGTTGACGTCAGGGCGAAGGGCGGGTCAAGCCTTTTCAGGCGATTCCGCTTCTTCTTCCTCGTCCTCTTCCTCGTATTCCTCTTCGTCCTCGTCCTCTTCTTCCTCGCCTTCCTCGTCCTCTTCTTCCTCGCCTTCCTCGTCCTCTTCTTCCTCGCCTTCCTCGT
>NZ_JBQEMR010000035.1:32666-39632 GCF_052045015.1 Stenotrophomonas sp. 22692
CCTCGTCGTACTCTTCCTCTTCGTCGTCCTCGTAATCCTCGACGCCGAAGTCTTCACCGTCCCAACGGCCTTCGCCGTCGGCGACGAAGGTCAGGGCCATCGCCGCCGGGTTGGTACCCACACGAACCAGCCAGCCCCCGAACACGCGTGCACGCTCGGTGACCAGATTGGCCTCGGCACCTTCATTGCCCAGCTTTTCCCACTCCAGCGAAAACGCGAACTCGGTCATTGCCTGGATCTCCTGATCAGTTGGTCTTGGGGCGAACCTGGATGTGCACTTCGGCCAGCTGCGCGTCAACGATCGGCGACGGCGCGTCGGTCATCAGATCCTGTGCACCGGTGGTCTTCGGGAACGGGATGACGTCGCGGATCGACTCGGTGCCGGCCATCAGCGCGGCGATGCGGTCGATGCCGAAGGCGATGCCACCGTGCGGCGGCGCGCCGTAGTTCAGCGCGTCGAGCAGGAAGCCGAACTTGGCGCGGGCTTCTTCGGCACCGATGCCGAGCAGCTCGAACACTGCGCTCTGCATGTCCGGACGGTGGATACGGATCGAACCACCGCCGATCTCATTGCCGTTGAGCACCATGTCGTAGCCACGCGAGACGGCGGTACGGGCGTTGGCGCGCAGGTCGGCGATGTCGTCCACGGCCGGTGCGGTGAAGGGGTGATGCAGGGCGACGTAGCGCTGTTCTTCCTCGTCCCACTCGAACATCGGGAAGTCGGTGACCCACAGCGGTGCCCAGCCGTCGGCGACCAGGCCGAAGTCCTTGCCGGCCTTCAGGCGCAGCGCGCCCATGAAGTCGGAGACCTTGTTGTAGCCACCGGCACCGAAGAACACGATGTCGCCGTTGCCGGCACCGACGTGCGCGACCAGCGCAGCGAAGCTTTCCTCGCTGAAGAACTTCTGGATCGGCGAGCTGACTTCGCCGTTGTCGGCGATCTTGATGTAGGCCAGACCCTTGGCACCGTACTTGGCGGCATGCGCGGCGTACTCGTCGATCTGCTTGCGGCTGAGCGCCGCACCGCCCGGGATGCGCAGCGCGGCAACGCGGCCTTCGGCATCGTTGGCCGGGCCGGTGAACACGGCAAATTCGCTGTCCTTGACCAGCTCGGCCACGTCCACCAGTTCCAGCGCGATGCGCAGGTCCGGCTTGTCCGAACCGTAGCGACGCATCGCCTCGGCCCAGGTCATGCGCGGGAAGCTGGCGTCCAGCTGCACGTCCACCACTTCCTTGAAGATGGCGCGGATCATGTCTTCGACGAAGTCCTGCACGTCGCGCTCGCGGACGAAGGCGAATTCCATGTCCAGCTGGGTGAATTCCAGCTGGCGGTCGGCACGCAGGGCTTCGTCGCGGAAGCAGCGCGCGATCTGGTAGTAACGGTCGAAGCCGGCCACCATCAGGATCTGCTTGAACAGCTGCGGGCTCTGCGGCAGGGCGTAGAACTCGCCCGGGTGCATGCGCGCCGGCACCAGGAAGTCGCGGGCGCCTTCCGGGGTGGCCTTGGTCAGGATCGGGGTCTCGATGTCCTGGAAGCCCTTCTCGTCCAGGTGGCGGCGCAGGGCCTGCACCAGCTTGATGCGGGTGCGCTGCATGCGCTGCATCTCCGGGCGGCGCAGGTCCAGGTAGCGGTACTTCAGGCGGGTTTCTTCGCCCGGGTTCTCGTGGGCGTGGAACGGCAGCGGCGCGGCCTTGTTCAGCACGGTGATGGCAGTGGCGATCACTTCCACCTTGCCGGTGCGCATCTTGTCGTTCACCGCGTGGCGGGCACGCACCACGCCTTCCACCTGCAGCACGTCCTCATAGCCGAGCGACGCGGCCACGGCAAACACGTCGGCGTTGTCGACTTCCACGGTCACCTGCACGATGCCTTCATGATCTCGAAGATCGATGAAGCAGACGCCGCCCTGGTTACGGGCCACGTCGGTCCAGCCGGCGAGGGTGACAGTCTGGCCAATCAGGGTCTCATCGACCAGGCCGCAGAAGTGGGTACGCATGGGGGGGAAGCTCCGCTGGAGAACGCCGGCACCGGATGGGGGCCGGAAAGCCTCGTATTCTGCGGCCGAGGCCCCGGCCGGGGCAAATCCGGCCAGTCACACCGGCTTGATCGCCCCCCTCCCTATAGTCGGGCACCTGCCACCGTATGGGATGCCGCCATGAAACCGCTGTCCCTGGCCAGCCTGGCCGTAACCCTCAGCCTGGGTGCCCTGGGTACCCTTGCCCTGCCCGCCCCTTCCGCGCATGCGCAGAGCGGCGTGGTCCGCTGCGAAAGCCAGAACAACCGCGAACGGGTCTGCAACACCGGCTGGCGCAATGCGCAGCTGGTGCGCCAGCTGTCCGGCTCGGACTGTGATGAAGGACGAACCTGGGGCAGCCGTAACGGCAGCATCTGGGTCACCAACGGCTGCCGAGCGGAGTTCGTCGAGGCCCGCGGTGGCTGGGGCGGCGGCAATGGCGGTGGCTGGGGCGGCAACAACGGCCGGCCCGGCGAGACCATCCGCTGCGAGAGCCAGAACAACCGTGAGCGCAGCTGCCCGGTCGGCTGGCGCAATGCCCGCCTGGTCCGCCAGCTGTCTGGCAGCCCCTGCAACGAAGGGCGTACCTGGGGCGTGCGCAATGGCGCGGTCTGGGTCAGTGGCGGTTGCCGTGCCGAATTCGCCGAAGCCCGTGGCTGGGGCGGTGGCGGCGGTGGCTGGGGCGGCGGAAACAGCAATTACACGGTGACCTGCAGCAGCAACAACAACCGCTCGCAGACCTGCGACTGGGATGAGCGCCAGGGCCGCCCGGTGCTGCAGCAGCAGCTGTCCGGCAGTGCCTGCCAGGAAGGCCGCAGCTGGGGCTACTCGCGTGGCCAGGTGTGGGTGAGCAACGGCTGCCGGGCACGTTTCGGCACGCGGTGACTGCAGGATCGGGGTCAGAACCCTCCGCAGGAGGGATCCGACCCCGGGATCACGGCGCAGGTGCTTTGTCGTCGCCCCACGGTGCAGGCGGCAGGTCGACCGGCTTGCTCAGATCGAACTGCACGCGGAAGCGGCGGCCGTCCGGGCGCGTCAGCTCGTAGACGAACGTCTGGTCGGGATCGATTTCCATCGCCCAGGTGTTGTGCGTGGAGGCCAGCATGTCGGCGCGGCGGAACATCGCCACCGAATCGGCATCGGCCGGGAACTGCTGGCGCTCGGCAGTGCCCGGCGGCGTGCTGTCGCCACCGTACAGGGTGATCGCGTCGGGGCTGCCGTCTTCGTGGCGATGGTCGTGCTTCAGGCGCAGCCCGTTCGGCGTGCGGGTCAGCACCCACGTGCGCGAGTGGTCATCCCCCACGTGGAACGGGATGCGCAGCTCATGCGCCGGGTCGGCACAGCCGCGCACATGCATCACCAGGCGCTGCCCGGCGAACGGGTCCTTCCCTGTCGGCGCCGGCGTGTCCTCCACCACCTTGCCGGCGTAAGCCTGGCCGCAATGCGCGGCGATGGCGGCCATGAAGGCATCGGCCGGTGCGGTCGCCAGATCATGGGCGACCGTGTCGGAGCGCTGCGTACAGGCAGCAAGGCTGAGCAGGAGGACGGAAGCGGTGACGGCGGCAGGCAGTTTCATACCCCAACCCTAACGGCCATGGCCGAAGTGCGCAAACCGCACGCGCAGCATCCGCTCAGCGATCGAGGGCAGATGCCGCCGGCAGTGTTTCTGTGGCTGCCACCGGCGCGGCTTCGCCTTCACCCGCAGGTTCCTGCTCGACCGGATCGACATCGAACGGGGTACGGAACACCAGCGACGGCAGCAGCGTGGTCAACGCCGCATACAGCAACAGCGCGCCGAACAGCACCGCCGGAATCTGGAAGCGCTCGCGCATGATCGCCGCCAGCACCAGGGTGAAGATGAGGGTCGGAGCCAACGCCAGCGAGACCCGCAGGCTGCTGCGGAAGCTCTCGCCGAACATGACCCGGCGCTGCAGCCAGACCACGCCGATGCGCAGCGGCAGCACCACCAGGGTGATCACGATGCCCAGCCCCAGGGCCTCGAAGCTGAGCGCTTCGGCGGGCACCTTGGTGCCGGCGTTGAAGAAGTAGAACGGCACGAAGAACGAGGCGAACAGGCGCAGCGCATGCAGGTTCTCGTGCGAGGCCAGCAACGGCATGCGCTGGTGCAGCAGGCGCGCGACCAGCCCGGCGATGAACGCGCCGACCAGGTAGTACACGCCCAGCAGGTAGGTGATGTAGGCCGCGACCATGCCCACCATCACCAGCAGCGAGAATTCCGAGCCCGGCGCGTGCGGCGCCACCCAACGGCCCAGGCCGATGAACAGCAGCGGCAGGCCGACCATCATCGCCAGCAGGGCCAGGCTGGACAGCGCCATATGCCCCGGATCGCCCGCCTGCAGCACGATGAACAACGCCGCCAGCGCCAGCAGTTCGCCGGCGATGGCCTTGCTGGTCACCCAGAACCGCTCGTCCTCGCTCAGGCCCAGCCGCGACAGCGAATCCATGATGAAACCGGTGGAGGGCGTCAGCAGCGCCAGGGCCAGCAGGCCGGCAGCCTGCCAGGGCAATCCCGCGTAGCGCCAGGCCAGCCAGCCTACGCCGAACAGCGTGCCGGTACGGATCACCAGATGCGCCAGCAGCGGCCACATGCCACGGCGCAGCGCCTGCAGGTCCACTTCCAGGCCGGCGAACAGGAACAGCGAGGAAATCCCCAGCGTGGCCAGCAGGCCGATCACCGCATCGTGGGCCTGGTCGCCCAGCCAGAGCATGCCGATGATGCCGAACAGCAGGCAGGTCAGTGGTGCGGGCAGGCTGAAGCGCTGCAGCGCGCGCGGGATCACCAGCAGCGCGAAGATCAGCAGCAGGTAGATCAACTCATGGCTCATCGGGGTCTTCCGTGGGGTTCGAACGCGCGCAGGATGCGCGCGCCGAACCGATCCGGCAAGCCACGTTTGAATGACCCCGGTTACCTCATCCAATCAGTCGATCGGCGATCCGGCCCACCTGGGCCAGCACCAGGGCGCGCTGCTCATTGCTGATCGCGCCGGCCTGCAGATAGGCGGTCAGCACCCACGGTGCGCCGCCCGCGCGCGGCCACAACACGGCGATGTCGTTGCGCGCGTCCTCGCCATTGCTGCCGGTCTTGTCGCCAACGCGCCAGCGCTTGCCGAGGCCCGCGCGCAGGCAGGCGTCGCCGGTCTCGTTGTCGATCAGCCAGTCGGCCAGCTGCTGCCGCGATGCCGGCTGCAGCGCTTTCCCCAGCACCACACGCTGCAGCGAACCAGCCATCGCCGCCGGTGTGGTGGTGTCGCGCGGGTCGCCTTCGGCGAAGCTGTTCATTTCCGGCTCCAGCCGGTCGCTGCGGCTGACCGCATCACCGCTGGCGCGCAGGAACGCGGTCACCGCCGGCGGGCCACCGACCACGCCGAACAACAGGTTGGCGGCGGTGTTGTCGCTGGTGATGATCGTGGCCCGGCACAGGTCGCGCACGGTCATATCCTTGCCGGCATGACGGCGGGTGACCGGTGCGTGCGAGAGCAGGTCGGCCTCGCGCACCGGTACGCGCCGGTCGAGCAGCGCGGGTGCGCGCTCGGCCTGGCTGAGCACGGTCGCGGCCAGCATGCTCTTGAAGGTGCTGCACATCGGGAAGCGCTCGTCCTGGCGATGGCCGACGCGGCGACTGCTTGCGGTATCGAGCAGGGTCACGCCCAAGCGTCCTGCGCAGGCCTTTTCCAGCGCGGCGAAATCACCGGCGGCGTTGATGGCGGCATCTGTGGGTGCGTTGGCGGCGGCCTTGCCCGCTGCACGTGCCAGCAACGGCAGGGCAAGCGAAGAAGCAACAGCGGCACCACTGAACTGCAGGAATCGGCGACGGGCGAGCATGCGGGGGTTCTCCTGGGGACCGTTCGATTATTGGAACCCACGGCCAGGACGACCAGCGCGAAAATTCAGCACAAGCCATTAGATTTATTGATGTCTATTGCATCAATCCCTGCGATTGGCGGCCTTCCCTGCCCAGGCGTTAGGATCAGCCATCATCCAGGCTCACGACTCGACGATGCTGCATCCCACCCTGCCACTGAACGCGCTGCGTGCCTTCGAAGCCGCCGCCCGCCACCAGAACTTCACCCGTGCCGCACTGGAGCTGTGTGTCAGCCAGGCCGCGCTGAGCCACCAGATCCGTGGGCTGGAGGACCGGCTCGGCATCCGCCTGTTCCACCGACTGCCTCGCGGCGTGGCGCTCACCGACGAAGGCGCGGCGCTGTATCCGGTGCTCAACGAATCGTTCGAGCGCATCTCCGCCAGCATTGCGCGCTATGCCGGCGGGCCGGCCCGTGAAGTGCTGACGCTGGGCGTGGTCGGCACCTTCGCCACCGGCTGGCTGCTGCCACGGCTGGCCGCGTTCGAGGCCGCGCACCCGGACATCGAGCTGCGCCTGCAGACCCACAACAACCGCATCGACCTGGCCGGCGAAGGCCTGGACCTGGCGATCCGGTTTGGAGATGGCGACTGGCAGGGTCAAGCCTGTACGGCGATCCTCGATGCGCCCTTCGCACCACTGTGCGCGCCGGCACTGGCGCGGCGGCTGAAACAGCCGCGCGACCTGGGCACGCTGTCGCTGCTGCGCTCCTACCGCAGCGACGAATGGCCGCGCTGGTTGCAGGCGGCAGGAGTGAGTGGCGTGGAAGCCCGCGGGCCGGTGTTTGATTCGTCATTGACAGTGGCGATGGCCGCGGTCGGCGGCGCCGGCGTGGCGCTGCTGCCGCTGCGCATGTTCGAGCAGGAGCTGGCCGAAGGTCGTCTGCTGCAGCCGTTCAGCACCACGCTGGAGCTGGGGCGCTACTGGCTGACGCGATTGCGCTCGCGCGCCGAGCGTGAACCGGCGAAGCGATTCCGCGAATGGCTGCAGGCGCAGGGATGAAACGCAGGCGACGTGGGTAGCGGGGGGGGGGGGGGGGGGGGGGGGGTGGGGGGGGGGGGTCGTGCGGTG
>NZ_JBQEMR010000036.1:0-38337 GCF_052045015.1 Stenotrophomonas sp. 22692
ATGGATGCCGCGGCCAAGCCCCCATGGATGGGTTTACGGCGTCTCCCGCAACCGGGCCCACCCCGCCGTCCTTCAGGAACCCAGCTTCTGCTGTTGCTGTTGCTGTTGCTGTTGCTGTTGCTGTTGCTGTTGCTCTGGATCGTAGCGGGTGCAGGGCGCAGCCCTGCCGGGCAACCCTATACTTGCCGCCGTGACTGCCTTCCCTGCCCTCGTTCCGCTGGATGCGCCGCTGCTGGTGGGCTACAGCGGTGGTGTCGACTCCACCGTGCTGCTGCACTGGCTGTGGCGCTGCGCCCAGGCTTCCGGCACGGCGCTGCGTGCGGTGCACGTACACCACGGCCTGCAACCAGCAGCTGACGACTGGGTACGGCATTGCCAGCAGCAGTGCGCGGCACTGGGCGTCAAGCTGGCCGTGCGCCACGTACAGATCGACAAAACCACAGGCCTGGGCCTCGAAGGCGCAGCGCGCGAAGCACGACGTGCAGCGTTCACTGCTGAACTGCGCGAAGGCGAAACACTGGCGCTGGCACAGCACCAGGACGATCAGGCCGAGACCTTCCTGCTCCGCGCGCTGCGCGGCTCCGGTGTCGATGGCCTTGCCGCGATGGCCGATGACAGTCAGTTCGGTACGCACCGCCTGTGGCGTCCCTTGCTGCACGCACCGCGCACCGCACTGCTCGACTATGCCCGGCAACACGCGCTGCGTTGGATCGAGGATCCCAGCAACGCCGAAGACCACGCCGATCGCAACTTCCTGCGCCTGCAGGTACTGCCACTGTTGCGCCAGCGCTGGCCGCACGCCGCCGCCGCGTTGGCCGGCAGCGTCCTGCATTGCCGGCAGACCCGCGAACTGCTGGATGAAGAAGACGCCGAGCTGATCACACACCTGGAAGTCGCTCCACGCGTGCTGTCGCTGCAGTTGCTGCGTCAGGTGTCACCGGGACGCGCCGCGCGCGTGCTGCGCGCCTGGGTGATCGGCCATGGTGCCGCCCCACTGCCGGCCACGGTGCTGCAGCAAGGCCTGGACGAACTGCTGCCGGCCGGCAATGATCGCCAGGCGCGGGTGCGCTGGCACGATCATGCCATCCAGCAATGGCGCGAGCATGCCTATCTGCTACCCGCGCAGCTGCCATCGCTGCCCCGCGCGTGGCAGGCCGAATGGGATGGGCATGCTCCCCTGCCGCTGCCCGATGGCGGCCAGCTGCGGCTGCAGGGCGGCGCCGCCTTCGAGCGCCCGCTGCAGGTCCGTGCACGCGTGGGCGGTGAGCGCATCCTGCTGCCCGGTCGCCAGCATTCGCACGCATTGAAGGACTGCCTGCAACGCGAACATCTCGCCCCCTGGCGACGCGCGCAGCTGCCGCTGATCTTTGATGGCCCGCAGTTGCTGGCCGCCGCCGACGTGGTCATCTCCGCGCCACTGCAGGCCTGGTTGCAGGCCCACCAGGCACAGCTGCAGTGGCGTCCCGGCGGCTGGTGAATTGACCCCCGCGCGCGGCCCGTCCACACTTGCCACATGGCCAAGAAGTCCCCCGAAAACGCCTCCCCGGTTGCCCAGTTCGAGCAGTCGCTCGAATCGCTGGAACAGCTGGTGGAGCAGATGGAAACCGGCGAGCTGACCCTGGAAGCCTCGCTCAGTGCTTACGAACGTGGCGTCGGTCTGTATCGCCAGTGCCAGCAGGCACTGGAGCAGGCCGAACTGCGCGTGCGCCTGCTCAGCGATCCGGCGCAGCCGGAAGCAGCCGAACCCTTCGATCCGCCCAGCCATGACGGCTGAGGTTCTGTTCGCGCGCTGGCGCGACCGTATCGAAAGCCAGCTCGACGCCGCTCTGCCCTCGCCTGCCGAAGCACCGCAGCGCCTGCACCAGGCCATGCGCTATTCGGTGATGGGCGGTGGCAAGCGCATGCGCCCTCTGCTGGTCTACGCCAGTGGCCACCTGTTCGGTGCGCAGCCGGAAAGCCTGGATGCGGCGGCCATGTCCGTCGAACTCATCCACGCCTACTCGCTGGTGCATGATGACCTGCCGGCGATGGATGACGACGCGTTGCGCCGCGGCAAGCCGACCACCCACATCGCCTTCGATGAAGCCACCGCGATCCTGGCAGGCGACGCGCTGCAGACCCGTGCCTTTGGCCTGCTCGCCGATGCTCCGCTGCCAGCCACCTTGCGCGTGGCCTGCCTGCAGACCCTGGCCCACGCCTCCGGCGCGTCCGGCATGTGCGGCGGCCAGGCGCTGGATATCGATGCCACCGGCCAGCAGCAGACGCTGGCGGCATTGACCCGCATGCACGCGCTGAAGACCGGCGCGCTGATCCGTGCGGCAGTGCGCATGGGCGCGCTGTGCGGCCAGGCCCACGAACCGCAGCTGGCCCAGCTGGACAGCTTCGCCGATGCACTCGGCCTGGCCTTCCAGGTACGCGACGACATCCTCGATGTCGAGGCCAGTTCCGAGCAGTTGGGCAAGACCGCCGGCAAGGACCAGGCGCAGGACAAGAGCACCTTCCCCGCCCTGCTCGGTATGGACGGCGCAAAGGCCCAGCTGCACGAACTCGCTGCACGCATGCAATCGATCCTGGCCGGGTATGGCGAGGAAGCCGATGCGCTGCGTGCGCTGGCGACGCTGGCGGTCGAACGCGATCATTGATTGCTCGCCGGGCACCGCCCGTCGCTCCCCGCACATGAAAACGCCCGGCAATGCCGGGCGTTTTCAGTTCCGCATGCAGCCGGTATTACTTGATCAGGCGCAGCGCGAACGGGTAGCGATAGGCTTCGCCGTTGTTGGCCTTGACCGCTGCGATGATGCTGAACACCAGGCTGATGATGCCGACGATAGGGGCCAGGAAGACGCCGATGATCACGATGGTCAGAATCATGCTGATCACCATGGCGATGGTCACGGTGATCTGGAAGTTCAGGGCTTCCTTGGCCTGGTCGGTCACGAAGGCCTTGCCAGCATCGTCCTTGTTGATCAGCCAGATGATCAGCGCGCCGATGAAGCCGGTGAAGATGCCCAGCAGGTGGGCAGCCAGGGCCATGGTGCGCTGGTCGGCCGGCACGTCGGTGGTGGCCGGCGGCGGCGGGACGTTATCGAATTCGCTCACGACAAAACTCCTTTTCATTGGGTGGTCTTGACCCACCAGCACCAAGCTGGTTGCGTCAGGCGGGCATAGCTTACGCCATCGACGCCATCAATCATTACCGGCGATGGTCATCCGCCCCAGCAGGATCGAACCGGTCCGGATGTGCGAGCGCGGGTCGACGTCGCTGCCAACCGCTTCGATGCTGCTGAACATCTCGCGCAGGTTGCCGGCGATGGTGATGCCATCCACCGGGTACTGGATCTCGCCATTCTCGACGCGGAAGCCGCCGGCACCGCGCGAGTAGTCGCCGGTCACCCCGTTCACGCCCTGCCCCATCAGCTCGGTCACCAGCAGGCCATCGCCCATCTGGCGGGCGATCTCCTGCAGGGAGCCCGCGTTGGCGGCCAGTTGCAGGTTGTGCACGCCACCGGCATTGGCGGTGGTCTGCAGGCCCAGCTTGCGCGCCGAATAGCTGCCCAGCACGTAGCGCTGCAGCACGCCGTCACGAACCAGCGCCGAAGCACGGGTCGCCACGCCATCGCCGTCGAAGGCGGCAGAGCGCAGGCCGCGGCGCAGGTGCGGCAGTTCGTCGATCTGCATCCATTCCGGGAACAGGCGCTGGCCGACGCTGTCCAGCAGGAAGCTGGCCTGGCGGTACAAGGCGCCGCCGGACACCGCCGACAGCAGGTGGCCGACCAGGCTGCGCGCCACTTCCGGGGCGAACAGCACCGGCATGCTGCCGGTGGTCAAGGAACGCGGCTGCAGGCGGGCCACGGTGCGCTCGGCAGCGCGGCGACCCACCAGGCCCACGTCCTCCAGGTCCTCCCGTGCCAGCGCGCTGGTATACCAGCCATCGCGCTGCATGCCGTCGCCCTGCCCGGCGATCAGCGCGCAGCCGACCGAATGATGGGTGCCACGCTCACGGCCGAAGAAACCGTGCGAATTGGCGTACACCGACAGGCTCTGCATGCTCGACACCGAGGCGCCGTCGGAATTGCGGATCTGCGCATCGGCCTCGCGGCCGGCGTTTTCACAGGCCAGGGCGAGGTCCACCGCCTCGTCGGCCTGCAGCGCCCAGGGGTGCCAGCTGTCCAGGTCGGGGAAATCGGTCGCCATCAGCGCCGCCTCGGCCAGGCCGGCGGCCGGGTCGTCCTCGGTATGGCGGGCGATCGCGCAGGCCTGCTCGACCGTGGCGGCAAGGCTGGCCTCGTTCAGGTCGCCGGTGCTGGCGCTGCCCTTGCGTTGGCCAAAATAGACGGTGACGGCGATACCGCGGTCACGGGTGGACTGCACGGTCTCAACTTCGCCAAGGCGGACATTGACCTCCAGGCCACGGTCCTCGCTGCAGCTGACCTCGGCCTGGCTGGCGCCCAGCGCACGGGCACGGTCGAGCAGCTGCTGGGAGAGGTCGGCCAGCCGTTCCAGCCGGGCCGGGCTGTCGTCGCCGACAGCGACTTCAGGGGCGATCACGTTCAATGCTTTATCCTGTACGGGTTGGGCCCGGCATCACGCCGGGCGACTTTTTTTGAGATCAGGTAGGAACGATGCGCGGACGCGACGAAGAAACCGGTGAATTCCACGACAAGAGCCGCAGCCAGAACCGGCGCGACGCGCTCGACGTCCTGGCCCTGGGCGAGAAGCTGGTGTCGTTGACCCCGGCCCAGCTGGCGCGCCTGCCGATCCCGGAAGACCTGCTGCCGCATATCGCCGAGTGCAAGCGCATCACCGCCCACATCGCCCACAAGCGCCAGCTGGCGTTCCTGGCCAAGCACATGCGCCGCGAAGAAGACGCCACGCTGGATGCGATCCGCGATGCGCTGGACGCCAACAGCGAAACCGGCCGCCGCGAAGTGGCGATGATGCACCGCGTGGAAGACTGGCGCGAGCGCCTGCTGGCCGAAGGTGACAAGGCGCTGGCCGCCCTGCTGGACGATTACCCGCAGGCCGACCGCCAGCAGCTGCGCACGCTGGTGCGCAACGCGCAGGCCGAGAAGGCGAAGAACAAGCCGCCGCGCGCCTACCGCGAAATTTTCCAGGTGCTGCGTGCCCTGATGCTGCCGGCCGCGTTGGGCCTGAAGGCCAGCGCCGAAGACGCCGACCCCATTGAAACCGACGAAGCCGACGAGGACTGAGTCCTCGCCGGCAGGGGCGGTGGCACTGGCCATCGCCCGGCTCAGGCCTGGGTACCGCCGACGGTGATGCCCTCGATCAGCAACGAGGGCTGGCCGACACCCACCGGCACGCTCTGCCCGTCCTTGCCGCAGATGCCCACGCCCTCGTCCAGGGCCAGGTCGTTGCCGACCATGCGCACCTTCTGCATGGTTTCCGGACCGTTGCCGATCAGGGTCGCGCCCTTCACCGGCGTGGTGATGCGGCCATCCTCGATCAGGTAGGCCTCGGTGGCCGAGAACACGTACTTGCCACTGGTGATGTCGACCTGGCCGCCGCCGAAGTTGACCGCGTACAGGCCCTTCTTCACCGAACGGATCATCTCCTGCGGGTCATGCTGGCCGGCGCGCATGTAGGTGTTGGTCATGCGCGGCATGGTCATGTGCGCGAACGATTCGCGGCGACCATTGCCGGTCGGCGCCACGCCCATCAGGCGCGCGTTGAGGCTGTCCTGCATGTAGCCGACCAGGATGCCGTCCTCGATCAGCGTGGTGCACTGGCTGGGATGACCCTCGTCGTCGATGTTCAACGAACCACGGCGTCCATCCAGCGTGCCGTCATCGACGATCGTCACGCCCGGGGCGGCAACGCGCTCGCCGATGCGCCCCGCGTAGACGCTGGTGCCCTTGCGGTTGAAGTCGCCCTCCAGGCCATGGCCGACCGCTTCATGCAGCAGCACACCGGGCCAGCCCGGGCCCAGCACCACCGGCATCACGCCGGCCGGTGCCGGTACCGCTTCAAGATTCACCAGCGCCTGGCGCAGCGCCTCCCGGGCGAAGGCTTCCGGGCGGCCGTCGGCGAACAGCTCCTCATAGCCATAGCGACCACCGCCACCGGCATAGCCGGACTCGCGACGGCCGTTGTGCTCGACGATCACCTGCACGTTCAGGCGCACCAGCGGGCGCACGTCGGCGCCCAGCACGCCGTCGCTGCGGGCGATCAGCACCGTATCGACGCCGCCGGACAGGCTGACCATCACCTGCTTCACGCGCGGGTCGGCAGCACGCAGGTAGCCGTCCAGGCGCTTGAGCACCTCGACCTTGGCCTCGTTGCCGACGCCATCAATCGGGTCCAGCGCCGGGTACAGCGCGCGCGCGTTGCCGCGCAGCAGCGAGCGCCCGGTCTGGGCACCACCTTCACGCGAGATCGCGCGCGCCGACTGCGCCGCCACCCGCAGCGCATCGGCATGGATGTCGTCGGAGTAGGCGAAACCGGTCTTCTCGCCGGAAATCGCCCGCACGCCCACACCCTGCTCGATGGAATGCGCGCCGTCCTTGACGATGCCGTCTTCCACGCTCCAGCTCTCGCGGCGGGCGTGCTGGAAGTAAAGGTCACCAAAGTCCACACCGGGGCCGAGCAGCTGCCCGAAGGTGTGCTCCAGGCCAGCGGTATCCAGGCCACCAGGGCGCAGCAGGCGGTCTTGGGCAAGCGTCAGGGCGATATCAGTCATGGTTCTCGATCTGGGGATGCGGGGGCGCTCAGGCAAGCCCCGTGAACAGGAAAGCCGCGCTCAACGCGCGCGCGGCAGGCCGGTGACGGTCGGCGGAATGGCCGGCGCCGGTGCCGGCGCGGGTGGCGGAGCCTTGTCGCGGCTGCGCTCGATCACTTCCACCTTCGGTTCCTTCCATGGACCGGTCACCTTGTAGGTACGGGCGCCAATCTCGCCCAATGGTTTGGACAATACCGCATTGGTGGCCGCGCCCAGCGCCGCCCCCACCGGGCCACCGGCCACCGCCCCCACCACGGTCAGCAGATTGCCTGCGCGCGGGTTGACGTCGATGGTCTGGTCGAACTGCTGGTTGCGCAGGTCGGCCTGGCCGCGGATGGTGATGTTGGCTGCCGGGCCTTCGATCAGCACCTTGTCTGTGCGCGCCATGCCCTGGCCGAACTGCATGCTGCCGTCGATCTGGTTGAACGCGAAGCCCTTGGAGAAGAAGTCGCGGAAGTCGAACATCAGGCGCCGCGGCAGCTGGGTCACGCTGAGCAGGCCCAGCACGCGGCCGGCGCCCGGTTCCAGCTCCAGCAGCTGGCCGTTGCGTGCGTGCAGGTCCAGGCGGCCCTGCAGGTTGCCCAGCTGGAAGTCCGACGGCCCCCCACTCCACGTGGCCTGCAGCTGCGCCTGGCCGGAACCGCCACGCAGCTGGCCGCCGTAGTCGAGGTTCTGCATCAGTCCGCCCAGGTCCTCGCTGCGCACCTGCGCGGTCAGTTCGGTGCGGGCACCACCGGTGCGGCCCAGCCAGCGACCGCTGATGTCGATCTCCTGGTCGGGCGCACGGAAGCGCAGCTCATCCACGTTCAGGCCATTGGCCAGCGGCCGCGTACGCAGCACCGCCTGGCCCAGCACCACCTTGCCGAACTTCAGGTCGGCGATGTCCAGCGCGAACGGCGGCAGCTTGGCCGGGTCCATGTCATTGGCGCCTGCCTGTACCCGTGCCGGTGCGGCCGGTACACCTGGAGCCGCCGGCAATGACTGCCAGTGCACGCGGTCGAGCTGGCCACTGATGGTGCCGCCGTCTGCATTGGGGACGGTCAGGCGCCCGGCCAGCGACGGGCCGTCCAGGCGTACATCCAGTGCCTGCGCTCCCGGGCGCAGCTGCAACCGGGTCTGCTCGAACACACCACCGATCAGCATCAGCTTGCCGACCTGCACATCCACCGCACGCAGCGGCATGCCGTCATCGTCGTTGCCACCACGGGCCAGGCCGATCCACTCCAGCGCATCCAGGGTCGGGCTGCGGCCATTCACGGACAGTCCGCTCGGTGGCGGCTCGCGATCGGCATGGTCGCTGCCCAGCGTCACCTGCACACCCGTCTGGTTGTTGTGGCTGCGCGCAGCCAGCGCCAGGCGCTGGCCGAACGACACGTCGATGCGGCCGGCCCCCATCGGCAGCTGTGCAGCCACGGTGGTCGCCAACGGCTCGGCAGCCGGTTTGTCCAGCGGCGCCGGCAGGTCCAGCCGGGTCCCGACCAGATCGGAGCTCAACCGCAGCTCGCTGGGCGGCGCAGGCGCCCCCGGAGCGACCTTGGGCAGATTGACCGCGATGGTCCACGGCGAGGTGCCGGCGATGTAGGGCTTCAGCCACGCCATTTCCGGCGCGCGGTCGATCAGCACGCCAGCATCGAGGTTGGCCGACAACTGCGATTCAAAGGCCAGCTTGCTGTCGTGCACGTAGCCACCGGCACGCAGGCTCAGACGACCGTCCTGGCCGAGGTGGCGCACCGCCAGTTCCTCGGCGCCGAAACCGCCGTTGCTGTAGCGCGCCTGCCCGTGCATGTTGTCAAAGGTGAGCTGGAAGCGCTTGTCGACCAGCTTCACGCCGGCCAGATCGACCGTTCCCTGCAGGTGGCCGCCACCTTCATCGTGGTGCAGCGGCTGCAGCAGATCGAAGGTCACATGCGCCGGGCCCGCAGCGGTGAGGTTGTCCAGGGTGTCGCCATAATCCTTGTGCAGCGGGCTCTGCCGCAGCATGGCCAGCAGCCTGCCGGCCTCGCTCTGCGCATCGGCACGCACGTACAGCGGCTGCTGCCCGAAATCCTGGATGCCCGCCTCGAATTTCTGCACCGCCACGCCGGCCAGATCGCCGCGACCGTGCATGTCGAAGCCGGGGCCGATGAAGGCGATATCGGCATCGACCTGGCGCATCAACGGCCAGTCGTGCTGGAAGCGGATGTCACCATTGGTGATATGGCCGGTCGCCTCGAAGCGGCCATCGTTGTTGTCGAACGGCCAGTCGTCCAGGTCGCCACTGACCAGGCCGATGCCGTTGCGCACCTGCCCACCGGCCAGCGCCATGTCCAGCCAGTCGGTGGCGCCCTTGCTCATCTTGGAGTGGATCCAGAAGCGCTTGGCCGCGGTCATCGGCACGTCGTCCAGCTTGGCCGCCAGCTGCAGCCACGGCCGCGTACCGTCGCCCTGGAACCAGACACCACCGCGCACGTCCGCCGCATAATCGGTGCCTTCCACGCGCATCGCTGCCGTGCCGATGCGCCAGCCACCGCCTTCATCGCGCCAGCCCACCACCTGGCCCGCCAGGTGCAGATCGTGGCGCACGCCGAAGCCGGTCGGCCAATCGAACTGCAGCTGGCGTTGCGACTGCAGCTGCAGGCTGAAGCCATCCGCGTCGCCTTCGAAGCGCCCGCCCAGGCCGCGCAGGCCGGGCGAATTGCCCACGCTGGCGAAGCCCAGCGACTGCAGTTCGCCCTGCGCCCACAGCGGGCCATCGCGTTCGCCCGCCAGCTGCAGCTCGCGCACGTCCAGCTGCGGCCTGGACAGGAACAGCCAGCGACGCAGGCCCGGTTCAAGACGATCGCTCAGGGCCAGCGCACGCAGCGCGATGCCGGCCTGCACTTCGCGAGAACTGACCCGCAGCTGCTTGCCGAGCTGCAGCTGCAGGCCATCGAGCTGCTGCTCGCCTTCTTCGGTTTTCAGGCGCAGGCGCGGCACCTGCAATGCCCAGCCATCGGCCTGGCGCTGCCAGCGCAGGCGTGCCTGCAACCGCTGCAGCTGCAGCTGCGGAGCCGCCATCGCGGGCATCGGTGCGCCATCGATGCGGACATCACGCAGGTCCGAATCGGTGGTCACCGCCACCGGCGCGAAATCGCGCAGGGTCAGCCACAGGTTGAGTTCGCCCTTGCCTTCGCGCAGGCGCACACCGCCGGCCGCCAGCAGCGGCGACCAGGCATGAAAATCGACCGGATCGGCGCCCAGCCAGGCCTGGCCGTTGCCGCGCACGCGGTCCACGTCCAGCACCGCCGTCAACGGCAGCGCTTCGGTCTGGGCCCAGGCGCGCACGCCTACACGCAGGCGGTCGCCATTGACCCGCAGGCGCACGTCGATGCGTGGCAGCGTGGTATCGATCCCCAGCCCCGGCGCATGCACGCCCAGGCGGCCCCCGATCACCTGCAGTTCGCCCAGACGGCGCAGCGCATCCAGCGGGTCCCCGCCATTGGCGGCCTGCGGCAGGCCACGCACCGACCAGCGGCCGTCCTCGCCCTGCTGCAGGTCCAGTGCCAGGCCACGCAGGCGCAGTTCGGTCAACGAGCGGCCGGGCAGCAGCCCGCTGTACATCGATACCAGCACCTCGGCCTCGCCGATCGCCAGGCCCTGGCCGGCGCCAATGCGCAGGCCCTTGAGCTGCAGCAGCGGACCACGCCGGGTCCAGGCCGTCTGCAACTGGTCGAAACGCACCGGCTGGCCGGCGCGTTCACTCAACCAGGCGGCAATCCTGTCGGGATGGCGCTCGGCCAGCGGCAGCAGCTGGCTGAGGGTGCCCACCAGCAGTGCCAGCCCGACCAGGCCCACCGCGCAGGCAGCAATGAAATGACGGCGGATCCTTCGCAGTCGCAGGCGCGGCGGCGCGCTCATCGGCCACCGCCGGCCTGCGGCCGGCGAGGATCAGAGCAGAACAACATCGAATTGCTCCTGCAGGTACTGCTCGTCCGCCTGGAAGCGGATGCTCTTGCCGAGGAATTCCTCCAGCTCGGCCACCGCCGCGGATTCCTCGTCGGTGATGCGCGCGACCACCTTGGTCGAGGCGATCACCAGCAGGCGCGCGGCATCGAACTGGCGCACGGCACGGGTGATCTCGCGGAAGATCTCGTAGGTCACCGTCTCGGTGGTCTTGATGCTGCCGCGGCCGCTGCACTGCGGGCAGGTTTCCGACAGCTGGCGCTCCAGGCTTTCCACCGTGCGCTTGCGGGTCATCTCCACCAGGCCCAGCGGCGAGAAGTCGTACACCGTGGTCTTGGCATGGTCACGGGCCAGCGCCTTTTCCAGCGTACGCAATACCTGGCGGCGGTGCTCGGCATCATCCATGTCGATGAAGTCGATGATGATGATGCCGCCCAGGTTGCGCAGGCGCAGCTGCCGTGCCACCGCCTGTGCCGCTTCCAGGTTGGTGCGGAACACCGTCTCTTCCAGGTTGCGCTGGCCGAGGAACGAACCGGTGTTGACGTCGATGGTGGTCATCGCCTCGGTCTGGTCGATCACCAGGTAACCACCGGATTTCAGCGGCACCTGCTTGT
The DNA here is from genome assembly GCF_052045015.1 of Stenotrophomonas sp. 22692. Lineage (NCBI taxonomy): Bacteria > Pseudomonadati > Pseudomonadota > Gammaproteobacteria > Lysobacterales > Lysobacteraceae > Stenotrophomonas > Stenotrophomonas sp. 22692. The sequence goes on from NZ_JBQEMR010000036.1 coordinate 11,272, forward strand.
CCAGCGCGCGGCCGATCTCGTCCTCCACCCCGAACATGTCGAAGATCGGGCGATCGCCGCTGTACAGCTCGATCTTCTCCGCCAGCACCGGCATGTACTTGGCAACAAAGGCCTGCAACTGCGCGAAGGTCTCCTTGGAGTCCACCTTCACCTTGTCCACATCCTTGCGGATCAGGTCGCGTACCGATCGCAGCGGCAGGCTCAGGTCTTCATAGATGTTGCTGCAGGAGGCCGCTTCGCGGCCACGACGCTCGACCACGTTCCATACGCGCGACAGGTAGGCGATGTCCTCGGCGATGGCTTCGGCCGGCTGGCCCTCGGCATTGGTACGCACGATGTAGCCGTAGCCCCCGTGCTGCGCCGACAGTTCGGTCACCAGCGCCTTCAGGCGCGCACGCTCGGTTTCATCCTCGATGCGCGCCGACACGCCCACCACCTTGGACTGCGGCAGCAGCACCATGTAGCGCGAGGGAATGCTGATCTGGGTGGTCAGGCGGGCGCCCTTGGTGCCGATCGGATCCTTCACCACCTGCACCACGATGTCCTGGCCGTCGCGCAGCAGCTCGACGATCGGCACGCTGGACGGCGGCGGCAGCGTGGTGTTCTCGGTGTCGGCACTGGCTACCGGCGCCGGCCGCACCACGTCGTTGGCGTGCAGGAACGCGGCACGCTCCAGCCCGACTTCGACGAAGGCCGCCTGCATGCCGGGCATCACCCGCTGTACCTTGCCCTTGTAGATGTTGCCGACCACACCCCGGCGCCAGCCGCGCTCGATGTGCAGTTCCTGCAGCATGCCATTTTCGATCACCGCGACCCGGGTCTCGCGCGGGGTCACATTGACCAGGATTTCCTCAGACATCGGCAGCCTCCCTGGCGGCATCGGCAGTGGGGGCCGGCACGCCACAGCGCGCCAGCAAACGATCGGTGTGCAGCAACGGCAGCCCCATCACCCCGGAGTAACTCCCGGACAGGTGCTCGATCCAGCGCTCGGCCCCGCCCTGGATGGCGTAGGCCCCCGCCTTGTCCAGCGGTTCGCCGGTGGCCACGTAGGCGGCGATGTCGGCGGCGTCGATCGGGGCGAAGGTCACTTCGGAAATGACCAGCTCGCTGTCCAGCCCGTCCGCGCCGACCACCACCACCGCGGTCATCACCTGATGGGTACGCCCGGCAAGACGCGCCAGCATCGCCCGCGCATCGGCGGCGTCGGTGGGCTTTCCGAACACGTCGCCGTCCAGCACCACCTCGGTGTCCGAACCGAGCACCCGCGCCTGCGGGTCATCGGCCAGCACCCGGGCCAGGCCGGCGCGCGCCTTGTCGGCGGCGACCCGGCAGACATACTGTTCGGCGCTTTCAGCGGGCGCGCGCTGCTCGACGACCTCCAGGTCCAAGGCCTGGAAGGGGCGTCCGAGTCGGGCCAGCAGCTGGTTGCGTCGGGGGGAGCGGGAAGCAAGGTAGAGCATCGGCACAGCATAACCTGAGGCTGCCACCTGAATCGTCGGCAACCCGTTCTGGAACGCGCTCAACCCCGAACGGGCTCACAGCGCGTTCATCGCTACGACACCACCCTCAACGGCACAACAAGGAGTTCTCCATGCGCCTGACCGCCACCCCGCTGCTGCTCGCCCTGTCCCTCGCCCTTGGAACCTCGATGACCGCCCATGCTGCCCCGTCGTCGCCGTCGATCGCCGCTCCGGCCGAAGGCACCCTGCTGAACATCTCGGCCAACGCCGAGGCCACCCGCGTGCCGGACGTGGCCACCCTGTCGGCCGGCGTGGTCACCCAGGCCGCCGATGGCAACAGCGCCATGCGCCAGAACGCCCAGCAGATGGACAAGGTACTGGCCGCGATCAAGGCCGCCGGCATCGCCGAGCGCGACGTGCAGACCAGTGGCGTCAGCCTCAACCCGCAGTACCGCTATGCCGACAACGAAGCGCCGAAGATCACCGGCTACCAGGCCAGCAACACGGTCAGCCTGAAGGTGCGCGACATCGCCAAGCTGGGCAAGGTGCTGGACGCACTGGCTGCGCAGGGCGCCAACCAGATCAATGGCCCCAGCTTCGAGATCGACCAGCCGGAACCGGTCTATGACGAAGCCCGCCTGGCTGCACTGAAGAAGGCCCAGGCCCGCGCCCAGACCTATGCAAAGTCGCTGGGCCTGCAGGTGCGCCGCATCGTCAGCATTTCCGAGAACGCCGGCGGCGGCTACCGCCCGATGCCGATGATGCGGGCCATGTCGGCCGGCGCGGCGATGGACAAGGCCACCCCGGTCGCACCGGGTGAATCGACCGTCTCGGTCAACCTGGACGTGGTGTTCGAACTGGGTCGCTGATCCCGTTCGTCATTGCCGGCAAAGGCGGATCCCGCAGGGGATCCGCCTTTTTTCATGTCCGCAGCCGGCACTGGCTGAAGGCCAGCCCAACGATCGCCCCCCTGCCTCTAGGCAGTGGCCGCCATGTCGCGCTACTGATGGACTGCCAGCCGCGTGCGGCAACCCCGCCACGGGCCCTGGTGCGTTGAGGACTTCGTCACTGGCATGGAGGTGGACCATGGTTCGTACGTATCCCGTTGCATCCCCGCAGTTCGACCCCGCCCGCGTTGCCGCCTGGAGCGCGGCCATCGCCCTGCATCTGCTGGCCTTCCTGCTGCTGCTGATCCCGGCGACCTACCAGGCTGTGCAGGTCCCGCGTGACAAGACTGCGGTCAGGCTGATCGAGAAGATCCCGCCACCGCCCACGCCGCCGGTTCCGATCCCGCCGAAAGAGATCGTCCAGGTGGTGCCCAAACCGCGGACGCAGCCGGTGGTACCGCCGCTGCCCGCACCCACCGCGACCGTAGAGGAAACCCAGGGCATCGCACTGCCGGCCGCCGAACCGGCCCCGCCCCAGCTCGCACCGAGTATCGATACCGCCACACCACTGGCCGGCGCCCAGCTGCAATACCGCAGCGCCCCGCCGCCGGCCTACCCGCTGGCGGCACTGCGCAATCGCGAGCAGGGTACGGTGCTGTTGCGGGTAGAGGTGGACACCCACGGGCAGCCGGCGGTGGTCAGCATCGAGCGCAGCAGTGGCTCGCGCAGCCTGGACCAAGCCGCACGCCAGCAGGTGCTCAGGCACTGGCGCTTCGAGCCGGCCCAGCGTGATGGCGTGGCCGTGCCGGCCATCGGCATGGTGCCGGTGCAGTTCTCGCTGCCGGACTGAAGTGATCGCCGGCCCGGCCATCTGCCGGGCCGGCCCTTCCGTCCGGGCGGGCACGGACGGAACAGGATCAACTGTTATTGATTAAGCAAAAATTCACGACTTCGTCACCCGCCGGAAACCTAGATTGGTCCGTCCCGGAATCTACCGGAGACAGCCCTCAACGCTACGGTTTTCCAGTTAGGAGAGAAGCTGTGAAACACCTGATCCAACGGCCCGCCAGCCGCCGCCGCACCACCCTGGCATCGTCCATCACCCATATCCTTACCGGCGGCACCCTGCTGCTGGTTGGCGCCGTGGCTTCCACCTCCGCTTTCGCGCAGGAGAAGGCCACCAACCTGGACCGCATCACGGTCACCGGTTCGAACATCCCGCGCACCAACACTGAAACACCGTCCCCGGTGCAGGTGGTGACCCGCCAGGAAATCGACCGCACCGGCAAGACCACGGTTGCCGAATATCTGCAGACGCTGACCGCCGACGGTTCCGGTTCCATTCCCAAGACCTTCGGCAACGGCTTCGCCGGTGGTGGCGCCGGCATCTCGCTGCGCGGCCTCGGTGCCGGCTCGACGCTTGTGCTGTTGAATGGCCGCCGCATGGCCACCTACGGCCTGGCCGATGACGGCCAGAAGGTTTTCACCGACCTGAGCACCATCCCGCTCGACGCCGTGGAACGCGTGGAAGTACTTAAGGACGGCGCCTCGGCAATCTACGGTTCCGACGCCATCGCGGGCGTGGTCAACATCATCCTGCGCAGTGATTTCCAGGGCGCGATCCTTCGGGGCTCCTACGGCCTGTCCGGCGACAGCGATGGCGACGCGAAGAAGGCGACCTTGACCGCCGGTACCGGCGATCTGGCCACCGACGGCTGGAACGCTTTCTTCAGCCTGGATGTCGCAAAGACCGATGCCATCAAGATCAGTGATCGCAAGAACCGGAAGTGGATCGGTACCGGCGATACCCGCCCGTGGGGCTACGGCAACAATGCCCAGTTCCTGGGCGGCGCCTTCCTCAGCGGCAAGACCCGCGGTGGTGTTGGTCCGAATGGTTCGGTGTATGACGACCGCAATGTAACCGAAGATAATCCTGCCTTCCTGGTCGCCCTGCCGGGCTGTGCTGGCCTGACCACGATTCCAGGCCAGACCGAGGCTACGGCGCAGGCGCAGGGCTGCCTGTGGGATCCGAACCAGCTGTATCGCGACCTGACCCCGGAAGAGAAGTACGTCAACGTGTTTGGCCGTGCCAGCTTTGCCTTTGGTGAAGGTGGTGAGATCTACACCGAGATCGGCTACTCGAAGAAGGAAACCACTTTCAGCAACACCCCGTCGGGCGTCTCAGGTGGCTGGGGCTATCCGGAAGGCCCGGTCAATGCCAACAGTGGTGACGGCGCTACGGTGCTGGGTCCGAACCATCCTGACAATCCGATTCCCGGCCAGGCCTCTCGCCTGCGTTATTCGGCATGGGATGTCGGTCCGCGCGTGACCAACAACACCAATGAGTTCACCCGCTTCCTGGTCGGCATCAAGGGCAACTGGGGCGACTGGAGCTACGACACCGCGTATCTGCACTCCGGCACCGACCTGGTCAACAAGCGTACCGGCTTCCTCAACTACGACAATGTACGTTGCGCACTGGCCAATCCGAACTGCGCCGGTGGTGTCTGGCGTATCGGTGACAACGCCGGCATGAACTCGCAGGCGCTGTACGACTTCATCTCGCCTGACATCAGTGCCCGAGCCAAGTCCAGCCTGGACATGTTCGACTTCACCGTGTCGCGCAGCCTGATGGACCTGAAGGGTGGCCCGCTGGGCCTGGCACTGGGTACCGAATGGCGCAAGACCAGCAACAGCCTGACCCCGCAGACCTATACCGACCAAGGCCAGATCATCGGTCTGGGCTACTCGGCCTACGACGGCACCCAGAACGTGTACGCCGGCTACGTTGAGCTGTCTGCGCCCGTGCTGGAAACCCTGGAACTGTCCGGTGCGGTTCGCTACGACAAGTACGAGAGCGGTGAAGGCAAGGCGACACCGAAGATCGGCATCAAGTGGACCCCGGCCGACTGGATCGCACTGCGTGGCAGCTACGCCGAAGGCTTCCGTGCACCGAACCCGGCCGAGAACGGAGATGGTGGCCTGGCCGCCTTCTCCAACGCGTCCGATCCGGTACGTTGCCCCGGCGGCAACCCCGCACCAGGTGCGAACGACGACGACTGTGGCGCCCTGCCAGTCGCCATCATCACCCGCCCGAACAAGGACCTGAAGCCGGAAGAATCCAAGAGCTACTCGGTGGGTATCGTCCTGCAGCCCACGGCCACGACTTCGCTGACCATTGATGCCTGGCAGATCAAGCGCACCAACGAAATCGCCCAGGGCAGCACTTCCGAAGCCATTGCCGCCGGCAACGTACTGCGTGACAGCAACCTGCTCAACGGCGTGCCCGGCACGGGCAGCATCCTGGCGGTCAACACGCAGTACATCAATGCTGCATCGACCCGGGTACGGGGTATCGATACCGATATCCGCCAGACCTTCGACATCGGCCCTGGCCAGCTGGAGATGGACCTGCAGTGGAGCCATGTACTCAAGTTCGAGCGCACCGATGCCGACGTGACCGTCGACTACGCAGGTACTCACGGCAACTGCGACGTGACCAACTGCATCGGCACCCCGAAGGACCGCATCAACTTCGGCACCACCTGGAGGCAGGGCCCGTGGAGCGTCAGCGGCGTGGCCAACTACATCTCGAAGATGGACAACAAGGACTTCCGTGGCCCGAATGGATCCTACCTGTTCGCGTATGCGGACGGCACGGACGTCAAGAAGATCTCCTCGTTCACCACCTTCGACCTGTCGGGCCGCTGGAACATCACTGAAGCCTTCGAGCTGAACGCCTCGGTGCAGAACGTGTTCGATCGCATCGCCCCGCTGGATCCGTCCACCTACGGTGGTGTCAACTACAACCCGCTGCACTTCAGTGGTGCCATCGGTCGTTACTTCACCGTCGGTGCCAAGTACACTTTCAAGTAATACAGGCAACACTCTTCAACGCAACTTCGAAGGCCCGGGCAGCTGCCCGGGCCTTCGTCGTTCTGCCCCTTGCAGGCATGTTCACGGGCACAAGGCTACCGTGTGCACGCGGCATCACCGCCGCAGGGGATCTCCATGGCCGCGACATCGCAGCGCTTGGGCCTGCCCGCGTTGACTGCACTGGTGGTCGGCTCGATGGTCGGCGCCGGTATCTTTTCATTGCCACAGAACGTAGCGCGCAGCGCCGGTCCGGCCGCCGCGCTGATTGGCTGGGCGGTGAGCGGCGCGGGCATGCTGATGCTGGCGTTCGTGTTCCAGGCGCTGGCCAACCGCCGACCGGATCTCGATACCGGCATCTACGCATACGCGCGCGAGGGCTTCGGCAATTACATCGGCTTCTCCGCTGCGTGGGGTTACTGGGTTGCCTCGGTGCTCGGCAACGCCAGCTTCTTCGTGCTGATCTTCAGCGGCCTTGGCCACTTCATGCCCGTGTTCGGCGAAGGCAATACCCCGGCCGCCGTGGCCGCATCGTCATTGCTGTTGTGGACGGTGCACCTGTTGGTGCTGCGCGGCCTGCGTACTGCAGCCATCGTCAACGGCCTGGTGACCGTGGCCAAGCTGCTGCCGATCGCGCTGTTCCTGATCCTGGCCACCGGCGCGTTCCGCATGGACGTGTTCCGCGCCGATTTCCTCGGCACGCCTGCACTCGGCGACCTTGGCCAGCAGCTGCGCGGCATGATGCTGGTGACCGTGTGGGTGTTCATCGGCATCGAAGGGGCCAGCATCTATTCGCGGCGCGCGGCACGGCGCGCCGACGTGGGTCGCGCCACGGTGATCGGCTTCCTTGGCGTGTGGCTGCTGCTGGTGCTGGTCAGCCTGTTGTCGATGGGCGTGCTGTCGCAGGCGGAACTGGCCGGACTGCCCAATCCGTCGATGGCCTATGTGCTGCGCGCCATTGTCGGCGAATGGGGCGCGACGGTGATCATCATCGGTTCGATCATCTCCGTTCTCGGTGCATTGTTGGCCTGGGTGCTGCTGTGCGCCGAAGTGCTCTATGCCGCTGCAGGTGACGGCACCATGCCCGCCTTCCTGGGCCGTGAGAACGCGCGCGGCGTGCCGGCCAATGCACTGTGGTGGAGCAACGGCCTGATCCAGTTGTTCCTGCTGCTGGTGCTGGTCAGTTCCGGCAGCTACACCGGGCTGGTGCTGCTGGCCGCATCGATGAGCCTGGTGCCCTACTTCCTGTCCACGGCATTCGGCATGCAGCTGGCCTGGCGCGGGCAGGCCTATGCCGGTGAGCCGGGTGTGCGCTGGCGTGATTTTGGGGTGGCAGTGCTGGCCAGTGCGTATGCGCTGTGGCTGGTGTATGCCGGTGGCCTGGACAACCTGCTGCTGTCGGTATTGCTGTACGTGCCCGGCGTGGTGTTGTTCGCACTGACCCGGCGCCAACGCGGCGAGCGGGTATTCACGCGTTGGGAATGGGTGCTGTTCGGTGCGATCCTGATCGTGGCGATCGCCACGCTGGTGGCGTTCTGGCGAGGAGCGCTGGCACTGTAGAGCCGAGCCCACGCTCGGCTTCGCACAGGCAGCCGAGCACGGCTCGGCTCCACAACAACAGTCGAGCAAGCTCGACTCCACAAAGACGCAAAAAAAAAACCTGCATCTCGCGATGCAGGTTTCTCAAGGTGGCGCCCGAAGTTGGACTCGAACCAACGACCCCCTGATTAACAGTCAAGTGCTCTAACCGGCTGAGCTATTCGGGCAGACGACTAGTATAACCACTCTTCACGCGCGATGGTAGGGGTGATTGGCGATCATTGCGGCAGCCCGATACAGCTGCTCGGCCACCACCAGGCGTACCAGCATGTGTGGCAGCGTCAGCGGTCCGATCGACCACTTCTCGTCGGCCAGCGCGGAGACTTCCGGCGAATGCCCTTCCGGGCCACCGATCAGGAACGCCAGGTCCCTGCCCTGCCCGCGCCAGTGTTCCAGGCGCTGTGCCAGCTGTTCGGAACTGAGCTGGCGACCCGGCACATCCAGCGCCACTATATAGGCATTCTTCGGCAGCGCAGCGATCACCCGCTTGCCTTCATCTTCAGTGGCGCGGCGCGGATCACGGCCTTTGCCGCGCAGGCCGGGCTCGATTTCCACCAGCTCGAACGGCAGCCAGTGCGACAGCCGCTTCTGGTACTCGGCGAAGCCCTGCGCCACCCAGCTGGGGGCGCGTTCACCGGTGGCGATCAGGCGGGCTTTCATCAACGGTCCTCCAAAACGTCGACGGCGCCATCGGCGCCGTCGAAGGGATGCATCAACGCGTGGCTCAAGCCACTTCGTCGTCGCTGGACGGCGGCTGGTCGCCGACGGTCCACAGGCGCTCGAGGGCGTAGAACTCACGCACGCGCGGCAGCATCACATGGACGATCACGTCGCCCAGATCGACCAGCACCCACTCGGCTTCACGCTCGCCTTCCACGCCCAGCGGCATCACGTCGATGTTCTTGGCGAAGCGCACCACTTCATCGGCAATCGACTTGACGTGGCGGGTCGAGGTGCCCGAAACGACAATCATGTAGTCGGCAACGCTGGACCGGCCGCGCACGTCGATCTCGACCAGGTCCTTGGCCTTCAGGTCTTCGGTGGCTTGGCGGACGCTGGCCAGCAGTTCCGGCACGGACGGCGGCGGGCTGGGCAGATCGACCTTGATGGTCTGGGGCTGGGTCTGGTTGCTCAAAGTGGATCGACTCGATAAACGTGGGGGCGATTATACGGGGATGGCGCCGCTACGCCATTCACGCTGTGGCCGGGCGGTACAGCCCGTGTGCAGCCACATAGTCCGCCACGCCGGGTGGCAGCAGGGCGCGCCAGGGGCCGCCGCCGGCGATCTGCGAACGCACGGCGCTGGCCGATTCCTCGCGCAGCGGGTGGTGCAGGCGCAGGATGCGCCCGGCCGGGCTGGCGAACAGGGCCTGCTCGGTGTCGGCCCAGCGCCCTTCCAGCGCCCGGCCCAGCTCGCCATCCACCGCAGCCTGCAACGGGCTGCCCGGGCGCTCCGCCACCACGAAATGAGCCAGCCCGAACAGCGCCTCCCACTCGTGCCAGCGGGACAGGCCAAGCAGGCTGTCGGCGCCGACCAGCCAGGCCAGCGGCCGGCTCGGACCCAGCTCGCCACGCAGCTCGCGCAGGGTGTCCACGGTGTAGGACGGCCGACCGGGGAAACGCGCTGCACGGTCCAGCTCGCGACGGTCCAGCAGCAGACCCGGTTCGTCGCCGATGGCCAGCGACAGCATGGTGCAGCGCTGCTCGGCCGTGGCGCCGGGCACGGCCCGGTGCGGCGGATCGGCGGCCGGCAGCATGCGCACGGCAACCTGCAGTTCGTCGCGGGCAGCCCGCGCGATCGCCAGGTGCCCGAGGTGCACCGGATCAAAGGTGCCCCCGTAATAGATCCGCAGGCTCATTGCTCAGGCCCGCGCCAGCAGGCGCACGGCACGCGGTTCGGCCACGGCCACCAGCAGGCGCTCCAGCGCCAGCCAGGCATCACCGTCGGCGCGCCCCTTGGCGATGCGGTCGACCAGCCCGGCTTCGGCCACGAAGCGCTCCCAGCGCTTGCTTTCCGGATGCCGCTGCAGCGCGCGCTTGTACGGCGCCTGCCGCGATTCCCAGATGCCGCGCGATTTCATCTCGGCGGCCAGGTTACCGCCACGGGCCTGCACCCGGGCCAGGCCTGCACCAGCCAGCAGTTCGCGGATCACCATCGGCATCAGTGCAGCCACCGCCTCACCCTCGCCGCGCAGGCCGGCCAGCATGCGCAGCACCGCCGGCGGTTGCCCGGAGAACGTCGCCTCCACCAGCCGGAACACGTCATAGCGCGCGGCGTCGGCCACCAGCGATTCCATCCGTTCCACGTCCAGCGGCTGGCCGTCGGCCAACAGCGCCAGCTTGTCGATTTCCTGGGCGGCAGCCAGCAGATTGCCTTCCACCCGCTCGGCCAGGCGCTGCACGGCGGCCGGGTCCGCGCGCAGGCCCTTGCCACGCAGGCGGCGCTCGATCCAGTCCGGCAATTCGTGCGGCTTGATCGCCCAAGCCACCGACAGCACGCCGATGCGGTTGACCGCCTCGGCCCACTTGCCCTGGTGGGCCTTGCTCCATTCGTTGGCGGTAATCATCAGCACCACGTCCGGCGCCGGATTGGCGCAGAACTGGCTGATCACCTCGGCCCCGTCCTTGCCCGGCTTGCCGCTGGGCAGGCGCACCTCGACCAGGCGGCGGGCGCTGAACAGGCTGGGCGCGTTGAAGCTGGCGTCGAGCTGGTTCCAGTCGAAATCACGGCCATCGGCGTCGAACACTTCCCGCTCGCCGATGCCGGCGGCGCGCGCGCGCGCGCGGATGGCGTCGGCCGCCTCAAGCACGCGCAGGGTTTCCGGGCCGGCAATCAGGTAGGCCGGCGCCAGCGCGGTATCAGCGCCCTGGCTGGCCAGCTGCTCCGGACGCAGTTCCATCGTCGCGGCTCAGTGCTTGGCTGCGGGGACCGGTTCGGCCGGCTCCGCACCTTCAACCGGCTTGTCCTTCGGCGCCGACAGGCTGCCGCCCTTCTCGATCTCGGCACGCACCACGCTGTCGATGCGGCGGATGATCGAGGCGGACATTTCCCGGCGCAGTTCATTGGCCAGGATTTCACGTTCGGTGGTGGTACCGGTGGCGTCGGTCGGCGGCGACACGTAGTCGCGCGACAGCTCGATCACCTGCTGCGGCACCAGCTCGCTGCCGTCTTCGCGACGGAAAATGAAGATCACCGCGTAGCGCAGGCTGTATTCCTGCGCACGGCCCTGCGAGTCGATGGCGATCGGCAGGTCGCCCCAGCGTTCGGACAGCACCTGCAGCTGGGTACTGGGTTCCTTGCTGTCCTCATCGGCCAGCCTGGCGCCGGAGGCCAGCAGGCTGCGGTTGAGCAGCTTGACCAGTTCGCTGTACGGCGCAGTGGAAACCACCTTCACCGGTGCCGTGTCGGTCGGCAGCATCAGCTTGTTGCGCAGATGGAAACCGCAGCCGGCAAGGCCGAGGACAAGAACGAGGGCAAGCAGGATTCGGGTCATGGAGACAGTCTGGCGGAGCCGGGCGATCACGGCAACACACAGCGTGCCCGAAGCCGCGTGAATGCAGGGCCATCAAACGCCTGGCCCTGCACCGGAATGGCACCGGCCACCACACGGGTGGCCGGTGCGGGGTACATCAGGCGGCGACGATGTTCACGATCTTGCCGGGCACGATGATGATCTTGCGCACCGTCAGGCCTTCCATGAACTTGGCCGCGTTGGGCTCGGCCAGGGCCAGTGCCTCGACCTGCTCGCGCGCGGCGTCGGCCGCCACGTCGATGGTGCCCCGCAGCTTGCCGTTGACCTGCACGGCCAGGGTCAGCGCGTCGCGCACCAGCGCACCGGCATCGGCCTGCGGGAACGGCTGGTCTTCCAGCAGGGTCTCGCCGTGGCCCAGCACCTGCCACAGGGCATGGCTGGCATGCGGGGTGATCGGGTTGAGCAGCAGCACGACGGCCTGCAGCGCTTCCTGGCGCACCGCACGCCCCTGCGCACTGCCGTCCTCGAACTTGGCCAGCGCGTTCATCAGTTCCATCACCGCGGCAATGGCGGTGTTGAAGCTGTGGCGGCGGCCATAGTCGTCACCGACCTTGCCGATGGTCTCGTGGGTCTTGCGGCGCAGTGCCTTCTGGTTGGCATCCAGTGCTGCAACATCCAGTGCCGGAGCGGCACCGTCGGCAGCATGCTTCTGCACCTGGGCCCACAGGCGGCGCAGGAAGCGGGCCATGCCATCCACGCCGGCTTCGTTCCACTCCAGCGACTGTTCCGGCGGCGCGGCGAACATCGAGAACAGGCGCACGGTGTCGGCGCCGTACTTGTCGACCATCGCCTGCGGGTCCACGCCGTTGTTCTTCGACTTGGACATCTTCTCGGTGCCACCGACCACCACCGGCTGGCCGTCGGCGATCAGGGTGGCGCCGGTGATGCGGCCGCGCTCGTCACGCTGCACGTCCACGTCGGCCGGGTTGATCCAGTCCTTCGAGCCGTCCGGGTTCGGGCGGTAATAGGTTTCGGCGATCACCATGCCCTGGCACAGCAGGTTGCGCGCGGGCTCGTTGCTGTCCACCATCCGCGCGTCGCGCAGCAGCTTGTGGTAGAAGCGGAAATACATCAGGTGCAGGATCGCGTGCTCGATGCCACCGATGTACTGGTCGACCGGCAGCCAGTAGTTGCCGCGCTTGTCGACCGCGTCACGGGCACCCGGCGAGGTGTAGCGGGCGTAGTACCAGCTCGACTCCATGAAGGTGTCGAAGGTATCGGTCTCGCGCTCGGCCGCACCGCCGCAGTCCGGGCAGGTGGTCTTGCGCCATTCCGGATCGGTCTTGATCGGCGAACCGGTACCCGAGAACGCAACGTCCTCCGGCAGCACCACCGGCAGCTGCTCTTCCGGCACCGGCACCGCACCGCACTTGGCGCAGTAGATCACCGGAATCGGGCAGCCCCAGTAGCGCTGGCGGCTCACGCCCCAGTCGCGCAGGCGGTAGTTGACGCGGCGCTGGCCCTGGGCCTTGCGCTCGAATCGTTCGGCCAGGGCTTCGAAGGCGCCCTGGAAATCCAGGCCATCGAACTCGGCCGAGTTGACCAGCTCGAAGGCACGGCTCTTGTCGCTGTACCAGTCCTGCCAGCGGCTGCCATCCCAGGTGCGCTCTTCTTCGGTGCGCGCATCCTTCAGCGCGATCACCTGCTTGATCGGCAGGCCATACTTGTTGGCCACTTCGTTGTCGCGCTGGTCATGCCCCGGCACGGCCATCACCGCACCGGTGCCGTAGCCCATCAGCACGAAGTTGGCGACCCACACCGGTACCGGCTCGCCGGTGACCGGATGCAGCGCACGCAGGCCGGTGTCCATGCCGCGCTTTTCCTGGGTTTCCAGCTCGGCCTCGGACACACCGCCCTGCTTCAGGTCGGCCAGCATCGCGGCCAGTTCCGGGTTGCTCTTCGCCGCATGCAGCGCCAGCGGATGTTCGGCGGCGATCGACACGAAGGTCACGCCCATCACGGTATCCGGACGGGTGGTGAACACGCGCAGCGGATCCAGCACGCCGCCGTCCACGTCACGTACGTCGAACTGGATTTCCAGGCCCTCGGAGCGGCCGATCCAGTTGCGCTGCATGGTCTTGACCGAATCCGGCCAGCCGTCCAGCTCGTCCAGGCCGTCCAGCAGCTCCTGGGCGTAATCGGTGATGCGCAGGAACCACTGCGGGATCTCGCGCTTCTCGACCAGGGCGCCGGAGCGCCAGCCGCGGCCGTCGATCACCTGCTCGTTGGCCAGCACGGTCTGGTCGACCGGATCCCAGTTCACCACCGCGTTGCGGCGGTAGGCCAGGCCCTTGCGCATCAGGCGGGTGAACATGCGCTGCTCGTGGACGTAGTAGTCCGGGCGGCAGGTAGCGAACTCGCGCGACCAGTCAACGGCATAGCCCATGGCCTTGAACTGGCCACGCATGTGCTCGATGTTCTTGTAGGTCCAGGCCGCCGGTGCGGTCTTGTTCTTGATCGCGGCGTTTTCCGCCGGCAGGCCGAACGCATCCCAGCCCATCGGCTGCAGCACGTTGTGGCCGGTCATGCGCTTGTAGCGGCTGATCACGTCACCGATCGTGTAGTTGCGCACGTGGCCCATGTGCAGCGCACCGGACGGGTACGGAAGCATCGACAGGCAGTAGTACTTCGGCTTGTCCGAAGTCTCGTCGACTTCGAAGGCACGGGTGGCGTCCCAGTACTGCTGGGCGGCGGATTCAACCTGCTGCGGGTCGTAGGCGTTGGTTTCAGCGCTGGTCATGGAACACGCGGTTGCGGCGGCAAAGCGGTACAGCGTACCGCAGTGCGGCAAATGGCTCCAATCCTGCCCGTCGACCGCCGGCGCCGATTGCGCGCGGAGCCAGTCTCAGCGCGGCCGCGACAACGGCAGGGCCAGGGCGAGCCAGCCCGCCCAGCAGGCGAACGCAAGCCGTTGTGCCAGCGGCGCCGGCAGCACGCCCTGCAGGGCAAACGCCGCCAGCGCGGCCAGCACGCCACAGGCGAGCGCCACGGCGCCCAGCGCGCGCCCATGCGCCTGGCGCACCTGCGACGTGCCCAGCAACAAGGTCCCGGCGACAAAACCCAGCACCCAGATCATCCAGGCGCTGGCATGCAGCTGGCTGGCCGGCCCGTGCAGGTCGTCCACATCCAGCGGCAGCAACCCCATCGCGGCGAACGCCAACCCGGCCAGCAGCAGCATCTGGCTGCCCACCCGCGGCGCCCAGCCGGCGGTTGCCGGCAGCCTGCGGCGCAGGCACTCGGCCACAACCACCGCCAGCAGCCCTGGCAGCACGAAGCCCAGCAGATTGAAGGCCAGCGCATGCGGCACCCCCTGTGCCCCCAGCAGCGCTACCGGGTGGCGGGCCTGCGCGTAGCCGTCCAGGCCGGCACCGAAACCGAGCACCGCCAGCACGAACAGCAGCGCGGCGACCAGGCCGGACAGGCGCAGCAACGGGGACAGGGACGACATGCAGGCTCCGGAAAGAACGGCGACAGGAAGCCTGCATTGTCAGGCATTTACTACAACCCGGGTTGAGACCGGCATCGATCGTCACCATAGAATCGGTCTCCAGACGCCAAACGATGCTTCCCCCCATGACCGAGACGACCTACGTATTCGACGCCACCACTGCGACCTTCGAGGCCGAAGTCCTGCAGAAGTCGCTGCAGACGCCGGTGCTGGTCGACTTCTGGGCCACCTGGTGCGGGCCGTGCAAGACCCTGGGGCCGATGCTGGAAAAGCTGGCTGCCGAGTACAACGGCGCCTTCGAACTGGCCAAGGTCGACGTCGACAAGGAACAGCAGATCGCCGCCGCCTTCCAGATCCGCTCGGTGCCGACCGTGTTCCTGGTCAAGGGCGGCCAGCTGGTGGACGGCTTCCCAGGGGCCATCCCGGAAGGCCAACTGCGTGAGTTCCTGGCCCAGCACGGCATCGTGCCGGCCGACATCGGCGACGCCGTCGCCGAAGATGAAGCCCCGCTGGACCCGCAGGCGCAGGTAGACGTACTGCGCGCGCAGATCGCCGCCGAGCCGGACAAGGACGAGCTGAAACTCGACCTGGCGCTGGCCCTGCTGCAGATCGGTGGCGTCGATGAAGCCAGCCTGCTGATTGACGGCCTGCCCGCCAACCTGTCCACCGACGACCGGGCTGTGCGTGCACGCGCCCGGCTGGCCTTCGCCTCGGCCCTGAAGGACGCCCCGGCCGCTGAAGTGCTGGACGCCCGCATCGCCACCGATGGCAAGGACCTCAAGGCACGCCACCTGCGCGGCGTGCAGCTGCTGCTCGGTGGCCACGACGAAGCCGCGCTGGCCCAGTTCCTGGAAATGCTGCGGATCGACCGCACGTTCGAGGACGGACTGCCGCGCAAGGCCCTGATCGACGCCTTCAATGTGATCTCCGACGAGGACCTGGTCGGCCAGTACCGCCGCCGGATGGCCTCCCTGCTGTTCTGAACGGAAACCCACTTCGTTCAGAATCCCTGCACTGAACGCGGGCAATAATGCGCGGGATGGCGGCCGTACGGCCGCCACGATCCGTTCGGGGGGATGAGGTCGGGGCCATGGGGTCTTGCAGCTGCGCCCCCGCATTGCCGGGATTGCAAACTGTGACCTTCGTCCGCTCGCTGTCGTTCGCCATGCGCTTCCAGGGCGCGCTGCTCTGCGCTCTTCTCTTCCTGCCGGCCATCGCCGCCGCCCAGGACTGGAACTACCGGGTCCGTCCCGGCGATACCCTGTGGGATCTGGGAGGCCTGTACCTCAAGCCCTCGGTGCGCTGGCAGCAGCTGCAACAGCACAACCGCATCGACAACCCCTACCAGCTGCCGCCGGGCCAGCTGCTGCGCTTCCCGATCAGCTGGCTGCGCATCGAACCGGCACCTGCCCGCGTGCTGTCGGTGCGCGGCAAGGTCGAATTGTCCGGCGCCGATGGCAGCGCCACGCGCGCGATACTCGCCGGGGAACAACTTCGCATTGGTGACACCGTGCAGACCGAAGGCGACTCCAGCGTCACGCTTGAATTCGCCGACGCCTCGCGCCTGCAGCTGCGCGAGTATTCCCGGCTGCGCCTGGACCAGCTCAGCCGCTACGGCCACACCGGCATGGTCGATACCCGCCTGCGCCTGCAGCAGGGCCGCGCGAGCAACCGGGTGACACCAGCCCGTGGCCCGGCCTCGCGCTACATCATCGATGCACCTACGGCGACCAGCAGCGTGCGCGGTACCGTGTTCCGGGTCAGCGCCGGTGACACCGGCCACGTCGCTGCCACCGAGGTACTGCAGGGCAAGGTGCAGGTCGGCAACACCCACGGCAAACGCCTGGTCCAGCCTGGACAGGCCAGCCGCAGCATCAGCGCCGATGCCGCACCGGACGCTGTCTCCGCCCTTCTTCCCGCGCCGCAGCTGCGCAGCGACGATGTGCGCCTGGCGCCCCTGCCGACCCTGCTCGCCTGGGACCCCGTCGACGGCGCCGCGCGCTACCGTGTGGAAGTGGTGCAGGCAGCGACGCCGGAAATCCTGCTGTTTGCCGCCACCACTGCCGACACCCGGCTGGCGATCGGTGACCTGCCCCCCGGCCAGTTGCGCATCCTGTTGCGCGCCGTGGATGCGCAGGGCGTGGAAGGCCTCGACGCCAGCGCCGATTTCGAACTCAGCGACCAGCCCCCGCCGCCGCTCACCGTGACCCCCCTGCATGGGCAGACTGTCAACAGCGACCGCCCGCGCTTCCGTTGGAGCCAGGCGCCGGGCGCGCGCAGCAGCGTGCTGCAGATCGCCGCCGAGCCGAGCTTCGTGCAGCCGCTGCAGGAACAGAGCACCCAAGGCACCGACCTGCGCCTGGCGCAGCCGCTGCCGCCCGGCGAGTACTTCTGGCGGGTGGCGTCGCGCGATGGCAACGGCCACCAGGGCCGTTACGGCCAGGCCCTGCCCCTGCAACTGAGCAATGAACCGGTCGACCCTGCCCTGCAGCCGCCTGAAGCCGCGCATGGCGAGCTGACCCTGCGCTGGCAGGCCGGCAGCGAAGGCCAGCAGTACCGGGTGCAGGTGGACCGTCGTGGCGACTTCAGGACGCCCCTGGTCGACCAGACCGTGAGCGAGCCGCAGGTCAGCTTCAAGCGGCCGTGGAGCGGCACCCTGCATGTGCGTGTGCAGTACATCGACGACGACGGTCATGCGGGCGAGTACTCACCGGCCCAGCAGATCAAGCTGCCCTGCCGCCTGTGCTACGGCGCCGGTGGTGGCGCCCTGCTGCTGTTGCTGTTGTTATGAGGCGCTCGCCGCTGCCGTGGTCGAAACGGATCCTGCTGGCACTGCTGGCCGGCGTACTGACGGTGATCGCCAGCCAGGGCCAGTGGCTGTGGCGGCAGGACGAAGCCGCCTATGACGCCATGGTCGGCAACTGGGACTACCGCCCCGACCCCAGCGTGCTGATCGTGGCCATCGACGAGGGCAGCCTGCAGCGCATCGGCCAATGGCCCTGGCCCCGCTCGATCCATGCCCGCCTGCTGGACCGGCTGACCGACGCCGGTGCCGAGCGCGTCGCACTGGACCTGATGCTGTCCGAACCTGATCGACGCGACAGCCGCCAGGACGATGAACTGGCCGCAGCGATCCGCCGCAATGGCCGGGTGGTGCTGCCGGTACTCGCGGCGCCGGCCGCCGGCGACCGCATGGCCGAGGAAATGCTGCCGATTCCGCAGATCGCGGCCAGTGCCGCGGCGATCGGCCATACCGACGTGGAAGTGGATGGCGATGGCGTCGCGCGCGGTGTGTATCTGCATGCGGGCATCGGCCAGGCTCACTGGCCGGCACTGGGCCTGGCGCTGGCCGCCCTGCCGCCGGGCGCGGTGCACGGCCTGCCCGACCCTGATCCGCAGATCGGTTCGCCCTACCAATGGCGGCGCAACGACTACGTGCGCGTGCGCTATGCCGGGCCGCCCGAGCGCCTGCCACAGGTGTCCTATGCCGACGTGCTGGATGGTCACGTGGACATGGCGATGCTGCATGGTCGCCGCATCGTGGTAGGCATGACCGCCAGCGGCATCGCACCGCGGCTGCTGACCCCGACCACCCGCGAGTTCTGGATGAGCGGCAGTGAGTACCAGGCCAACATCGCGTCGATGCTGCTGCAGCACAAGCAGATCGATCTGCTGCCCCGCCTCTGGCAGCACGCCATCAGCGGCGTGCTGGTGGCGCTGTGCGTGATCCTGCTCGGCCTGCGCCTGCCATGGCTTGCTGCGCTGTGCTCGCTGCCGCTTCCACCGCTGCTGAGCTGGTTGCTGTTGCGCGCCGGTGACTTGTGGTGGGCACCGGCCAGCGCAATGCTGGGCATCCTGCTGGTGCTGCTGGCCTGGGCGATCTGGCGAGTCTCGGCCTGGCACCGCCTGGCCAATCGCGATGCGCTGACCGGTCTCGGCAATCGCCTGCGTTTCGAGCAGTCGCTGCAACAGGAATGCGATGCCGCGCGACGCAGTGGCAAATCCCTGAGCCTCGCGCTGATCGACGTTGACCATTTCAAGCGCCACAACGACCGCCACGGGCATCAGGTCGGTGACCGCGTGCTGCGCGATGTCGCGCGCCTGATCGGTGCACATGCGCGACGTCCACGCGACATGGCCGCGCGCTACGGTGGCGATGAGTTCGCACTGGTGCTGCCGGATACCCCGGCCGAAGGCGCACGCCAGGTCATCGAGGACCTGATCGCCTGCGTGCGTGCACTGCCGGCGCCCGGTGACGGCGGCGAAGCAGGCGTCACCCTCACCATCGGCGTGTTCACCCGCGTACCCGACGGCACGCTGCAACCGCACCATTTCGTCGAAGGCGCCGACACCGCGTTGTACCAGGCCAAGGCCAACGGCCGCGACGGGTATGTGATCGACGGCGAGGCATGACCCTCGCCGCCCTGGGTGCAACATACGCATGCGAATGGTTAGACTGGGCGCCTCGCCCTGCGCTCCCGGATCCGCATGAACGCCCGCCTGTTCCGCTTCGGTATCAATCTCTGGCCGCCGTTCCTGTTCACCGGCATCCACGTCACCCGCATCACGCCGGACTACCGGCAGATCGATGTCGAACTGCGCCTGCGACCATGGAACCGCAACTACGTCGGTACCCACTTCGGTGGCAGCCTGTTCGCGATGACCGATCCGTTCTGGATGCTCGGCCTGCTGCACATCCTCGGCCGCGACTACTACGTGTGGGACCGCGCCGGCGCCATCGACTTCCTCAAGCCGGGCCGTGGCATCGTGCGGACGTCGTTCCGCATCGACGACGCGCTGCTGGACGAACTGCGCGCCGAAGCGGCCAGTGGCGAGAAGGTGCTGCGCTGGTTCAGCAACGACGTGATCGATGAGAGTGGCGAGGTGGTCGCCCAGGTGCGCAAGCAGGTCTACCTGCGGTTGAAGCCACACGCACGCTGATCATCGCTGGGGCGCTATCCTCTGGCCTCTGCCATGGAGGCCCCGATGCGCCCGTACACCCTTGCTGCACTGCTGAGCACCCTGCCGTGCGCGGCCCATGCGCTGGACCTGCCGCCGGTGCAGTACCCGACGCTGCCGGCACAGGCTGCCACTGCCGCCGGCTCCGTGCCCAACGGCTGGACGCTTGAATCCAGCATCGAAGGCGATCTCGACCAGGATGGCCGCGCTGATCTGGTCCTGGTACTGCGCCAGCAGGACCCGCGCAACGTCATCGAACACGACGGCTTCGGCCCGTCCCCGCATGACAGCAACCCGCGCATTCTCGCCGTGGCGTGGTCACGGCCAACCGGCTATGTGCTGGCGGTGCAGGACCATCAGCTGATTCCGCGCCCGGAGAACCCGGTGATGAGCGATCCGCTTGAAGAAGGGGGTGTCAGCATCCAGCGTGGCACGTTGAAGGTCGCGCTGTTTTCATTCGCCAGCGCCGGAAGCTGGTCGATGGGTACCACCGCCTTCACTTTCCGCTGGCAGGACGGCGCGTTCGCGCTGATCGGCTACGACCAGGATTCGGTGATGCGCAATTCCGGAAAGACCGAATCGCTGAGCGTGAACTTCTCCACGCGCAAGGTAAGGCGCGTCGAAGGCAGCATCGACAACGACAAGGACAGCGTGCGCTGGCAGCCACTGCGCGGCACCCGTCGCTGGACGCTGCAGACGGTCGGCGATGGCTGGGCATTCGATCCGCAGGCCGGCACCGACTGAGCCACGGCTCAGTCGCGGGCAGCGGCGGTTGCGCCGGCGCCGGCCACCAACGGTACGGACAACCACGGGCTCTCAGCGTTGCCACGCGGCGGCGAACGACGCGGCACCTGCAGATGGTGGCCATCGGCGGACAGCTGCGGCGACCGCACCGGCGAGCGGAACTGCGCCGGCAGCCGCTGCAGGGCGTGCACCGGATCATCCGTCTGCTGCCGCAGCCAACGCTGCGCCCCCAGCAGCCGCACCATCGCCGCAGCATCCTGTGGCCGTGACGAATAGGCAGGATAGATCGGCGCGGCGATATCGGTCAGCACGCAGCCCATGACGTTCGACAGGCAACCGAAGTCATGCTGCGGTGGCGCCGGCACTGGCAACGGGCGATCCACTTCCAGCGCCGCTGTGGCTGCCGCGCCACAGGCCCAGCCGAGATTGCCGGCCGCGCGGGCCAGGGTGCTGCTGCGATCCAGCACCAGCACGCCGCCGAACTCCCGCGCCGATGTCTCGATCGCCGCCCGGCTCATCGCGTACTCGCCCTGCATTGCCCGGCACAGGCTTTGCTCTTCGGCCCGCAGCGGCTGCAGCGCCTGTTCGCATTCCCTTGGCAACGGATGGTCGGCAGGCAGTTCAACCAGCATGTCGGCCAGCAGCTGGGCATTGGCCTGCACCAGGCTGGCACCGATGATGCTCTCGACCAGATAACTGCTGCCGGGCACCAGCCGCCGGCCCAGCTGCAGGCCACGGCAAGCACCTCGCAGAGCACCGTCGATATCGCCCTGCACGTACGCCAGCGCGCGTGCGCTGGTGGCGTCCATCACCACGCCATAGGCCGGCAACGGGACCAGAATGCCCTCGCCCTTCGGCGGGAACGGCGACATGAAGTAGTCCGCTTCGGCCAGCTGATCCAGCCGCGCATGCAACTGCTGGTGGCCGGCGTGGGCCTCCACGAAGCGTTGCGGGTCCGCGCGGACCTGGGCGAGACAGCCGCTGGCGGCCGGCCCGCAACTGGCACCGGGCCGCGAGTGCAGCTCGGCATGGTTGGCCACCAGGTGTGTCCGGCCGCCGCCTCCACCGTGTGGGTCGGCCTCCCAGCGCCGTACATCCTCGGCCAGCGCCTGCTCGCGCTGCTGGGCATCCAGGTCGTCGAATGGCAGCGTCCACAACAAGGCATAACCGTTGTGCCCGGTCGCCGGCAGGCGTGCTTCCAGTCGCTGCTGCGCCTGCAGCCGCGATTCGGGTACCGGCCACATGCGCGAGGCGCACCACACCACGATGGCCAGCACCAGCAGGCCTGCCAGGGTCCAGCCCAGTCCGCGCAGAATCTTCAACACAGCTTCCCTTCCATGTGCCGTTGCCGCAGTCGATTTCCCAGCGTAATCGACCTGCAGTGACCGCTACAATGCGCGCATGTCGCTCGAAGCCCCCGCCCTGGTCCCCCGCCCCTCCCTGCAGCGCCTGTTCCTGACCGGCCTGCTCACCCTGCTGCCGATCTGGCTGACCTGGGTCGTGGTCAAGTTCGTGTTCGTGCTGCTGTCGGGTATTTCCAGCCCGCTGGTGGTGCCGCTGTCCGAACAGATCGCAACCAGCTTCCCGCACTATCTGGGCTGGGTCCGCGCCGAGTGGATCCAGGACACCATCGCCCTGCTGGCCACCCTGCTGGTGATCCTGGCGGTGGGCGTGGCCAGCCGCCGCGTGCTTGGCCAGCGCCTGCTGCGCTGGGTCGGCGCGGTCATCAAGCGCATCCCCCTGGCCAGCATCATCTACGACAGTGCCAAGAAGCTGCTGGACATGCTGCAGACCGAGCCGGGCAGCACCCAGCGCGTGGTGCTGATCGACTTCCCGCACCGCGACATGAAATCGGTCGGCCTGGTCACCCGCGTGATCAAGGAACACGGCACCGACCGTGAGCTGGCCGCGGTGTACGTGCCCACCACGCCGAACCCGACCTCGGGCTACCTGGAAATCGTGCCGGTGGAACTGCTGACCCCGACCGACTGGACCGTCGACCAGGCCATGAGCTTCATCATTTCCGGCGGAGCCGTGGCGCCGTCCAGCGTGCCGTTCACCCGCGCCGGCGAACGCACCGGCGAACGCACCGAATGACCCCGGCGCCGATCGAGCGCCCGCTGCAGGACCGCGCGGTCCTGTTGTTCATCGTGCTGGCCGCGTTCTTCTGCGGCAATGCGGTGCTGGCCGAGCTGATCGGGGTGAAGATCTTCGCGCTGGAAGACACCCTCGGCATCGCTCCGCTGAACTGGAACCTGTTCGGCCAGACCGGCTCGCTCAGCTTCACCGCCGGCACCCTGCTTTGGCCGGTGGTGTTCATCATGACCGACACCATCAACGAGTTCTTCGGCAAGCGCGGCGTGCGCTTCATCTCGTGGCTGGCGGTGGTGCTGATCGGCTACGGCTTCCTGTTCGCCTTCGCCGCCATTTCACTGGCGCCGGCCAGCTGGTGGGTCACGTCGATGGATGGCCACGGCGTGCCCGATTACCAGGCCGCGTTCGCAGCCGTGTTCGGCCAGGGCATGTGGACCATCGCCGGTTCGCTGGTGGCCTTCCTGCTCGGCCAGCTGATCGACGTGGCCGTGTTCCACCGCATCCGCCAGGCCACCGGCGAGCGCCACGTGTGGCTGCGTGCGACCGGATCCACCGCGATCTCGCAGGTGGTGGACAGCTTCGTGGTGATCTGGATCGCCTTCGTGCTCGGCCCGCAGCACTGGCCGACCTCGCTGTTCCTGGCCGTCAGCAGCGTCAACTACATCTACAAGATGGGTTTTGCGATTGCCTTGATTCCGCTGCTGTACCTGATGCGGCGTGCGATCACCCGCTATCTGGGCGCAGACAGGGCGGCCGCGCTGCGGGCCGCCGCCGCGGCTGACTGAAGCCCCAGCAGCGGAAAGCTGACTGCGCCTTCACGCTGGCCGTACGCGGCCGGATCGTGCAAGCTCCACGGTCTGTGTTCCACGGAAGCTTCTTGATGCCGTATTCCCCCCGCGTCCTGGCCGCTGCCATTGCCGCGTTGTTCCTGTTCAGTGCCGTGCCGCCGGCCGAAGCAGCGAAGAAGAAGGCCAGCCGCCCTGCCGCTGCGCAGACCCGCCAGGCCGCCAAGCCCAAGGCCAGGCCCGCCCGTGCCACCGCACCGGCCCGTGGCAGCTCGGCGCGCCGGGCCGCGCCGCGTCCGGTCGCACCAGCCCGCGCCGTGCCCAAGCAGGTACAGCTGGAGCGCCTGTACGACGAGTACTGGGATGCCTCGATGCGGTTGAATCCGCTGCAGGCAACCTTCCAGGGCGAGGCCCGCTACAACGACCAGCTGCCCAACATCCTGTCCGCCGCATGGCGCCAGCAATCGCACGACTTCACCACCGAGTGGCTGGGCAAGGTCGAGAAACTCGGCAGCGACGGCCTGCAGGGCCAGGACCTGCTCAGCTACGAGATCTTCGTGCGCGACGCGCGCGCATCGCTGGCCGCCGAGCGTTACCCGAGCTGGATGATGCCGATCAGCCAGTACTACAACATCGGCAGCATCATGGCGATCCTCGGTGCCGGCGCCGGCGCGCAGCCGTTCAACACCGTGCAGGACTACGACACCTGGTCGCGCCGCTCGCTGGGCATTCCCGAACTGTTCGACCAGGCCATCGACAACATGCGCCAGGGCATGAAGGCCGGCGTGGTGCAGCCGCGCGACCTGATGGAGAAGGTGCTGCCGCAGCTGGATGCGGTGATCAAGCCGACCGCTGAAGAGAGCATCTTCTGGTCGCCGATCCGCACTATGCCCAATACCATCGCGGCCGAGGACAAGGCGCGCATCAGCGCCGAGTACAAGCGCATGATCGAGCTGCGCATCATGCCAGCCTATCGAGCCCTGCGCGGTTTCATCGCCACCGAATACCTGCCGGCCACGCGCACCAGCAGCGGCCTGGGCGCACTGCCCGATGGGCAGGCCTGGTACGCCAACCTGATCGTGCAGACCACCGCCAGCGACCAGACCGCGGCGCAGCTGCACGCACTGGGCGAACAGCGCGTGCAGGAACTGCAGGCACAGATCGCCACGGTGATGAAGGACGCCAAGCTGCGTGGAACGCCATCCAAACTGCTGCGCAGCATGCGCAATGACCGCCAGTTCCAGTACGGCGATGCCAATGCGCTGATCAACCGCTACCGCCAGGTGCAGCAGCAGGTCAATGCGCGCCTGCCGCAGGTACTGGACACCCTGCCCAAGTCGACGCTGGACGTGCGCGCAGTGGAACCGGAACGTGCGCTGACCGCCGCCGCAGCAGCCTATCAGCCGTCACCGGCCGGGCAACCCGGCGTGCTGTACGTGAACACCCGCGACCTGCCCAGCCGCAAGCGCTGGAACGTGCCGGTGCAGTACCTGCATGAAGCAATCCCCGGCCACCATGTGCAGCTGGGACTACAGCAGGAGCTGGCCAAGCTGCCGCGTTTCCGCCGCCTCGGTGGCGACCTCGCCTTCGTCGAAGGTTGGGGCCTGTATGCCGAAACGCTGGGTGAGAACCTCGGCATCTACACCGATCCCTACGACCGCATCGGCTACCTGTATTCGCGCCTGCTGCGTGCTGCCCGCGTGGTGGCCGACACCGGCGTGAACGCCCAGGGCTGGAGCAAGCAGCAGGCCGTGGCCTACCTGCAGAAGACCGTGGACATGAGCAGTGACGACGCCAACGCCGAAGTCGAGCGGATCATGGCCCAGCCCGGCCAGGCGCTGTCCAACGTGGCCGGCCTGACCACCATCGTCGCCCTGCGCGACAAGGCCAAGAGCCGCCAGGGCGCCGCCTTCGACCTGCGCCGCTTCCACGCCGAACTGCTGAAGGACGGATCGATGCCGCTGGACGTGCTGGACCGCAAGATGGAACGCTGGATGGCGCAGCCCGCCAGCGCCACACCTGCCCCTTCACCCTGACCCCCTCCGGAGCCGCCATGCGCCCTGCCGTCGCCCTGTTCGCCGTCGTGCTGGGCCTGCTGCCAGTGGCGGGCTGCGCCGCACCGGTGCTGACTCCACCGGATGCGGGCATCGACGGCCTGATGCAGGCCTACGACGGTCAGGTACCCGGCGCTGCGGTACTGGTACTGCACGACGGGCAACCGGTGTTCCGCCGCGGCTACGGCCTGGCGGTAGTGGAAGACGGTACTGCGGTCACCGCGGCAAGCAACTTCCGGCTGGCCTCGGTCAGCAAGCAGTTCACCGCCGCGGCGGTGCTACTGCTGGTGGAAGACGGCCGGCTCGGGCTGGAGCAGACTGCCCGGCAGTGGCTGCCCGAGCTGCCGCCGGCAGCGGCGGCCATCACGATCCGCCAGCTGCTCTCGCATACCAGCGGCCTGATCGACTACGAAGACCTGATGGATCCGGCTGACCCTCGGCAGGTGCATGACGCCGACGTGCTGACCCTGCTGTCGCACGAGGACCGGCTGAATTTCGCACCCGGCACGCAGTACCGCTACAGCAACAGCGGCTACGCGCTGTTGGCACTGATCGTCGGCCGCGCGTCCGGGAAAGATTACGCGACCTTCCTGCAGGAGCGCATCTTCCGCCCGCTGGGCATGGCGCATACCGTGGCCCACCAGGACGGCGTGGACACGGTCGCCGCACGCGCCTATGGCTACAGCCGGATCGACGGCCGCTGGCAGCGCACCGACCAGAGCACCACCAGCGCCGTACTGGGAGACGGCGGGATCTATTCCTCGCTGGACGACCTCGCCCGCTGGGATGCGTCGCTGTACGACGACCGCCTGCTGTCGAAGGCCTCGCGCCAGGCGATGTTCAGCCCGGCCACATCGACGCCCGAAGCCGACGTGCCGCACTACGGCTTCGGTTGGCGCTTGAATGGCCCGGTGCAATGGCACAGCGGCGAGAGCATCGGCTTCCGCAACGTGATCGTGCGCCACCCGGAAAAGCACCTGACCGTGATCGTGTTGACCAACCGCAACGATCCCGAACCCTATCCGCTGGCGCAGAAGATCGCCCAGCGCTGGCTGGACACCCTGCAATGACCCCCGGTTCCGACGCCCTGCTGGGCATCCACCACGCTGCGCTGATCTGCAACGACTACGCACGCTCGAAGGACTTCTACGTGCGCATCCTCGGCCTGCGCGTGCTGGCCGAGAACCATCGCGCCGCGCGCGACTCCTGGAAGCTGGACCTGGCCCTGCCCGACGGCGGCCAGCTGGAGCTGTTCTCCTTCCCCTCACCACCACCGCGCCCCAGCCGCCCCGAAGCCCAGGGCCTGCGCCACCTCGCGTTTCGGGTGGCTGCACTGGAACCCTTCATCCAGCGCCTGGCCGCGCATGGCGTCGCCTGCGAACCGATCCGCGTGGACGAATACACCGGCCGCCGCTTCACCTTCTTCGCCGATCCGGATGGCCTGCCGCTGGAGCTGTACGAAGTCGGTTGAGCGTTTTTCAATCGTGATTCATCCATGCATGGCATGGATCTACGTGTCGACCAAGGTCGACACCCGCCAAGAGCAGGCCGTTCCATTCCGGCAGATCGCAGGACTCTGTCGAAGGCGGGGTGGGTCCGGTTGCGGGGGCGTGAGCCGCATGGATGCGGC
>NZ_JBQEMR010000037.1:0-36698 GCF_052045015.1 Stenotrophomonas sp. 22692
CTCAGCGCCGTTCCCGTGTGCTGCGAAGTTTCCTTCGTAGCGAGCCGCCCATTATAGCCGGCTTTTCCGCTTCGTCAACACCTTTTTTCAAGGCCGTCTCACCGGGGTGGACGTTGTTGCCGATGCTGCTTCGTCGTTGGACCCGAAGGCCTTTCGTCGTTGCGAGCCGCCTATTATGCCGGACTTTCCGAGTCCGTCAACACCTTCGTTCGATCAACTCGTTCGCCGGTGATGGCGTTGCTGATCGCGTGCCGTTTCCGAGGAAGCGATGCGTTGCAGCAAGGGGGCGAATTCTAGAGATCCCGCAGATTTCGTCAAGGCTTTTTTTTCATGGTGATGACAGAAGCGCCGCGACTTCAGGCATGACGTACGCTCGAAGATCACTGCGGCGTTGCCCGCGCGTTGCGCTGTCAACGCCGCAACGGCTATCAATGCACGGATGCAACAAGGAGAGACGGCAATGAACATGCAGGTGCGGCAAGCATGGTGGCGCGACCTTTCAGTGCCGGCCGTGGTCGCCGGCTTCATCACCGTGCTGGTCGGCTTCGCCAGTTCCGCAGTGATCGTGTTCCAGGCCGCACAGGCTGTCGGTGCCGACCAGGCACAGATCGCCTCATGGATGTGGGCACTGGGACTGGGCATGGGTGTCACCTGCATCGGGCTGTCGCTGCGCTATCGCGTGCCGGTGGTGACCGCATGGTCGACACCGGGCGCGGCGATGCTGGTGGTCGGTGCTGGTGGCGACTCGCTCGCTGAAGCCACCGGCGCATTCCTGCTCGCTGCGGTGCTTGGCATGCTGGCAGGCTTCTCCGGGGTGTTCGCACGATTGATGCAGCGGGTGCCGATGGCGCTGGCCGCCGGCATGCTGGCCGGCGTGCTGCTGCGCTTCGGTCTGGACGTGTTCGTGGCCATGAATTCCCAACTGGTACTGGCACTGGCAATGTTCGCCACCTGGCTGGCGGGACGCCGCTTGTTCCCGCGCTATGCGGTCATCGCCACACTGCTGGTCGGCATCGCGGTCGCAGCCAGCCGTGACCTGCTGCACGCACAGCAGGTGCAGCTGCAGCTGGCGGTGCCGCAATGGGTGACCCCGTCCCTGTCCTGGACTGCGGTAGCCGGCATCGCCCTGCCCCTGTTCGTGGTCACCATGGCCTCGCAGAACATCCCCGGTGTGGCAGTGATGCGTGCCTCCGGCTATGACGCGCCGGTGTCGCCTCTGATCGGCTGGATCGGCGTGGTCAATACATTGCTGGCGCCGTTCGGTGCCTACGCACTGAACCTGGCCGCGATCACGGCCGCGATCTGCATGGGCCGTGATGCGCACGAGGATCCGGCACGGCGCTACACCGCCGCCATGGCCGCTGGGGCTTTCTATATTGTCATCGGGCTGTTCGGTGCCACCGTGGCCGCCCTGTTCGCGGCTTTCCCAAAGGAGCTGGTGGCCTGCGTGGCCGGTATCGCGTTGTTCGGCACCATCGCCAACAGCCTGGCCAGTGCGCTGGCAGTAGAGCAGGACCGCGAGGCGGCACTGGTCACCTTCCTGGTCACCGCCTCCGGCGTCTCACTGGCCAGCATCGGTTCGGCGTTCTGGGGCCTGGTGGCCGGTGCGCTGTGCCTGCTGGTGCTGCGGCCGCGTCAGGGCCGCTGACCTGTCCTACCCCGCCAGTGCGGCGCCGACGGTGCTCAACACCACCGAGATGACGATGGCGGCCAGTGTGGCGACCACGCTGGTGCCGCCGCGTGCGGTCAGCTCGCTGCGCAGCCGTGCGTCATCGCCGCCGCTGACGGCACGGGCTTGGGCGATCAGGCGTTGGCAGTGTGCCAGGTACCAGGTGTTGCCAAAGGTGCCGGTGGTGACGCTGAGCGCGATGGTGATGACCAGCGACACGCCTTCGGGCACATCCAGCAAGGTCTCCACCACGCTGATCAGCAGCAGCAGGCCGACCCACATTGCCGCCAGGCGGTACATCCTGCGGTACATCATCCAGATCGGGCCGAGCAGGAAGGCCGGCCAGTGCCAGGTTCCACTGGCGGTGGCAATGCCCTGATCCAGCCGCCAGCGCTGGCGATAGATCGGGAAGCTGCCGCCGACCACGCTGGCGTACAAGGCCATCTCGCCCTCCAGCCCCGCGGCGGCAGCCGTATCCGGTGCAGCGGCGGGGGCTCGATACGGATCGGACGGATCGCCGACACTTGGCGCAACGACCTCAACCGGTGGGGCTGTGTCGATATCCGGAGCCGGCGCCATCTCGATGGGCGTTGAATCCTGTTCCAGCTCCGCCAAGGGGCGCCACGAGGGCATGCCTTCGCGCCACAGCAGCGTGCGTGCCGTCACCGTGCCATCCTGCTGCAGGCGACGCAGGGCGGCCAGGTCCACCGGTCCTTCGCTCTGCCTGCTGTTGGCGTACCACCACTGTGCGTCCTGCATGAAAACATCCTTGCTGCGTTGATTCGTTACCGGGTTACCGGTGTCCACGGTGCCGCGGACAATGTCTGTGACAGCACATGGCTGCCACCCGGCGGCAGGGTCACCACGTCGGGTCCGGCGTTGGCCGCTTCCAGGCAGACGTAGTCGCGCCAGCCCTCACCCACATCTGCCATCTTCGCTGCAGCCTCGGCACCGGGATTCCACGCCACCAGCGAGCGGCTTCCTTCCGTACGGATGTCGATGCGGCGTTTCAGCACCGGATCACGCAGGACATAGTGACCCTTGGCCTGCGTGTAGATGCGGTCGCTGCGCCCGGGATCACGGGGATCGCGCAACGTCCAGGCGCCCTGCTGCCGACGCGGCGTCGCATAGTTCTCGAACTTGTCCAGATAGTCCAGTCCGTCCACGCCGTCCACATCCACCGCGCTGGCATCACCCACGCGGAAATAGTTGTGCAGCGCCTGGGTGATGCTGGCAGGGGAACTGCCGACGTTCTCGGTGATCAGTCGCTGGGTCAACTGGCGGCCTACACGCACAGTCATCCTCAATCGCAGGTCCAGGCTCTGCAGCACCGGGGGTGCCAGCGTGAGCTCGATGCTGCCGTCGTCCAAGCGACGGGCCTGTTGCAGTTCCCACGGCACGGTACGGACGAAACCGTGGGCGGGCACGTCGTTGCCCTGGCCTTGGCGGCCGAAGTACGGCCAGCAGACGGGGCTGCCTCCGCGGATCGGCGTGGGCAGTTCGGCGCGCCGGGGGGACAGCCACATCAGATCCGGCTGGCCCTTGGGCACGAAGGAAAGCAGCTGGCCGCCAAACACACTGATGGCCGCGCTGGCGTCGCCGGTTTCCACCAGCCAGGCATCGAGCCCCTGGTACTGCCCGCTGCGTACACCCTGGATCTGCTGCACGTGGGATCGACTCCGTATGGCCGGCGATTGCACGGCACTGTAGTTGCTGGGAAGCATGAAACGCGTGGGCACCGGTGCAGTGCGCGGCGCGTTCTGCAGAGTGCGAAGGATACGCTGTCCCGCGCGCCCATCTGCGTTGGCCCAGCCCAGGCGCTGCTGCTCGACCTGGATAGCGCGACGCGTGGCCGTACCGATCATGCCGTCGGCGCTTCCGATGTCGTGGCCGCGGGCCAGCAGCAGGGTCTGCAGCAGGCGGCGCTCATCGCGGCCGATACCGGGATCATCGGTCGGCCAGGCCGTGGCCAGGCCCGTGCCGCCACGCAGCTGGTCGGCCAGCGTGGCGATCGCCAGCGCGTAGCTTTCGGCAGCGTTGTAGCTGTAGATCGCGTCGTAGTTGCGGAACACCAGCAACGCAGGGCCCTTGCCGCCCGCCGGCAGCAGCAGGGCCGCGCGCGCGTCGGCAGGCAGGTTGGCCGGGGCCAACGCGCTGCCATCCAATGCGGTCACACCTTGCGCACGCCAGTCGGCCAGCGCCCGACGCTGGGTGCGCCCGGCCTGGCTGGCGTCGAAACCGGGCGGGATACGCACTTCCATGCCCCACGGCTCTCCGCTGCGCCAGCCGGCGCGCTTGAGGTAATTGGCGGTGGAGGCCAGCGCATCGGGAATGCTGCCGACCAGATCGCGGCGGCCATCGCCATCACCGTCCACGGCGATGCCTGCATAGGTGCTGGGCATGAACTGCGTATGCCCGAAGGCGCCGGCCCAGGAACCGGTGAGCCCCTGTGCCTGCAGGTCGCCGCGGTCGATCAACTTGAGCAGGGCCAGCAGCTCACCACGGAAGAAGGGCTGGCGGCGGCCGGCACAGGACAGCGTGGCCAGCGACTGCAGCAGCGGGCGCTTGCCGAACACACGGCCGTAGTCGCTCTCCACGCCCCAGACCGCGACGATGGTGGCCGGATCGACGCCGTACTGGGCCGACACCCGATCAAGCAGGGCCCGATGCTGCTGCAGCAGGACGCGCCCATCGTCCACGCGCTGGCGATCGACCAGCGCGGCCAGGTAGTCCCAGATCGGCGTGGTGAATTCCGGCTGCGCGTCGAGCAGGCCGAGCACGCTGGGATCGGGGGTGAGCCCGGCGATAATCCCATTGAAGCGGTCGGCACTGATGCCCTGGCTGGCGGCTGTCGATTGCAGGACGGCCAGGCAGCGGCTGAAAGCGGCATCGCTGCTGGCCGCAGGCGCTGCTGTCGAAGCGGGTGCCGCGGCGAGCACGGCCGCCAGGCCGAGCGTGGTCAGAATGGGCATGGCGTCCTCCGTGTTGCCGTTGCAGGGCCATCTTAGGCGCAGCGTAGGCGAACCTGAAGCAGCGCGGGCTGGCGGCGGCTAAAGGGCGCGAAGCAGGCGCAGGCCATAGGCCGGGCTTTCAGCATCCCAGCGCCGCACGACCTGCAGGCCCGCTGGCAGCAGCAACGCTTCGAAGCTGTCGTCGGTGTACTTGTGGCTGTATTCGACGCGGATCGGCTCGTCGGCCTGGAAGTGGAAGGTGCGGCCATCCAGACGGACGTCCTGTGCGCGCTGGCTGACCAGATCGGTTTCGATGCGCAGCCGCGCGATGCTGTAGCGGGCGCGGTGGCGGAAGCCGTCCAGATCGAAGTCGCTGCCGATCTCGCGGTTCAGGCGCGCCAGCAGGTTGAGGGTGAATGCAGCAGTGATGCCCTGCACATCGTTGTAGGCGGCTTCGATCAATGCCGGGTCCTTGTGCAGATCGATGCCGACCAGGGCCAGGCCATCGCGGCCCATGGTCTGGCGCATCGCGCGCAGCAGTGCGACGGCATCCTCTTCGACGAAATTGCCCAACGTGGAGCCCGGGAAGAACAACAGGCGCCGCGCAGGCTCGCGTTCCGGTGCCGGGACGGCGACCGCGCGGGTGAAGTCGGCACAGACCGGCAGCATCTCGACGTCCGGCAGCGCCGGGGCCAGATGGTCGATGCTGGACAGCAGCGCGGCGCGCGAGATCTCGATGGGGGTGTAGGCCACGGGGTCCTGCAGTGCCGCCAGCAGCAGCGCGGTCTTGCGGCCACTGCCGCTGCCCAGCTCCACCACATGAACATGAGGACCGACGCTGCGGGCGATGTCCGGCAGCACCCGCGCCAGCAGCGCCAGCTCGGTACGCGTGGGGTAGTACTCGCAGGTCTGCGTGATCTGCTCGAACAGGCGTGAGCCGCGTGCATCGTAGAAATACTTGGATGGCAGCTGGCGCGGTGTGCGCGACAACCCGGCCACCACGTCGGTGAGGATCTGCTGGCGGCCGGGGGTGAGGTCGGTCAACGCCTGCAGCGCGTCGTGCACGGTGCTCATGTGAGGTCCCTGGCCAGGCGCAGTCCGGAGAACTGCCAGCGCGCCGGCGGCATGAAGAAATTGCGATAGCTGGCGCGCACATGGCCCCGTGGCGTGACGCAGCTGCCGCCGCGCAGCACCCATTGGCCGCACATGAACTTGCCGTTGTACTCACCGAGGTTGCCAGCGAACGGACGGAAACCGGGGTAGGCGCCATACGCGCTGTGGGTCCATTCCCAGACATCGCCGAACAGCTGGCGCAGGCCGCTGCCCTGCCCCGCCTGCGGATGCAGGTGATCGTCATCGGCGAAGTGGCCCCGCGCCGGCTGAGACGCGGCCGCGGCCTCCCATTCGAATTCGCTGGGCAGGCGCGCCCCGGCCCAGCGGGCACAGGCGTCGGCCTCGAAGTAGCTGAGATGGCAGACCGGCGCGTGCGGATCCAGTTCGCGCCAGCCACCCAGGGTGTATTCGCGCTGCAGGCTGTCGTCCCAGTACAGCGGGTGCTGCCAGTCTTCGGTTTCGCGCAGTGCCCAGCCTTCGCTGAGCCACCAGCGCGGTTCGCGGTAGCCGCCGGCGTCGATGAAGGCGCGGTACTCGGCGTTGCTGAGTGGGCGTTCGGCCAGGGCGTGGGCGGGCAGCAGCACGCGGTGCGGCGGCGATTCGTTGTCGTAGGCGAAGGCGGTATGCAGCGGCCAGGCTGCGGCACCGACGGTGACAATGCGCTCGGGTGATTCGATCCAGCCCTGCGCACTGGCAGCACTGGCAGCGCTGGCGGCAGGTTGCAGGTCCTCGCGGTAGGCGGGCTGCAACGGGTTGCACCAGAACGCATGCTTGATGTCGGTGAGCAGCAGTTCCTGGTGCTGCTGTTCGTGCTGCAGGCCCAACTGCAGGTGCTGCAGTGCCTGCTCATCAAGGTCGCCTGCCGCCAGCCGCGATTGCACCTGTGCATCGACCTGCTGGCGGTAGTCGCGCACCTGCTGCAGCGATGGCCGCGACAGCAGCCCGCGCTGCGGCCGGGCATGCGCCGGACCGATGCTCTTGTAGTAGCTGTTGAACAGGTAATCCCAGGCCGGGTCATGCGCCGGTGCAGCAGCGAAGCCCGCCAGCACGAAGCGCTCGAAGAACCAGGTGGTGTGGGCCAGGTGCCATTTGCTCGGGCTGGCATCGGCCATGCTCTGCAGCATGGCGTCCTCGGCGCTGAGCGGCGCGGCCAGTTGCATGCTGCGCGCACGCACCCGTGCGAACTGGTGGGCGAGATCGTGCTGCGGGGCAGCGACGGCGGTGGGTACGCTGTCCATGTGGGCAGCATCGGCGCAGGACGGTGAGTGCGATGTCATGGTTCGGCGTCACTTTGTTCACATGGGTAAGCCCCCCCGCATTCAAGATGCAGGCACGCGCGCCGCTAACGGCAATGCTGCGGCCGCGTCGTCACCGCGCTGGAATTCCTGCTTGCCCCTGCATCCGCTCCGCCAGCCTGCGCACTACCTGTTCGTGCTGCCCGCCCTGCTGGTTGCCGTGGTGGTATGGACCGCATTGGATACCGCAGACGTGGCCAGCCCGGCGCAGCGCATCCTGCCCTGGCTGCTGGCCTGCCTCGGTGCCGGCCTGGCCCTGCTCTACCATCAGGTACGGTCGCTGTGCCTGCTGCTGGTGGTGGCGGTCATGTTCGCGCTGCTGCACCAGGATGTCGGCGGCTACCTGCGCAACGGTCATGTCGGCGCGCTGACACCCCTGCGCTTCCATGCCATCTCGGCGTGGCTGCCATTGCTGTTCGCCGGCCTGTCGTTGTGGCCGGAGCGCGGGCCGCGCCGCCACGACCTGCTGTTGCGCTCCGTCGCCAGCGGTACGGCGCTGCTGATCTTCCTGCTGCTGGCCACGCAGCAGCCGCGCGGCATGCACGATCTGCTGTCGAACCGTCACTGGGCGTGGATCCCGGCCGAGTGGAACGCGCTGGCGCAGCTGCCGGCGCTGCTGTTCCTGCTGGCTACCGCGGCGCTGGGCTGGCAGGCATGGCGGCATCCGAGGCCGCTGCATACAGCAATGCTGCTGGCCCTGCTGTGCCTGTGGTGGATGCTGCCGAGGGTGTTCCTGCAGCCGGTGCTGCTGCCGGCGCTGAGCAGCGCCGCCCTGCTGCTGATGCTGGGTGCGATGCTG
The DNA here is from genome assembly GCF_052045015.1 of Stenotrophomonas sp. 22692. Classification (NCBI taxonomy): domain Bacteria; kingdom Pseudomonadati; phylum Pseudomonadota; class Gammaproteobacteria; order Lysobacterales; family Lysobacteraceae; genus Stenotrophomonas; species Stenotrophomonas sp. 22692. The sequence goes on from NZ_JBQEMR010000037.1 coordinate 7,828, forward strand.
CAGGAGTCCTTCCACATGGCCTTCCGCGATGAGCTGACCGGCCTGCCCGGGCGCCGCGCGTTCAACGAGACCCTGCAGCGGGCACGCGGCACCTACAGCATCGCGATGGTGGACGTGGACCACTTCAAATCGTTCAACGATACCCACGGTCACGACACCGGCGACGACGTGCTGCGCCTGGTGGCCTCGCGGCTGGCGCGGGTCGGTGATGGTGGACGTGCGTTCCGCTATGGCGGCGAGGAGTTCGCGGTGGTGTTCCTGGACCGCCCGGCAATGGCCTGTGTCGATGCCGTGGAAGCCTTGCGGCAGAGCATCGAGGACACCCGCATGCAGCTGCGTGACCGCAGCACCCGCAGCCGCGACGATGACGCCGGGCGCCAGCAGCGCGGGCGCGGCGGCAGCGGACAGGTAGTGCAGGTAACGGTAAGCATCGGTCTGGCCGACACCCGCGTCGGTCTGCGGCCGGCGGCGGTGGTCAAGGCTGCCGACCAGGCGCTGTACGTCGCCAAGGACGGAGGCCGCAACCAGGTGCGCGCGTATGCCGGGCAGGGCGCGCTGGCAGTACGCGGTGGCTGAGGCTCAGAGCGCGTCGAGGTAATACCAGCGGTCTTCGATGCGCAGGAAGCGGCTGTGCTCGGTCATCTTCACCGCGCTGCCGCCGCCCACCCGGTAGCGCGCGGTGAACCGGACCTCAGCGCTGCCGGCGCCGGTGACGGTGTGCTCGTGCACGGTCAGGCCCAGCCAATACGTACGCTGGCCGGGCGCATCATCCAGCGACAACTCGGCCGGACGCGTGTCCGGGTGCCAGCTCTGGCGCAGGTAGTCGGCCAGGCCCCGCACATAGGCGCTGTAGCGCGAACGCATCAGGCGCTCGGCATCCGGCGCGGCTTCACCGGCGTGGAAGCGGCCGCAGCAGGCAGCATAGTCGGCGGGCAGGCCGCAGGGACAGGGATCGGCAGGTTTTCGGCTCATATCAGCATTGTCGCCGGGTTGCGCGGATTGATCCACGCACGGCACAGGTCGCCGGGTACAGGACAGGCGTATGCTGTCGCGCCCCCACCTTGATTGATCGCCGTGCTGGAACTGGTTCCCCCCGAGTTGTGGTGGCTGGTGGTGATCGCCTTCATCGCCGGTCTTGTGGATGCCGCCGTGGGTGGCGGTGGCCTGGTGCAGCTGCCTGGACTGTTCACGGTGCTGCCGCAGCAGACGCCAGCGATGCTGTTTGGTACCAACAAGTTCAGTTCGATGTTCGGTACCGGTGCGGCGGCCTGGCGCTATGCGCGCAATGTGCGCTTCCCGTGGAAGCCGGTACTGTTCGCGGCCGGTACGGCCTTCATCTTCTCCTTCGCCGGGGCCACGGCGGTAAGCCTGCTGCCCAAGGACGCGGTGCGCCCACTGGTGCTGGTGCTGCTGATCGCGATGCTGGCCTACACACTGTGGAAGAAGGACTTCGGCGCGCTGCACCGCCCGCAGGAGATCGGTCGCCGCGAGCTGGCGATCGCGCTGGCGATCGGTGCGGCGATCGGCTTCTACGACGGCTTCTTCGGGCCGGGCACCGGCAGCTTCCTGATCTTCCTGTTCGTACGCTTCTTCGGGCTGGATTTCCTGCGCGCGTCAGCGGCGTCGAAGGTGGTTAACCTGGCGACGAATGTGGCGGCGATCTCGTTCTTCGTGCCGACCGGCAACATCCTGTGGCTGTTCGCGCTGCCGATGGCAGCGGCCAACATCATCGGTTCGGTGGTGGGCACGCGACTGGCGCTGAAGGGCGGCACGCCGTTCATCCGCAAGCTGTTCGTGGGGCTGGTGGTGGTGCTGATCGCGCGGATGGCGTGGGATACGTTCCGCGGTTCGTGAGGGACGTTATGAAATGGCAGGTGCCAACCTTGGTTGGCACATTGTTTCAGGTCGCGAAGAGCAGCCGAGCATGGCTCGGCCCTACAGGTGGATTGCCCGAGGCGCTCAGGCCTCGGCTTCTTCCGGTTCGTTGGCCTGCTGGCGGCTGCGCTCGGGCAGCTTCAGGCGCTTGCCTTCTTCGTCGTACTCGATCAGCAGCACGCCGGAGTCGTGGCGGCCGCTGATCTCGACGAAGCAGGCGCCGCCGATGAACGGTTCCAGCGTCATCACCGACTTCAGCGGGGTGGCGACCACCATCTGGAAGCCGAAGTTGTCGAAGATGTTCATCGCCAGCGCGGTGAACTCGTTATCGGCCTTGTCGAAGGCTTCGTCGAGCACCACTGCGGCGTAGCTGGGCAGCTGGCTGTCGGCACCACCGAGCTGGTAGCGCAGCGCGGCCGCCAGGCAGGTCGTGGCCAGCTTCTGGCGCTGGCCACCGGACTTGCCGGCGCCGCTGCGGTAGATCTCGACCTGCTGGCGCGTTTCCGCATCCAGCTCGACGCCGATGAACTCCACGTGCATGCGCACGTCCAGCACCAGCTCGCGCCAACGCTTGTCCTCGCCTTCCTGCGAGCCCAGGCGGTTGACCAGCTGGCGCAGCACGGTGAACTGCGATTCGGCCAGCTCGCGCTGCTCGGTCTGCTGCTGCGACAGCACTTCGCGCAGCTGCAGGTGGAACTCGCCGACTTCCGGCAGGCGTCGGTCGTTCAGTTCGATGGTCAGCAGCGTGCCTCGGTTGAACGGCACCTGTTCCAGGCTGGCGTTCACTTCGTCCAGGCGCTGGCCGATCGACTTGCGGGCCTCGGCGCTGTGCCGCTGCAGGGCCAGCAGGTTGTTCTTGCTCTGGTTCTGCAGCAGGTCGAAGAAGCGCTCTTCGTGCTGCGGCAGGCCATCGCGTTCCAGGCGTTCGAGGCGCGCGAGGAAGTCCTCGGCCGAGGCCACCGAGACGGTGAAGTCGCCCGATTCCTCCGGCCACTGCTGGATGAAGCGACGGAAGCAGCCGATCAGCTGGTTCTCGATGCGGTTGAGGTCCTGCTGCGAGGAAGACAGCTGCTCGTTCAGCGCGTTGCTGACCTGGCGCATGTGCGCTTCCAGCGTTTCCAGGCTGAGCGGGCCCTGCTCCTGAAGGCGCTCGGCGAGGCCGGCTTCCTGCTCCTGGGCCAGGCTCGGCAGCACCAGCGCACGGCTCTGCTGGCGTGCGCGGTCAAGGCGATCGCGCTCCTTGACCAGCTGGCCGCGCTCGACACGCACGTCTTCATAGGTGCGGCGCGACTGTTCGATGTCCGCGCGCACCGCATCGATCTGCTTGGCCAGCTTGGCGAGGTCGGCATTGCCTTCGCGCAGGTCGCGCAGCGTCGCTTCGATATCGCTGAGGCGCTGCTGCGGGGCGGCGATATCGATCTCGTTCCAGCTGATGCTGACCAGCTCGTGGCAGGCCAGGCGGCGTTCGTTGTCGCGATCACGCTGGCCACGCAGGCGCGCGATGTCGGTCTCGCAGCCGGCGATGCGCTTGGCCAGTTCCTGTGCTTCACGCTCGAAGGCGCCGACCTTGTCGTGGTTGTTGAAGCCGAGAATCCAGCGACGGCGGTCACCCACCGCACTGCGGTCGTCCTTCTCGAAGCGGTCGCCCGGATGCTTGACCTGGCCTTCGCGGGTGATGCCGCGATCGACGTTGCGCAGCTGCTTGGCATCGACGCACTCGTAGTCGAAGCGCTTGCCAAGCTCACGGCGCAGCCAGCTTTCGAACACGTGCTCGCGCAGTTCCAGCTTGTGCAGCAGCGACTTCGCCGACGGCTCGCGCGCGAACGCATCATCGTTGCGGCGCACGCGGTAGTAGGTGAAGCGCATGCCCAGGTGGGTGCGGTTCACCCACTCGGCGACGTCGTTGTAATGCTTGTCATCGACCAGCAGCGACAGCGCGAAACCGCCCAGCACGCGCTCGATGGCACCCTGCCAGCCCTGCTCTTCGGAGCGGACCTGGATCAGTTCGCCAACGAACGGCAGCGCTGCTTCGGCGATGCCCGTTTCCTCGGCCAGGCGCGCGCGCAGCTTCTGCATCGGCGCCGGGATGTTGGACGGCGTGCGCTGCATCGCTTCGAGTTCCGCACGGACTTCGCCGAAGCGGCGCTCGTCATCGCGCTTGCCACCCAGGCGATCGCTGATCGCGTCGTCCAGCGCCGAAGAGGCACGCTGGCGGTCCTGCAGCTCGTTCTGCGCGCGCTCGACCAGCTCGGCGAAGCCGTGGGCGTCGTCCGGCAGTTCCGCCTGCAGCTGCTGCGCCGCCTGGCGTGCCTGCTCGCGCTTGGCCTGGCGGCGGTCGCGCTCGGCTTCAGCACGGCCCTGCTCGCGTTCCAGTTCCTCGATGCGCTCACCGCCCTGCTGGCGGCGCTGCAGCTCCAGTTCGGCCAGGCGCTCGGTGTGGTTGTCGAGTGCAGCACGGCGCTGGGCTTCTTCCCCGAGCAGGCCACGGTCACGCACGTCCATCTCGCGCAGGCGTGCTTCGATCAGCGCCTGGCGGCGGCTTTCACGGAAGCTGTCGACGCCGAGCTTGAGGGCTTCGTCGTCGCCGCGCCGGCGGTGCATTTCTTTCAGGTCGTTGTAGTAGGCGCGTGCCGGCAGCAGGGTCTCCACCTGGCGACGCGCAGTGACCACGGCCTGGTGCGCGCCATCGAGCTCGGCGAAGTCGCTGACCAGGCGCTCGGCGGCGTCGAAGGTCTTCGGCGTGTCGAGCATGAAGTCGCGCAGGAAGACGTTCAGGTCGCCCAGGTTCTTCGCCGACTGCGTCTTGTGCAGCAGGCGCAGCGCCATCTCGTTGTCGATGCCGAGCAGGTCGCGGAAGCGCTCGGCGTAACCGGAGAAGGTGTCGAAGTGGTGCAGGTCGGACAGCTTCTGCTTGAGCTTGCGCAGGTCCAGGTCGAAACCACCAAGATCCTTGGCGATGTCGAACGGGCGCTCGGCGATCATGTAGTGCTTGCGCACATCGCCAGCCGAGGTGCCGTTGCCGGAGATCCACAGCAGGCGCACCAGGCTGACCACGCGGCCATCGCCGGCGCGGTATTCCAGCACCAGCGCGGTCCAGGTGGCGCCCTTGCGCAGGTACTGGGTGGCGATTTCGCCGGTACCGCTGTCCTGCTGGTCGGCCCACGCGCCACGCACGTAGGACACCAGGTTGCGGTCGCGGCCACTGCGCTCGGCTTCACGCGCGGCGGCGTTGAAGTCAACGATGGCCGGCGGCGTCAGCAGCGCGGACATGGCATCGAGCAGGGTCGACTTGCCCGAGCCGGAACGGCCGACGAACAGGAAGCCGCGCTCGGCGATCGGCACTTCGGTCAGGCCGTTGAAGGTGCCCCAGTTGTGCACCTGCAGGCGGCGCATGCGGAACTGCTGCAGGCGTGGGTCCGGCAGGCCTTCGTTGAACAGGGCGGGAGTGTGCTTGGAGATAGCCATGCGATGGTCGGGTCTCTCAGGCCTCGGCGGCCGGGGTTTCGCGCAGCTGGCGGTAGACCGCCGAGAGCTGGGACACGTCTTCGGCGGAGAACAGCAGCTTCAGCGCCGGCGAGACTTCGTGGCGGTCTTCCTGGCCGCTGAGGCGGGTCAGGATGTGGTTGTCCTTCATCTTCTGCACCGCCGAAGCGACACGGCGGTTGAAGCCGGCGCGGTCGGTGGACAGGTTCTTTTCGTAGATGGCCAACGCTTCGGCCATCTCGGCATCGGCGACCACCGCGCGGTTGCCGCGCGCATCGGCCTCGGCCAGCTGCTGGCGAAGGTACAGCAGCAGCACCGAGTCGATGAAGGTCAGCGGCGAGGTGCGCAGCAGCACCGGCGCATCAACGTCTTCGGTATCGGCCTGGCGGGTGAACGCCACGCCGCTGTCACGATCGAGCACCAGTTCCAGGAACAGGTCCGCCAGCGACGAGCGGATGGCCGCCTCGCTGCGGATCAGCGCCGGCCACAGTTTGGCGTGGCGCAGCTGGTCGATGCTGGGGCCGATCAGCAGCTGGCACAGCGCGCGGCGCGCATCCAGCGGCAGGCGCCCGGTATCGCCGAGGTAATACACGTCGTTGCCACGGCGGGGCTGCGCCACGGCCGCCACCGGCTCGGCCTCGTAGGCGTCTTCCGCCACGTCGGCCTGCGGTGCGTCGATGGGATCTTCATGCCAGCTCATGGCGTCTCTCCTGAGTGAACCAAACCAGCGGGATGCGGGCGCGACGGATCTGGCCGTCGCCACCACGCCATTGCGCAAGCTCCTGCTCGCCGGCAACCACGTTGCCGAAGCGCGTGCCCAGCGACAGGTAGCCGATGACGCTGCCGAGGCCCTGCGGCGCTTCGCGCTGCGACAGGGCCTGGGCGATGCTGAGCCGCGGCTGTGCATCGAGCAGGTCGTGCAGGTCGCGGCGCAGGGTACGGAAATCGATTTCGGACGAAGCGACCAGATCACCGACGCTTTCCAGGCTGATGGCCGCGGCGTCGTTGTACTCGACATTGCCATCGACCTGGGCACTGCGCGGATCGTGCAGCCTCCACTGCGACCACGAGCGCAGGCGGCTGGTGGTCAACTGCAGGTCACGGCCGATGCCACGCTGTGCGGGGAATTCGTCGCGCAGAGCCAGTGCTTCGGACTGCGCCTGCTTCAGCAGCTGGTTGAGGCGACGCTGTTCCAGGTAGCCACGGCTCTGCACGAAGCCGCGCAGGCTGCGCGCGAAGTTCTGCAGCACGTCGTGCACCTGGCCACCGCGCTCGAGCATGGTGCTGGTGAAGCTGCGCAGGAAGTTGCGTTCGTTGCGGTCCAGGCGGCGCGCAAAGCCACGCGCCAGCACCGCTTCCAGCGCGGCATCGAGCTGGGCGCTCTGCTCGGCGTCGTTGAGCAGGCGCCAGAACGCCTGGAAACTGCGCCCGGCGTCACTTTCGCCGATGACATCCACGCCTTCGAACAGCTGCGACAACACGTCGCCGCGCTCGCCCTCGTCGTCGATGATGCGTTCGCGGAAATCGCGATTGAGCTGCTCGAAGTCATCGCGCACACGGCGGAAGTCCTCGGTCAGCTCGTCGGCCAGGCCGATGATCTGGCGGGTGCGTTCCAGCGCGCGCTTGCCGTCCAGCGCAACCACGCGGCCAGTGCCGACCCGGGCGATTTCGGCATCGATGCGGTCGCGCTCGTCGTGCAGCGCGGACAGGCGCGCATCAGGATCGGCTTCGGTCTGCGCAGCCAGCGCCGAGAGCTGCTCAATGACCAGCGCCAGGCGGCTTTCGGTGGCGGCCACGCGGGCCTGCTCGAGGCCGTCGGCGAAACGGATCGCCTGCAGTGCGGCGGTGGACAGCTCGTACTGCTCCTGGTCGGCGCCTTCGGGCAAACGGCGTTCCAGCCAGCCCTGGGCCAGCCAGTGCGCGATGTAGGCCTGCGCGGTACGCGGCAGCTCGCGCGAGAGTTCATCGCCGGCCAGCTGGTCCAGCGCGCGCTGCAGGCGCTCGTTGAGCACCGACGAAGGCAACGTGCGCTCGCCGTCCATCAGCAGGCCCTGCAGCAGGCCGATGATTTCCGGGGCGTGGTCGGCGGCAAGCAGCTTCCACTGGGGCTGTTCGCGCAGGTGGCGGTAACGGGCAATGCGTTCGCGATGCTTCATGCAGCGAAAGAAGTCTGTAGGGCTGACAGGGACGAGCCGCCATGCACGGCTGCCGCGGGGGCAGCCGTGGGCATGCCGGCCGCCAGGGGCCGGCGCGGTGCGGGCAAGCGGCTCAGCGCTTGCCGCCCACTTCGATGAAGCGCAGGAACTCGGCGCGGGTGCGCGCGTCGTCGCGGAAGCTGCCCAGCATCTTGGAGGTGACCATGCTGACGCCGCGCTTGTGGATGCCGCGCGTGGTCATGCACTCGTGGGCGCCTTCGACGACCACGCCGACGCCGATCGGCTGCAGCACATCCTGGATGCACTGGGCGATCTGCGCGGTCATCTTTTCCTGCACCTGGAAACGACGGGCGTAGGCTTCGACGACGCGGGCCAGCTTGCTGATGCCCACCACCTTGCCGGCCGGCAGGTAGCCGACGTGCACGCGGCCGATGATCGGCGCCATGTGGTGCTCGCAGTGGCTTTCGTACTCGATGTCCCGCAGGACGATCAGTTCGTCGTAGCCGGCCACTTCCTCGAAGGTCCGCTCCATGTAGGCGCGCGGGTCGTCGCGGTAACCGCTGAACCAGTCGCCATAGGCTTCGGCGACACGGCGGGGGGTATCCAGCAGGCCTTCACGGGACGGGTCCTCACCGGCCCAGCGCAGCAGGGTGCGCACGGCATCCTCGGCCTGGTCCTGGGTCACGTCGCCCTGCGGGGCGGCCTTTTCGTTGTTCTTGCTCATTGCGTACAGCGTCCCGAACGGGGGGCGAGCATCGTACCCGACCGGGGGGTGGGTCGTCCTGTTGGGACGGTTCATCGGGAGTCGTTGCTGGCGCGTCGTTGCTATCGGATTGGAGGAGGAGAGGGGGCTGCGCAGGACACGCCGTGAACCCGTCCCTGGGGGCTCGATGGCGCCATCCATGGCGCCAACGGTCCTGCGCAGCCCCCTCTCCCCCTCCCTGACGTTTTCCTGCGGGCGCGGCCGGACCGCCCGAAAGCGGGGTCAAAAGCTTGGGTTCATGGCTTCGGAAGCGCCGCGCGACTGCGCGACTGCTGTGGTGGGTGCGAACCGTTGGTCCGCACAGCTTTGGCTTCTGCCCCTGCCTTTAAAGAGCCAACCCACCGCGCTCGCGGGATGTGGGGTGGGTGGCGGAGGGCCGGGCGGGGCAGGGCCGTGAGGCGCATGGATGCGCCGATCGAGCTTACATGGGTGAGGGCGCTTTGCTTGCGAAGCACCGCTTCGCAAGCGACCGAACGCCCAGCCGCCAGCGGCTGGGCCGGGCCCCGGAGGGGTACTTGCAGCGTGCCCTACCCCGTCCGGCCCTCCGCCACCCCAGCCGATAGCCAGCAGGCGCAACGCTTTCCTCAACCCACCCACCCATTCAGCAAAAACCATTGATAGGAATGAAATTAGTAGTATCCTATCTATCTCTTATGGACCGACCCCTCGACGAGCGCACCGTGCTGCAGATGCAGCTCAGCTCCGGCCTGCTGTACGCAGGGCGGCAGTGGCAGCGCCTGGCCGACAGTCGGCTCGGCAGCTACGGCATCTCCACCGCCTGCACCATGCCCCTGCTGATGATCGGACGCTCCGGCGGTGGCATCCGCCAGGTGGCACTGGCCCAGCAGCTGGGCATGGAAGGGCCCTCCCTGGTGCGCCTGCTGGACAAGCTGTGCGCCAGCGACCTGGTCCGCCGCGAAAGCGATGCCAGCGACCGCCGCGCCAACCTGTTGTGGCTGACCGACGCCGGGCAGGCGCTGGTCAGCGAGCTGGAAGACCAGCTGATCGGCCTGCGCCAGGACGTGTTCGGCGAGCTTTCCATGGATGAACTGCACGCCGTGCTGAAGGCCTGGCGCCTGCTGGCCGAGGCCGCCGACCGCATCACGTAAGAGCGCTGCCCCCGAACACCGCCGCTGCCGTGCATACGCCAGCGGCTTTTGCCCGTTGCCGTTGTTCTGTTGTCCCTCCCCTCCCCCACCTCGCCCCCGCCCCTTCCGATGCCCGGTGAATTCAGTCTCCATGGAGTGTTCGTCCCGACCCTGCTCGGGTTGATGTTGTTGGCCTACTTGGTCAACAGCGGCCTGCACGCGCTGCTGCAGCGTGCCGGCGCCTATCGCCATGTATGGCACCCGGCGCTGTTCAACCTGGCGCTGTACGGGATCGTGCTTGGCCTGCTGTTCCACCTCCTGCGTTGGATGCAATCGTGAACAAGATCGTGAAGAAGACCCTGCCCATACTGCTGACCAGCGCAGCCGTGATCGTCGCCCTGCTGGTGCTGCGCCAGCTGTGGGTCTATTACATGGATGAGCCGTGGACCCGCGACGCCCATGTCGGTGCCGACGTGGTGCAGGTGGCACCGGACGTGTCCGGGCTGGTGGAAACGGTGAACGTGGCCGACAACCAGGCGGTGAAGAAGGGCGACGTGCTGTTCGTGATCGACCGCGCGCGCTACCGCATCGCGCTGGAACAGGCCAAGGCCAGCCTGGCCGAGCGCCAGGCCTCGGTGGCGCAGCTGCGCCGCGAAATCGGCCGTGACCGCAGCCTGCAGGATCTGGTCGCCGCCGAGGACGCCGAAGTGCGCCGCGCCAAGCTGCAGGCTGCACAGGCTGCGCTGGGCACCGCACAGGCGGCGGTCGACCTGGCCGAGCTCAACCTGGGCCGCACCGAGGTGCGCGCACCGGCCGATGGCCGGGTCAACGACCGCACCATGCGCGTGGGCGACTACGTGGTGGCCGGCAAGCCGGTGCTGGCGCTGCTGGACACCGGCTCGTTCCGCATCGACGGCTACTTCGAGGAAACCCGCCTGCGCGGCGTGGCCGCGGGGCAGCGCGTGGACATCCGCCTGATGGGCGAATCGGCGCCGCTGCGCGGCCATGTCGAGAGCATCGCCGCCGGCATCGAGGATCGCTACCGCAGCAACGGCAGCACCCTGCTGCCGAACGTGACCCCGGCCTTCGACTGGGTGCGGCTGGCGCAGCGCATTCCGGTGCGCATCGCCATCGACGAAGTGCCAAAGGGCGTTGAGCTGATTGCCGGCCGTACCGCCACGGTGACCGTACAGACCAACAGCACCAAGCATGCAGACAAGGTCGGCACCGCGCCGACACAGGCGGGCCTGTGAACGCCACCCTGCCCCGTCTCGGCCTGATCGTCGCGCTGGCCAGCCTGGCCGCGTGCAGGACCGTCGGCCCGGACTACGCGCTGCCGGAAGGCTCGGCGTTCAAGCGCCCGGAGGCCAATGCGGCCTTCATCGATACGCAGAACCCGCAGGTGGCCGCCAACCAGGCGCTGCCCGACCGCTGGTGGTCGTTGTACAACGACCCGGTGCTGGACGGGCTGATCACCCAGGCGCTGCGTGACAACGTGGAACTGAAGGCCGCCGATGCGCACCTGCGCCGCGCCGCCGCCGTGTACGAACAGGCGCTGGACGCCGGCGGCTTCGAGTACGAGGCCGAGGCCGGCGTCAGCCGCGCGCAGCTGTCGGCCGAATCGTTCCTGCAGGAGCACGAGCTGCCGGTGATCAACCTGGCCGATGGCAAGTTCGCGGTCAGCTACCAGTTCGACCTGTTCGGCAAGCTCAAGCGCGGCGCCGAAGCGGCGCGTGCCGACGAGCAGTCGGTGGCGGCGGCACGCGATCTGGCCCAGGTCAGTGTGGTCGCCCAGGTGGCCGACAGCTACCTGGAAATCTGCCATGCCAACCACGAACTGCACGTGGCCGAGCATTCGCTGCAGCTGCAACAGCGCAGCCGCACCGTTACCGAGCGCCTGATCGCGGCTGGCCGTGGCACGCCGCCGGAGCTGGCCCGCGCCAATGCCCAGGTGGCGCTGCTGGAAGCTGCACTGCCGCCGCTGCATGCGCAGCGCTCGGCGGCCGCCTATTCGCTGGCCGCCCTGCTCGGGCAGACCCCGGGCCAGCTGCCGGCTGGCGTGATCGACTGTGCACACGCCCCCGGCCTGGCGCAGCCGCTGCCGGTCGGTGATGGCCGCGCGCTGCTGCAGCGCCGCCCGGACGTGCGCCAGGCCGAACGCAAGCTGGCCTCGGCCACCGCGCGCATTGGCGTGGCCACCGCCGAGCTGTATCCGGACATCCGCCTGGGTGCCTCGGTGGGTGCCGCCGGCCTGCTGGAAGACTTCGGCACGCCGATGACCCAGCAATGGTCGATCGGCCCGCTGATCTCGTGGACGTTGCCGTCGTCGGGCACGCACGCGCGCATCCACGCCGCCGAAGCCGGTGCCGACGCGGCGCTGGCCGAGTTCGACCACACGGTCCTGCAGGCGCTGCGCGAGACCCAGACCGCGCTGGACCGCTATGCGCAGGACCTGCGCCGGCTGCAGTCGCTGCGCATCGCGCAGGAGCAGGCCGCACTGGCTGCCGAGCAGAACCGCCGGCTGTACCAGGGTGGCCGCACGCCGTACCTGTCCAGCCTGGATGCCGACCGCAGCCTGGCCACCAGCGATGCCACCCTGGCCGCCGCCGAAGCGCAGGTCTCACGCGACCAGATCCATCTGTTCCTGGTGCTGGGCGGCGGCTGGCAAGCCAGCACCGCTGCGGCCGGCACCCCGACCGCAGCGAAGTAAGCCATGAACGCGCTGACCGACCGCCAGGCCTGGCTGTTCTCGATCAAGACCTACCTGGCCGCGGTGGCCGCGCTGTACATCGCCATGGCCGGCAACCTGTCGCGCCCGTACTGGGCGATGGGCACGGTGTACATCGTCAGCCAGCCGCTGCTGGGCCCGACCCGTGCCAAGGGCGTGTACCGCATCGTCGGCACCCTGGTGGCCGGCCTGGCCACCCTGCTGGTGCTGCCGGCACTGGTGGAAACGCCGCTGGTCCTGAGCGCGGCGATGTCGATCTGGCTGGCCGGCTGCCTGTTCATGGCCCTGCTCAACCGCGGGCCGCGCGGCTACGCGTTCCTGTTGGCCGGCTACACCACCGCCTTCATCGGCTTCCCCGCAGTGACCTCGCCGGAAACCATCTTCGACACGGTGGTGGCGCGCAGCGAGGAGATCATCCTCGGCACGGTGGTGGCGGTGCTGTTCGCCTCGCTGCTGTTCCCGGCCTCGGTGCGCCCGATGCTGCGCGCCCGCATCGGCAACTGGATGGAGGACGCCGCGCAGTGGTGCCGGCAGATCCTGGAACGTGGCCGTGCACACGCGCCGCGCAACCGGTTGGCCGCCGATCTGGTGCAGTTCGAGGCGCTGATCGAATTCCTGCGCCGCGATGATCCACGCCATGCAGGGTCGGCGGTATCGATGGAGCGCCTGCGCGAGCGCATGCTGCTGCTGTTGCCGGTGCTGTCCTCGATCGCCGACCGCCTGAGTGCGCTGCGCAGCGATGGCCAGGCGTTGCCGGAAGGCCTGCCGGAGCTGATCGACGACATCCACGACTGGCTCGACGGGCCGACCAATGCCAGCGAGTACGCCCGCCTGCGCGCGCGCATCAGTGCGCTGAAGCCGCAGGTGGACCGCGACCTGCAGCACCTGCAGCTCGCCAGCCTGCTGCTGCGCCTGGAAGAACTGGTGGACCTGTGGCAGGACTGCCGCACCCTGCAGCACGCCATCGACCACGGCACCGCGCCGCTGGACCGCGCGCACTACCGCATCCGCACCGAACGCGTGGCCGCCGACAAGCACGTCGACTACGGCATGGCGCTGTTCTCCGCGCTCAGTGCCGGCGTGGCACTGATGAGCTACTGCGTGTTGTGGATCGCGCTGGGTTGGGAAGGCGGCGGCAACGGCGCGATGATGGCCGCGGTGACCGCCGCGTTCTTCGCCGCACAGGACGATCCGGCACCGAGCATGGTGTCGTTCCTGGTGTGGGCGATGGTCGCCTCGGTGGTGGCCGGCGTGTACCTGTTCGGCGTGTTCCCGGCCGTGCACGACTTTGGCCTGCTGGCACTGGTGCTGGCGGTGGCGTTCCTGCCGCTGGGGCTGATGCTGCACCACCCCAAGAGCGCGTTGTTCGCGCTGCCGCTGACAGTGAACCTGGCCGCGCTGCTGAGCCTGCAGAACACCTACAGCGCCAACATCCAGACCTTCCTCAACTCGTCCATCGCAATGTTCATCGGCATTGGCTTCGCGGTGGTGATGACCCGCCTGTTCCGTTCGGTGGGTGCCGAATGGACCGCGCGCCGGCTGGTGCGGCAGGGCTGGACCACGCTGGCCGAAGCCGCCGAAGGGCGTGGCCAGCAGGACCGCCAGCGCTTCGCCGCGCGCATGCTCGACCTGCTGGGCCTGCTCGCACCGCGCCTGGCGGCGACGCCCGAGGGCAGTGACATCGCTTCGGTGGACATGCTCAATGAGGCGCGCATCGGCCTGAACATCCTGCAGCTGCGCCGCGCGCGGCTGGAGCTGCCCGAGCGCAGCCGCGAAGCGGTCGAGCACATCCTGGAAGAGATCGCCGTGCATTACCGCCGTCAGATCGCCGCGCGCAAACCCATTGTGGCGGCCGAGGCGCTGCGTGAGCGGCTGGATACCTCGCTGGGCCGGGTCGGCAGCGTGGGCGCCTGCAAGGCCCGCGACGAGGCGCTGATGGGCCTGATCGGGCTGCGCTTTGCGTTGTTCCCGGAGGCGAAAGCGTTGGCGCCGGGGCTGGCAATGGACACGGCGACGCAGACGTAGCGCGCTACCCTGTGTGCCCGCAGACCCCGGCACTGCAACAGGACGGTTCAATGAGTTACGACATGATGGTGTTCGAGGCCAGCGCCGCCCCACGTGAGGCGGCGGCTTTCATCGCCTGGTTCGAAAAGCAGACGCAGTGGAACGAGCGCCACGAGTATGACGACCCGGCCGTCAGCAGCCCGGCGCTGCAGGCGTGGTTCACGGAGATGGCGCAGGACTTCCCGCCGTTGAACGGCCCATTGAGCAACGACGATGACGATCGTGCCGAAGTGACCGAGTACAGCATCGGTCAGCAGGTGATCTATGGCGCATTCACCTATTCGGTGGCCGAGCACGCGCATGGTCGCGTGCAGGACCTGGCCGAGAAGCACGGCGTGGGGTTCTTCGATGTGAGCGCCGATGAAGCGGCGATCGTGTTCCCCGATGGCCTGGTGCTGATCGCGGAATGACGGGGGCGGCAGGGCTGCGCCCTGCACCTGCCGAATCAACGTCAACGTCAAAAGCGGGTATTCCTTGGGATGGCGGGGTGGGTCCGGTTGAGGGGGACGCCGTAAACCCATCCATGGGGGCTTGGTCGCGGCATCCATGCCGCTCACACCCCCTCAACCGGACCCACCCCGCCTTCGACAGTTTCCTGCGAGCTGTCGGCACGGCGTTCTACTCTGGTGGGTGTCGACCTTGGTCGACACGGTAGATCCACGGCATGCGTGGATGAACGTCGGAATGATCGAAGTACGCTGTTGTAGAGTCGAGTCATGCTCGACTGCTTCTGCCTGGCGATCAGGTGAAGGGGTCAGAGCCCGTTCCCGAAGGGAACGGGATCCGACCCCCGTTCAGAACAACCTGCCCTGCACCGTAGGCTGTTCGATGCGCGCCGGTGCTTCGGCCACCGCTTCCACGCCCAGCCGCCAGGCCAGGCCACCCAGTCGACTGGCGTGGCGTTTCAATGCGGCCTGCAGCACCTCTGCGCTGCCTGCTACGTGCAGGCGCTGGCGGGCACGGGTCAGGCCGGTGTAGACCAGTTCGCGCGACAGCACGCGGCTATCCTGGCGTGGCAGCTGCAACCACACTTCGTCGAACTCCGAGCCCTGTGCCTTGTGTACGGTCATCGCGAACGCGCTTTCGTGCGCGGGCAGTGCGGCCGGGTGGAAGGCGCGTGGCTGCTCGACGGTATCGCCGGGGAACCAGGCCACCATCGCGCCGCTGCCATCGCGCAGGCAGATGCCGATATCGCCGTTGAACAGGCGGTGCCGGTAGCTGTTCTCGGTGACCAGCAGCAGGCGGCCCTGGAAGTAGCCCGGGGTGTTGCCGGCCAGCAGCTGTTCGATGCGGCTGTTGAGCCCGCGCGCGCCCTGCGGGCCTTCGCGCAATGCGGTCAGCACGCGCAGGCGCCCGGCCTGCTGCAGGGCACTTACCGGATCAGCGGCCTCGGCCAGCGCGCGCCAGTGGCCGAGCAGATGCTCGCGTTGGCCACGCAATGGATCGGCTTCGCCTTCATGGAAATGCACGCCAGCCAGTGAACCGCCACGCAGCAGCTGCAATGCGGTGCTGCTGTCGCCTTCGCGCACGGCATGCGCCAGCGGCGCCAGGTCCAGTGCATCACTCTGACGGTAACCGCGCTGCAGCTGCACGCGGCGGCCAGCAAAGGCGCGTGGTGCCGCCTGCGGCTGCAAGGTGGCCGGCGCCAGCAGTCCATGCAGTGCCTGCGCGTCGTCGGCGCGGGTGCCGATGCCATCGCCGCTGGCGCGCAGGATCGCGCTGAGTACGTCGCCGGCTTCCACCGACGGCAGCTGGTCCGGGTCGCCGAGCAGGATCAGCCGGGTGCCACTGGCGATCGCATCGACCAGCTTGGCCATCATCGGCAGATCGATCATCGACGCTTCGTCGACCACCACCACATCCACCGGCAGTGGATTATCAGCGTGGTGGCGGAAGCGCGGTGAATCGGGAATCACGCCGAGCAGGCGATGCAGGGTGGTGCCGGTACTGGGCAATGCCGCGCACAGCGTCGCATCCACTCCTTGTTCCTGCAGACGTTGCACGGCTACGCGAAGGCTCTCGGCCATGCGCTCGGCAGCGCGACCGGTCGGCGCGGCCAACGCCACCTCGGGCAGCGGCGGGCCGGCATGCCGGGCCTGCGCCGCCAGCAGCAGCAACAGGCGCGCGATGGTGGTGGTCTTGCCGGTGCCGGGGCCGCCGGTGACCAGTGCCAGCGGATGGCGCAGGGTCACGCCGGCTGCGCGTGCCTGGTGATCTTCACTGTTCAATGCCTGCGGGAACAGCTGCGCGAACAGCGGCGCCAACGCCGTCATGTCCGGCGCCGGCAGCGGATGCCGGCCGATGCGCTGCAGCCCGGCCGCCAACTGACGCTCGTACTCGCGATAACGGCGCAGGTAGAGCAGGCCGTTCTCCAGCACCAGTGGCGCATCCTCGGCGATGGCGTCGGCCTGCTCCGGCGTCGCTACCCAGGGCGATGCGCGCAGCTGCGCCAGCCAGTCCTGCGCGGCAGGCCACTCGGGCACGCCTTCCAGCAACCGCTGCGGTTGTGCCGGATCAAACCCGGCGTGGCCCTGCGACACCGCCAGCGAGGCCAGCGCGGCCGCCGCTGCCACGCTATCAGGGGTGTCCACCCGCAGGCGTTGCAGGCTGGTCGCCAGTGCGTGATCGAGCGTGCGCAGCTGCCCGTTGCGATACAGCTCGTGCAGCAAGCTCATGCGCTGGCCCCCCGCGCACGTGCGGCCAGTTCGGCCTGGGCCTGCTCGCCACCGGCGAACAACGCATCCAGTGCATCCACCAACGCCAGCGGGAAACGGTCCACATGCACGCCATTGCCGGTGCCATCCAGGCCGCGGCAGAACAGGTAGCGGATGCCGCCCATGTCACGTTCGTAGTCGTAGGCCGCGCCCAGGCGGAAGCGCAACCAGCGATGCAGGGCCACGGTGTAGATCAGCGCCTGCAGGTCGTACTCGCTGTGCCGCATGGCAATGGCCAGCAGGTCCGGGCTGTAGCCGGGCAGGCGGTTGGACTTGTAGTCGAGCACGTACCAGCGCCCGTCGCGCACGTAGGTGAGGTCGATCATGCCGGTCATCAGCCCTTCCAGGCGGCGACGCTGGCCGAAGCCTCGACGACCACTGGAAACGCCGTGCGCATGAAGGACCTGCAGCAGCGCCGGCACCGTGGTCGGTTCGATGGCGAAATGGAAGTCGATTTCTGCGCGGCGCTCGCCTTCACCCAGGCTGTGCAGCGCACCGCCTTCGGGTAGCGGCACGGTCAGCGTGTGGCCAACCAGCGGCACCAGCACGGCCACGCCGTCGTCCAGATCGACATCGGCATAGCCTTCGTCGTGCAGCGCCTTGCGCAGCACCTCGGCCTGCCCCTCAGGGGCTTCCAGGCCCGGCTGCCAGTCAGCCCATGCAGCAAAGTCGACGTTCTCCATCGCCTCATGCAGCACGTTGCCGAAGCGACTGCCCATGAAGCGCGGATCGAGCGGGGCGTTGTCCTCGGCGGCCGCGGTGGGTTCAGGCAGCGCCGGTTCCAATGGCAGTTCCGGGCCGGCCGGTTCGTCGGCGGCCGGTGCCGGCAGCTCGGTGGCGGCCGCTTCGATATCGCTGCCAACGCCGGCATCTGCGTGGGCCAGCTGGGTAAAGCTGTACACCCACCAGTCGTGCGGCACGCGCCGGGTCAGTGCACGCACGGCTGGAAGCTCACCTTCCACTTCGGCCGCCAGCTGCGGCAGCGTGGCCGGCGCCTCGCTGTCATCGATGTGCACATCGGCGAGCGCGCGCAGCGCCTGCAGGTCACCCAGCAGCGGCGCCAGCCGCGTCTTGCCGAGCCCGGCCAGATCACCCACGGCGATCCACAGCGCATGCTCGGCGCGGGTCAGTCCCACATACAGCAGGCGCGCATCCTCGGCGCGCTGCTCGCGTTCGCGCTGCGCGGTGGCCACTTCCCAGGCCTCGTCCTTGTCCAGCTTCCAGTGCAACTGGCGCTGGCCGCCGACGTGCACGGTGCAGTGCGAGGCCGTGTTCGGTGCGCCGCCGTCGATGCCGACGAAGGGCAGGAACACCAGCGGATACTCCAGGCCCTTGCTCTTGTGCAGGGTGATGATCTGCACGCGGCGCGCGTCCGATTCCAGGCGCAGCAGCTGCTGCTCGTCATCCTGGTCGGCGCTGGCCATCTGCCCCTGCAACCAGTCCAGCAGCCCGTGCATGCCCAGCGCCTGCGCGGAGGCTTCCTGCAGCAGTTCACCCAGCTGCAGGTAATTGGTGAGGCGGCGCTCGCCATCGATCAGCGCCAGCAGACGCTCGCCCTGCGCGGCACAGACATCGGCGATCACCGCGAACGGCCCGCCGCGCTGCCAGCGCTCTCGCCAGTGCAGCAGCTGCGCCTGGAACCCACGTTGCAGGTCGCCCTCGCGTTCCATCGCCGCAATCGCACTTGCGCGCTGGCCGAGCAGTACCGTGGCCAGCGCTGCGCGCAGGCGGCCCTCGTCGGCCGGTTGCAGCAGTGCCAGCAGCAGCGCACGCAGATCACGCGCTTCAGGCGTGGAAAACAGGCTCTGTTTGCCGGCTGCCACTGCCGGAATGCCGACCGCGGCCAGTGCGCGCTGCACCAGGGTGGCCTCGCGATGCGAGCGCACCAGCACCGCGATGTCACCGGGCTGCACCGGGCGCCCACGCAACACGGCATTGCCCGCACGCGCCTCGACCAGGATCTGGTGAATCGCGGCCACGCAGGCCTGGGTCGCCGCATCGCGCGAGGCATCGGCGCTCATCGCCTTGTCACCGCCACTGCGCAGCACGCGCAGGGTGAGCGCCGCGGCGGCATGGCCGTCGCGCTGGTAGTCCGCATCGCTGCGCACGCCACCGGGCCGCACCGGCTCGAACTGGATGTCGCGTTCGAGGAAGGCGTCTTCGCCGGCGTTGTCGTACAGCGCCTGCAGCGCGCGCAGCACAGCGGGTCGCGAGCGGAAGTTCTGGTCCAGCACCGGCGCCTGCTGCGCCACCTGCTTGGCCTTCAGGTAAGTGTGGATATCACCGCCGCGGAAACCGTAGATCGCCTGCTTGGGGTCGCCGATCAGGAACAACGCCGGTGCCAGGCCCAGCTCGCGCACCTCCGGCGAATCGCCGAACACGGTGTGGAAGATGCCCCACTGGCGATCGTCGGTATCCTGGAACTCATCAACCAGCGCGATGCGGTACTGCGCGCGCAGCTGCCTGACCAGCGTCAGTCGCTGCGGGCCTTCGAGGGCGAGCGCTACGCCATCGATCAGATCGTCGTAGGTCTGCACCCGGCGCGTGCGCTTCAGCGCCTGCAGCCGCTGCGTGGCGTCGGCGCGAAGCGCGTGCAGGAAATTCAGCGCGGTAGCGCGCAACCAGGCATCGCGTTCGGCCAGCAACGCGACATAGCGCGCCAACGGCGTCTGCAAAGCGGATGACGGCGTGCGCTCGGCGAACTTCTTGTTGGTCTTGGCGGCCAACGCCTCCGGCAGCAGCGCCGGCAGGCGTTCGCTGATCAGCAGCTCGCGCGGGTCGGCGCGCTCGGCCCAGGCCAGCAGCTGCCGGCCCAGCGGATGCAGCCAACCCAACTTGTAGGACACGCCGTTGAGCCACTTGTTGTCGACCGCATCGCAGAGGTCGATGAAGAACTGCTCGCCATGCTCGCGCACGCTTGCGGACAGTGCTTCTGCCGCGCTCTGCAATGCCGGGTGTGGATCGGCCAGTGTCACCGGCTGTGGCAGCGGATGCAGCGGTGGCGTGCCCAGCAACGCGCGCAGATCGGCGGCCAGCGCGTCCGGGTTGGACCACAGCCAGGTCAGCGGCTCCAGCGTGACCGGGTCGTTGGCGTGCACCCGCCACAGGTCGGCCGCCAGCTCCTCCAGCAGCTCGCGGTCACTGGCCAGCAGTTCCGGCGGATCGAAGGTATGGCCGCTCTCCAGCGCATGCTCGCGCAGCACGCGGGTGCAGAAGCCGTGGATGGTGAAGATGGACGCCAGATCGATCTCGTCTGCGGCCACCTGCAGGCGGCGTTTCAATGCGGCGGCGCTTTCGCTGCCCTCGTGCAGATGACGCTGCAGCACCTCGCGGGTGAGGCGCACGTCCGGCGCTTCGCCCTCGGCCGGTTCCAGATCGACCAGGCGTGCGGCCAGCGCCAGGCGCTCGCGGATGCGCTTGCGCAGTTCCTGGGTAGCGGCGTCGGTGAAGGTCACTGCCAGGATCTGGCCGATGCGCAGGCCCTGCTCCACCACCAGGCGGGTGAACAGCGTGGCCAGGGTGAAGGTCTTGCCGGTGCCGGCGCTGGCTTCGATGAGGCGGATGCCGTCCAGCGGCAGGGTCAGGTAGGGATCACGGCTGAGGGATTCGATGCCGTCTTCGGCGATGGCGGTGCTCATGCGTTGCCCTCCTGGCGTGCTTCGGCGCCGAGAGTGCGGCCTTCGCGCACCGCGCTGAAGACCACCTGGCTGTTGCGCAGCAGGTCGGCGTAACTGGCATCGGTGGCGAACGGGTCTGCGCCGCGCAGCAGCAGCTGCCAGGCGTCGCTGCTGGATTCACCCCAGGTGCGGTCGCTGCCGTGCCATTGCTTCCAGCCTTCGCTGCGCTGTTTTTCTGTCGGCGCGTTGTACAGCACCCAGCCGGTATACGGGGCAAAGCGCAGCGGCTCGCGCAGGCCACGCTGGCGCAGCTGCAGCAGCGCACGCAGCGCCGCGCGCGCCGCCGGAACGCTCAATGCCGGCAGCACATGCGGGCCGGGGCCGGCATCGCCGCCATCGTGGAACTGCACGAGGGGCAGCGCGTCGCCAGCGGCGTTGGCCAGCAGCCAGTCCAGGCCCTGGCGGATCACTGCATTGCCATTGAGCGTGCCGGCACGCAGGCGCACCAGCCCTTCGGGATGCCGATCGGCCACGCGGCCATGCAGGCGCACGCCATCGATGTCCACTTCGTAGCGGCGGCTTTCCAGTGGATCGCCCTGCATCCAGCCCAGCAGCGCACTGGCATACGGGCGTGTCTTCAACTGCTCCACCTCGAACTGGCGCTGGCCCAATGGACCCGAGGGCAGCAGGCCACGCGCGCGCAGCCGCGGGTACAAGGGCTCGGTATCGCCGCTGAGCGTGGCGCGTACCACCGCCGCCTGCACGCTGCGCTTTTCCGGCCCGCGCGACGACAGCACCAGCGGTTCCAGGTCATCGACCTCCTCGACATCGTCGGCCAGGCGCAGGCCCAGCGACTGTGCGAGGAACTGCCCGGCCGGGTCGCACAGGAAGCGGCGCAGGGTATCGAGCGCGACCTCCTCTTCCACCGCATCGTCGAGCGGCGGCGGCAACGGTGCATCGAACCATGGTTGCAGGCCACCGCGCTGGCCGGTCAGGCGACCGGCGGCCGGATGCCACTGGCGGCGATAGCTGAAGCGGCGTGGATCGCCATCACCGAACGCGGCTGGCGAGAACGGCTGCAAGGCGTGACGCACGGTGAAGTCGCGGACCGCCGCAGTCGGATCGAGGTGATACGCGGCGGCGGCATCGATCAGTTCGCTGACCAGTACCGACGGCTCACGCACGCTGCCATCGCGCGGATCGGCGCCGAGATAGCTGAGATAGAACACCTCCTGCGCGGCCGCGAACAGCTGCAGGAACAGGAAGCGGTCATCCTCGCGGGTGGAGCGGTCGCCCGGACGGCGGCGCGGCGTATCCAGCTCGGCGGTGAGCTGGTTGAGACCGGCGGCAGGGTCACGGCGGGGGAAATCGCCATCATTGAGACCGAGCACGCAGATCACCCGGAACGGCAGCAGCCGCATCGGCACCATGCGGCCGAAACTGATGCCACCGGTCAGCAGCGGTGCGCGCGTATCGGCCTCCCCCAGTACGCCAGCGAAGTGCGAACGCACCACCTCCGGCGGCACGCCGTCTTCGAAACCGGCCTTGGCGGCATCGTCGGCGAACTGGTTGAGCAGCTTGCGCAGGCGCTCCAGCGCGCGCTGGCTGTTGGGCGAGCTGGGCGCGGTGGGCAGCAGTGCATCCAGCAGCGACAGCAGGCGCTGCCGCCACTGCGCCGGGGTCAGCAGCTCGCCGAGGCGACGCTGGTAGATGGCCAGCACGCGCAACAGGCGCAGCAGCCGGTCCAGCGCGTCCAGCGCGCCGCCTTCCAGTTCGATCCACGGCGCCACACCGGCCAGGTCAGCCTCACTGCCGGTGGCATGGCCGAGTACCAGGCGATCCAGCGCGAACTGCCAGGTGTAGGCGTCGTCGGCCGGTGCCTGGTGCTGGTTGCGGTGCTTCGCATCCAGGCCCCAGCGTGCACCGGCCTGCTGCAGCCAGCCATGCAGGCGATCGAAGTCCACCGCTTCCAACCCGGCCGCTTCGGCCAGCGGCGCGCTGGCCAGCAGGTCCAGCACTTCGTTCAAGCCAAAGCGCGAGACCGGCAGGCCCAGCAGATGCACGAACACATCGGCCAGCGGCTCGCCCGCCAGTGGACTGCTGTCGGCCAGCGCATACGGAATGTGCTCCTCCTCGCCGCCGCGACCGCCGAACACTGCTTCCAGGTACGGCACATAGGGATCGATGTCCGGTGCAAGCACCGCGATCTCGCGCGCCTGCAGCGGCGGGTCGAAGCGCGGATCCTGCAGCAGGCTGCGCAGCTGGTCGTGCAGCACCTGCAGCTCGCGCAGCCGGGTATGGCAGGCGTGCACCTGCAGGCTGGGGTCGTCACTGCGCAGGCCTTCGCGCAGCTCGCCCGAGGGCAGTGCGCGGCGGTGGAACAGATCGCGCTGCAGGCGATGCAGCAGGCTGTCGGACAGGCCGCCTTCGTCCAGGGTCGGCCGGGTGTCCTCCTCCGGATCGGAATAGGCGGCGATCTCGCCGGCCGGATGCACCACCTCGTAACTGCCCAGCACCGCCATGAAGTCGCGGCCGGCCGCACCCCAGGCTTCCAGCAGGCGGTTCTCGCCGGCCGCTTCACCGAAGGGATCGGGCGCGCCGCTGCGCAGGCGCTCGGCCAGCGTCTGCAGGTCGCCCCAGTACGACTGAACCGGGGTGGGCATGTAGAAGTGCAGCTCGCCCACCCGGGCCTGGGTGGCCATCACCCGCAGCACGTCGGGCGAGATGTTGAGCGTCGCGAACGCAGACATGCGCGGCGGCAAGCCTTGCGGCAGCGGCTGGCCGGCGCCTTCGAAGCGGTCCAGGTACTCCTGGATGCGGCGGGCGCGATAGTCGTGGCCCCGGGTGATGGTGCGCCACAGGATTGCCTGCGGATCGGCCGGATCGGCCCCCGCCGCCCAGCGCAGCAGCCAGTCACGCCGCCAGGCCTGGTACTTCTCGAACACCGAGGCCAGCTCGCCGGCCAGCGCCCACGGCTTCAGAGCATCATCGCCGGCAAGATACGACTGCAGCGCGCGCATCGGTGGCTGCGCCAGCAGCGACGGATCGCGCAGCGCCTGGTACAGCTTCCAGTGCAGGCCAGCGGCGTCCAGATCGTCCTGCTCACCGCTGACGTTGGCCTTCAGCGCGCGCGCCACGAACTCGCCCGGGGTCAGGAACTCGAGGTTGGCAGCCACGCCGAACTCGGCCGCCAGTGTCGCCTGCAGCCAACGCCGCATCGCCACCTGCGGGATCAGCACCACTTCCGGCGCCAGCAGCGGCTGGCCCGGTACCGGCGCACGCACGTTGCGCGCCAGCAGCGCGGCCAGCACGTCCAGGGAGTTGGAATGGTAGAGGCGGAAATCGCTGCCTGGGTCACTCATCATGCACAGTGTGCAGGACGGCAGGCCGTATTCAATGGTCAGCCCATCGCCGGTACGGATTGTTCCGGGCTGCCGGGCGATTGTCCCGGCCTGCGCGAGGCCTTGCCGTGCAACAATACTGGACCGTCCAGTCTGCTTATGTTCAGCCGACGGGCCCGATCCTTCGATGTCTAAAAAACGTTAATGGTGCCCATGTCGGCTTCCACCTCCAGTCTGGTGCAGTTATCCAACGTCCGCATCGACCGGAGCGGACGCACGATCCTGCGCGACGTGTCGCTGCAGGTGCCCAAGGGCAGCATCACCGCGGTGCTCGGTCCGTCCGGCAGCGGCAAGTCGACCCTGCTGGCGGCGCTGACCGGCGAACTGCGCCCGGTCGCCGGCGAGGTCACCCTGTTCGGCAAGCCGATCCCGCATGACAGCGGCGCGCTGCTGGAAATGCGCAAGAGCGTGGGCGTGCTGTTGCAGGGCAACGGCCTGCTGACCGACCTCACCGTGGCCGAGAACGTCGCCCTGCCGCTGCGTACGCACACCCGCCTGCCGACCGCCGTGCTGCGCCGGCTGGTGCAGATGAAGCTGCATGCGGTGGGCCTGCTGGCCGCCGCCGATGCCTGGCCGCGCGAGCTGTCCGGTGGCATGGCGCGCCGTGTGGCGCTGGCCCGTGCACTGGCGCTGGACCCGCCGCTGATGATCTACGACGAGCCGCTGACCGGGCTGGACCCGATCGCCTCGGGGGTGATCATGAGCCTGATCCAGCGCCTCAACCACAGCCTGGGCCTGACCAGCATCATCGTCAGCCACCACGTGCACGAGACCCTTCCGATCTGCGACCAGGTGATCGCGATCGCCAATGGCGGCATCGTGTTCCAGGGCACGCCCGAGGCACTGCAGTCCAGCCAGGACCCGCTGCTGCGGCAGTTCCTGCACGGCCAGCCGGATGGCCCGATTCCGTTCGATGCCGCGCCACGCGCGAGGGTTGCCTGATGCCGTTCGTCCAAGCCACCCGCTCGCTTGGCCGCGCCGGCCTGTTCTCGCTGACCGTGCTGCGCGGTTCGCTGCCCACGCGTGATTTCCTGGCCGAGCTGACCCGCGAGATCTACAAGATCGGCGCGCGCTCGCTGCCGATCATCGCCGTCGGCGGTGCCTTCGTCGGCCTGGTGCTGACCCTGCAGGGCTACCGCACGCTGACCACCTTCGGCGCGGCCGACGCGCTGTCGACCCTGCTCGGCCTGTCGCTGTACCGCGAGCTGGCACCGGTGCTGACCGCGCTGCTGTTCATCGGTCGCGCCGGCAGTTCGATCGCCGCCGAACTGGGCCTGATGCGTGCCACCGACCAGATCAAGGCGCTGGAGCTGATGGCGATCGATCCGGTAGCCAAGGCGGTGGCGCCGCGCTTCTGGGCGGCGGTGCTGACTGTGCCGTTGCTGACCGGCATCTTCTGTTCGCTGGCGATCAGCGCCAGCTACTTCGAAGCCGTGCACGTGCTGGGCCTGGACAACGGCGTGTTCTGGTCGGCGCTGCGCAACAGCGTGGACTTCTGGGACGACTTCGGCGTGGCAATGCTGAAGTCGGCGATCTTTGGCGGCACTGCCGCGCTGGTCGCCGCCTACGTTGGTTTCCATGCCGAGCCGACCATTGAAGGCACTTCGGTGGCGACCACCCGTGCGGTGGTCAACGCCTCGCTGCTGGTACTGATGTTCAACTTCGTGCTGTCGGCAATGTTGTTCACCTAACCCCTCCACCGGCGGTGCGCAGGCGCGCGCGGCCACCACGACTCGATCAGGTAATCCACATGGCCATCCGCGGTCCCAGACTCGAATTCTCCGTCGGCGCTTTCCTGCTGCTGGCCCTGGCCTCGCTGATGGTGCTGGCCGTGGCCTCGACCAACCAGCGCTGGAGCTGGGGCAGTGAAGGCTATGACCTGAAGGCGCGCTTCTCCCAGGTCGGCCAGCTGCGCAAGCAGGCGCCGGTGAAGATCGGCGGCGTCACCGTCGGCCAGGTCGCGTCGATCGATCTGGACCCGGTGAAGTTCGAATCGATCGTGACCCTGCGCATGGACAGCAAGGTCAAGGACCTGCCGGCGGACACCTCGGCCGGCATCTTCACCAGTGGTTTGCTCGGCGAGAGCTATATCGGTCTGCAGCCGGGCGGTGATCCGGACGTGCTGAAGGCCGGCGACGAGATCGTCTTCACCCAGCCGGCAGTGGACCTGATCCAGCTGGTCGGCAAGTACATGTTCAGTGGCGGCGCCGGTGGCGGCGCTGCTCAGAAGCCCAACGATGGCGCGCAGGCGCCTGCAACGGAACCGCAACCATGAAGATGAAACTGATCCCGGCCCTGCTCGCCTCGGCGCTGCTGGCAGTCACCCCGTTCCTGGCCCAGGCCCAGGCCGCCGCGCCTGCCGCTGCCGCAACGCAGAGCCAGGCCGGCAAGGTGGTGATCGATGCCAGCAGCCGCATCCTGTCCACGCTGCAGCAGCGCAAGAGCGAGTTCACCAGCAACCCGGCCAGCCTGCGCAGCTACATTGACAGCGAGCTGACCCGCACCTTCGACCGCGACTACGCCGCGCGCCTGGTGCTGGGCCCGCACGCCCGTGGCGCCTCCGACGCCGACATCAAGCTGTTTGCCGATGCCATGGCCGACAGCCTGATGCAGCGCTACGGCTCGACCCTGCTCAACATCCAGGGCAAGCCGAGCTTCCGCCTGAAGGGTGAAAGCCCGCTGCCGGGCAATCGTGGCGTGCGCGTGAGCACCGAACTGGTGCGTGCCGGCAACGAGCCGACCCCGGTCGAGTACTGGATGCGCAACGTGAATGGCCAGTGGAAGATCTTCGACGTCAACATCGAAGGCATTTCCTACGTGCAGACCTTCCGCAACCAGTTCGATACCCCGCTGCGCCAGAAGGGCATCAAGCAGGTGGCCAACGAACTGCACAGCGGCAGCATGCAGGCCGGGCCCGCGGGCAATGGCAAGTAACGCACTGGCGCTGCTGGAAGGCGACACCCTGCGCCTGCGCGGGGTGCTCGACCGTGCCGCGGTGATCGCGCTGTGGCCGCAGCTGCAGGCCCTGCCGGCGAAGCTGTCACGGCTGGAGCTGGGTGAGGTCGAACGCGTGGACAGCGCCGGCCTGGCGCTGCTGGCCGAACTTGCCTCACGCGCGCGCAAGAGCGGTCACCCGCTGGCAGTCTCCGGCGCGCCGGCCGGCTACAACGAGCTGAGCGCAGCCTACCGGCTGTCGCCCGACCTGGATTTCAACGCTACTTCTGCTGCGAGCTGACATGAACGTCGTACGCACTTTCCCCCTGATCGTCCTGGCCACCGCCCTGACCGCCTGCGCCGGCAAGCCCGCACGCAGCGATGCACCGGCAGCCAGTACCGTGGTCCCGGCCAGCACCATCGCCGAGGCCTCCGCCCGCACCGCCGATGCCGCTACGGTCGATGCCGCGCCGGCCGCAGCCGTGGTTGCCGCACCTGCACCGGCCACGCCACCATCCGCACCGGCCCGCAGCGCCGACACCGATGCGGCCAGGGCCGCAGCGGCGACCGCCCCCGGTGGTGATGACGACTTCGATGCCCTCTATGGTGGTGCCGGCAACACCGGCAGCGCGGCGGCCTACGATCCGTGGGAACCGTTCAACCGCAAGGTGCACACCTTCAACAACGCGGTTGACCGCGGCATCGCGCGCCCGCTGGCCACGGCCTACACCCACGTGGTGCCACGCTTCGCCCGCACCGGCGTCAGCAACTTCTTCAGCAACCTGCGCGCACCGGTGACCATCACCAACCAGCTGCTGCAGGGCCGCGGCGCCGATGCGTGGGACAGCCTCGGCCGCTTCCTGATGAACAGCACGCTGGGTATCGGCGGCCTGTTCGATCCGGCCAGCAAGGCGATGGTACCGCGTCGCAATGAGGACTTCGGCCAGACCCTGGGTGCCTGGGGCTGGCGTCGTTCGCGCTACGTGGAACTGCCGTTCTTCGGCCCGCGTACCGTGCGTGATGTGTTCGGCCTGGCCGGTGACATTCCGCTGTCGCCGATCCGCCGTATCGAAGAGGACAAGATCCGCATCGGCCTGCAGGGCCTGCAGCTGGTCGATACCCGCGCGCAGCTGCTGGCGATCGACAACCTGCGTGACACCGCCGTGGACGAGTACTCGCTGGTACGCGATGCGTGGATGCAGCGCCGCAACTACCAGATCGAGAACGATCTGCGCAGCAAGCGCGACCGTGGCCACGACGATGCCAATTCGCCGATCCCGGTCGATGCCATGCCGATGCCGAACTGGAGCAACTGATCGCTGCAGCCCGTGCATTAAAAAACCCCGCCTCGGCGGGGTTTTTCTTTTCCGGTAGGTGCCAACCCTGGTTGGCACGCTTTCCTCAGGCCGCCAGCGCGGCCTCGATGGCTTCGCGCAGACGCGCGTCATCGGCAGCCACGTCCGGGGCGAAGCGCGCGATGACCTTGCCGTCGCGGCCAACCAGGAACTTCTCGAAGTTCCACAGCACCGCCGGTGCTGCGTGGATCGGAATCTCCTTGCTCGCCAGGCGCTCACGCAGCGGGCCTTCGCCGATCGACTGCGGCTGGGCGGCGGTCAGCTGCTGGTACAGCGGGTGGGTGTCATCACCGGCCACGCTGATCTTGGAGAACATCGGGAAACTGACGTCGTAGGTGAGCTGGCAGAACTGCTGGATCTCCGCCTCGCTGCCCGGCTCCTGGCCGAGGAAGTTGTTGGCGGGGAAGCCCAGCACTTCCAGGCCCTGCGCGTGCTTTTCCGCATACAGCGCCTGCAGGCCTTCGTACTGCGGAGTGAGGCCGCACTTGGAGGCGACGTTGACCAGCAGCAGCACCTTGCCCTGGTAGTCGGCAAGCGAGGACGGCTGGCCGTCGATGGTGGTGAGGGAAATGTCCTGGATCGGGGTGCTCACGCGGGGGCTCCGGCAACAGCGGGGAATGGCCCACCAGCATAGCGCCGCGCGCGCGGTTGTAGAGGGGGGGGGGGGGGGGGGTGGGGGAGGGAGCGGTGGAG
>NZ_JBQEMR010000038.1:0-29929 GCF_052045015.1 Stenotrophomonas sp. 22692
CGCCGTTGTGCTGCTTCCAGCGCAGCAACGGCAACGACAAAGGAGTCAGCACCACGGGCAAGCCGTTTCACCTGATCCAACGTATCCACCGCCATCACGGAGTACGTGACCTCCACGCCGGAGTGCAGGCGCCCCTCGGCGGTGTCCTGACCAGGCTCCACAGATATCAGCTTGCGGATTCCGGCGAATCGATAAAGGTACGGCCTACCGTCTTCACCCACCAGGCGGCCGGTCAGATCCTCATACCCGGAAGCAAGCGCTTCTGCATTCTCAAGAGCGTGTTCATCGTTGTCGGCACTGATCAGGTACACGTTCTCATGCACCAGGAACGAGCCCTGGCCTGGGCTCTCGTAATAGAAAATTGCGTGCGCGCAATACCACATGCATCACCTCGATCATTCTCTTGCGGATTGTCCCTGGTTTGGATGTCGCGAGCCTTCTGCTGCCGATGGAATCCACATTCATGCGGCACTGGGCAATGAGCCGTTTAGCCGTTGAGCAGCCCGCGGATCACAAACCGCATCCACGCATGGCGTGGATCTACCGGTACGCCTGCACCTGCTTCTCCAGCAGATGCGGCACGATCAGCCGATGCAACGGCGCAACCGGCAGCATGTATACACGCCCGAACGCGTTGTGCGTATGCACCACGGTCGCCACTTCCAGCACGTCGCCCTGCCACTGCAGGGCCAGCTGCACACGCAAGTGGCGGTCGTTGTCCTCCAGCACGATGGCATCGTCATCCATCGACTGCAGGGTGAAGATGCCCAGCCGCTGGCCGGGTTGAGGATCTTCGACAACCTGCACCGCCCGCAACGAGCCCAGATGCTTCATGCCGAGCAGGCGCATGCCGTGGTTGCGCAGCGCCATCAGCCCATCGAACCAGCCGGGAATGGTCGCCGCCATGTCGCGGTAGGCCTGCAGTGCGGTACGCCCGTCGCGCCGGGTGGTGGCCTGACAGGCGTGCACGAAGTCGGCACCAGGCAACTGCGCACGCAACACATTGCCCGCGCTCGGCGGGCCGGTCACTATCCGCGAAGCCTTCACGGCTTGGGCCCCTGCCCTTCGTTGTCTTCCCAATGCAGGATGCGGCGGGTGACGAAGCGGTAGACCGGCTTGCCGGTAGCAAACCACAGTTCGCGCACCCACGAGGTGCGCTTGAGCAACCGCTTCTCCACCGGCGTAAGCAATTCACGGCAGTACATGCGCTTGTGCTTGAGCAGGTGGCGCAGGTCCTCGCGGGCCAGCAGGCGCATCCAGCGCGAGCGAGGGTTGCCGATCACCGCCAGCTGGAAGTCGATCAGCGCCGGCCGTCCATCTTCAGTGACCAGCCAGTTGGCTTCCTTGGCCAGATCGTTGTGGGCCACGCCTTTGCGATGCAGCTGCTGCAGCAGCCGGCGCGCGGCGCGGAACCAGGCCAGGTCGCCGCGCGGCGGACGCTGGTACATGGCGTCGCCGGCCATGAAGCTGCGATCCAGGTGATGGCCATTCCAGGCCAGCAGCTGCGGTACGTCGGCCATGCCGTGAATGTGCTGCAGCGCGCGGGCCTCGCGGCGGGCCAGCCACCATGCAGGCAGCCGCAACCACAGCGGCGTGGCGCCAAGATCACGGCGCACAAAGGGACCATCGGGCCCTTTCACAAGGAGGATCCGGCCGAAGCTGTCGGCCTTCAAAGCATGCGGTTGAGCGTCGGGCGTATGCGGCATGGGCCCATTCTAGGCGATGGCACTGGTTGCAAACGGTCACCAAGCGGCTGGGAACCAGTCACCTTCACGCCCCTATAATCGGACAATGGACTCTTCATGGATCGACGCCACGCTCGCGTGGATTGCCGCTCACCCCGTGCTGGCGGGCGCCGTTATCTTCCTCATCGCCTTCTGCGATGCGGTCATCATTCTTGGCGCCATCGTGCCGGCGCTGCCACTGCTGTTCGCGGTGGGCGTGTTCATCGGCCTGGGCCAGATCTCCGGGCCGTACGCGGTGGCGGCGGCAGCCCTGGGCGCGTTCGCCGGTGACGGCATCAGTTACTGGATCGGCCGCCGCTGGGGCGACCGGCTGCGTGGCGTGTGGCCGTTCAGCCGCTACCCGCAGCTGCTCGACCGCGGCGAGAACCTGTTCCGCCGCAACGCCTTCAAAAGCATCCTGATCGCGCGCTACGTCGGCGCGATCCGCCCGTTCGTGCCGGCCATCGCCGGCATGATGAAGATGCCGGCCAGCCGCTACGTACAGGCCAGCGGCATCGCCAGCATCTCCTGGGCCGTGTTGTTCCTGGCCCCGGGCTGGATCCTCGGTGAGGCGTATGACGCGGTGGCGGCCGTGGCCGGGCGACTGGTAGTGGTGGTCGGCCTGCTGGCGGTGATCCTCGGCCTGGTCTGGGCCATCGTGCTGTACGGCTACCGCTGGTCGGCCGCGCGCATGGACAACTGGCTGGCACGCCTGCTGGACTGGTCCAACCGCCACCCCACGCTGGGCCGCTATACCGTCGGCGTGCTTGATCCCAAGCGCCGTGAATCGGTGCCGCTGGCGATGCTGGCGTTGATGCTGCTGGTACTGGGCTGGGGCTGGTTCGCATTGTTGACCGTGGTGGTCGCGCACGGCGAGCCGCTGGCAATCGACCTGCTGGTGCACCAGGCCATGCTGGCGCTGCGTAACCCGCTGGCCGATTACCCGATGGCCGCGCTGGCGTCGCTGGGCGCCTGGCAGGTACTGCTGCCGGCCACCGCTGCAGCGATGGGCTACCTGATCTGGCGCCGGCGCTGGATGGCGGCCGCACATTGGCTGGCCGCCCTCGCCTTCGGCCTGGCGCTGACCATGCTGCTCGGCGCCACCGTGGATGTGGTGCGCCCGGTCGACGCCAGCAGCGGCTTCGGCTTCCCTTCGGTGTCGGTGACCATGGCCACCATCACCTTCGGCTTCTTCGCAGTGCTGATCGCGCGTGAGATGCCCGGCCGCACCCGCGTCTGGCCGTACCTGGTGTCGGGCATCGTGGTCAGCCTGATCGGCTTCTCGCGCCTGTACCTGGGTGCGCATTGGCTGAGCGACGTGATCGGCGGCATGCTGTTCGGCACGTTCTGGCTGCTGGTGCTGGGCATCGCCTACCGCCGCCGCTTCAACCGCTCGTTCTGGGTGAAGCCGGTGGCCTGGCTGTTCTACGGCGTCTTCGCCGTGGCGGCCATGTGCTATGCGCCACGTAACATCCCGGTGAAGCTGGAACGCTTCGAGCCGACCCTGCCGGCCCCGCAGGCGATGGACATGCAGGCCTGGTGGCAGCACGACTGGGTGCAGCTGCCGGCGCGTCGCAACGAGTTCGACGACGATCAGCGCTGGCCGCTGGACGTGCAGGTGGCCGGCCCGCTGGCACCGCTGCAGGCGCAGCTGGAAGCACGCGGCTGGAAGCGGCAGGAACAGGCGGGCTGGCAACAGGCGCTGCTGATGCTGGACAAGAACACCGGCGCCGACGAACTACCGGTGCTGCCGGCCACGCTGGACACCCGCGTGGAAGCACTGCTGATGGTGCGCCAGGGCGCGCAGCCGGATGAGCGCTATGTGCTGCGCCTGTGGCCGGCGCCTGCGCAGTTGCAGCCGGGCAGCACGCCGCTGTGGCTGGGCAGCGCGCAGACCCTGCGCTACGAGCGCCACTTCGAATGGATCGGCATGTGGCACCCGCTGCGTGGCGTCGACCCGGCATTGAATGCCGTGAAGGACGCCGTGCAGGACCTGCCGCAGCGCGAGGATGTGCACAGCGAAACCGGGTTGCCGGTGCTGCGGTTGAAGACCACACCGTGATGGAGCCGCCGGGCATGGCCCGGCGGAGGTAGATCCACGCCATGCGTGGATGGCTTCTACGGCATCCAGCCCAGCAACTGCTGCAGTCGCTGGTGCGGGTCGTCCATCTGCAGCAGCTGCAACCGCTGCTGCTCGCTCAGCGGCAACAGCTCGGCCAGCCGCCAGCCGACCCAGCTGGCCTGGTCCAGCAACGCCGGGTTGGCCGGTGCATAGGCTTCACCCGCCTGTTCGATGATGTGCCCCAGCACCGTGGCCAGCAGCGCATGCTGCGGCCGCAGTTCGTCGTCGGGGTCTTCCTCGCACCAGCGCACATCGGCCACCACCAGCCCGTTGTCGCGCACACGGGTGCGCTCGACATGGAAGCGGCGGGTGCCGCGCAGACGCAACTGCAGCACGCCGTCGGCGCCGACATCGAAGTCTTCGATGCGTACCTGCACGCCATACGCGGCCGGCGTTGCCGGGGCTCCCACTTCCTGGCCGTCGAGGATCAGGCAGACACCAAAGCCCTCACCACTGCGGCCGCTGTCGCGTACCAGATCCAGGTAGCGCCGTTCGAACACGCGCAGGCCCACCGCCGCACCTGGCACCAGCGTGGTGTGCAGCGGAAACAGCGGCAGCGAACCGTCGACGCTCATCGGGCCTGCAGCGCGGCAAGGAAGCGGCGCGGTGCGCCGTCGAAGCCACCGTTGGACATGAACACCACGTGGTCACCCCTGCGCGCGCTGGCCTGCAATTGCGCCAGCAGCGCGTCGGTATCGGGCACCGCGTGCGCTTCGCCACGCACTGCGGCGATCACCGCAGCAGCATCCCAGGCCAGTTCCGGGCGATGCAGGAACACCACTTCATCGGCCAGCGCCAGCGAGGGTGCCAGCGCCTGCGCGTGTGCGCCCAGCCGCATCGAATTGCTGCGCGGCTCCATCGCGACCACGATGCGCGCATCGCCCACCTTGGCGCGCAGCCCTTCCAGCGTGGTGGCGATTGCGGTCGGGTGGTGGGCGAAATCGTCGTAGACGGTGATGCCCTCATGGCTGCCGATCACTTCCATGCGGCGCTTGACGCTGCGGAAGCGCGCCAGCGCCGGGATCACCTCGGCCGGCGCAACACCCACCGCATGTGCGGCTGCCAGCGCCGCCAGGCCGTTGAGCACGTTGTGGCGGCCCAGCAACGACCACTGCACATCACCCAGTGCCTGCCCGCGGTGGTGCACGCGGAACGCGCTGCCATCGGCAGCCAGCAGTTCCGCATGCCACTCCAGCGATGGATCGAAGCCGAAGCGCTCGATCGGGGTCCAGCAGCCCATCGCCAGCACTTCGGCCAGATGCTGATCCTCGCCATTGACGATCAGTCGGCCACGCGCCGGCACCGTGCGCACCAGGTGATGGAACTGGCGCTGGATCGCGGCCACGTCCGGGAAGATGTCGGCGTGGTCGTATTCAAGGTTGTTGAGGATGGCCACCAGCGGCCGGTAGTGCACGAACTTGCTGCGCTTGTCGAAGAAGGCGGTGTCGTACTCGTCGGCCTCGACCACGAACTCGCGGCCCTGGCCCAGGCGGGCGGAGACGCCGAAATCCTCGGCGACGCCGCCGATCAGGAAACCGGGCGAACGACCGGCGCTTTCCAGCAGCCAGGTCAGGATGGTGGTGGTGGTGGTCTTGCCGTGGGTGCCGGCCACGGCCAGCGTGTCACGGCCCGGCAGCACCTGTTCGGACAGCCACTGGGCACCGGAAATGTAGCGCTGGCCGGCGTCGAGCACGGCCTCAACGGCGGCATTGCCGCGCGAGAGTGCGTTGCCGATCACCACCTCGTCGGTGCCCGGTGGCACGCTGTCGGCGCGGTAGCCCTGGTCCAGGGTGATACCCAGCTGCTCGAGCTGGGTCGACATCGGCGGATAGATGGCCTGGTCGCTGCCACTGACCGTATGGCCCAGTTCCCGCGCCAGGGCGGCCACGCCGCCCATGAAGGTGCCGGCGATTGCAAGGATATGTACGCTGCTCATGACCGAGGATTGTGACCGATGACGGCTGTATAGGGCCAATGTCCGATCCGGGGTAAGACAAGTCCTACACAGGATGTGAGGAAACTCCAATCATCTGTCAGGGAAATCCCGATAGCGATGTTCTGTGAACCCGGACACAATTCGAACTGCCAGCCGCAGTACCCGAACCGGTCCTACTCCCCAAGAGGCCATCCCCAAGGGAGCTCATGCTGCGGGGCCCTGAGCAAGCCCTCTGCTGGCGCCTATCAAACGACACAGGCCTGATCCTCACGGACCAGGCCTGTGTTTTTTTCTGCGCCCGTGCGGCCGGCAGCACGCCGGCCCCGCCGGGTCAGGCGTTGATCGCCGCCAGGATGCGGGCTTCGATCTCGTCCAGCTCACCGACGCCGTCAACCCGGGCCAGGGTGCCGCGGCCAGCGTAGAAGTCCACCACCGGGGCGGTCTGCTCGTTGTAGACCTGCAGGCGCTGGCGCACCGCTTCCGGGTTGTCATCGGCGCGGCCCTGCTCCTTGGCGCGGCCGGCGATGCGGTCCACCAGCAGTTCGGTGGGCACGTCCAGCTGCACCACCGCGTCCAGCGGCTGGCCGATCTTGGCCAGCAGGCCGTCCATCGCATTGGCCTGGGCCACGTTGCGCGGGTAGCCATCGAGGATGAAGCCCTTGGCGACATCGGCCTGGGTCAGGCGCGACTCCAGCATGCCCAGCAGGATGTCGTCCGACACCAGGTTGCCGGCATCCATCACCGTCTTGGCCTGCTTGCCCAGCTCCGTGCCGGCGGCGATTTCCGCGCGCAGCATGTCACCGGTCGAAATGTGGGCGATCCCCAGCTTTTCCTTCAGGCGCGTCGCCTGTGTCCCCTTGCCCGAACCGGGCGGTCCCAACAGAACCAATCGCATTGACCTGACTCCAACGTGTTGAAAACAAAGAAGGTTCGCGTCCCGGACGGACCGGTATCGCTGCACCGCAATAGCGCCACTTTACCGCATCCGGGTAATGTCCCTGCAATGTCCCCTCCCCCGAGCAGGTAGAAGCATGCGCAACGGTACTCTCCTCTACGCCCAGTCCGGCGGTGTCACCGCGGTCATCAATGCCACGGCGGCAGCGGTGATCGAGCAGGCCCGGGCCAAGGGCATCAAGGTCCTTGCCGCCCGCAACGGCATCCTCGGCGCGCTGCGCGAGGAGCTGATCGACACCAGCAAGGAGAGCGCCGCCGCGATCCGCGCCCTGGCCCATACCCCGGGTGGCGCCTTCGGCTCGTGCCGGGTGAAGCTGAAATCGCTGGACGCCGACCGCGCCCGCTACGACCGCCTGCTGGAGGTGCTGCGCGCGCACGACGTGCGCTGGTTCCTCTACAACGGCGGCAACGACTCGGCCGATACCGCGCTGAAAGTCTCGCAGCTGGCCAAGGCCTCCGGCTACGACCTGACCTGCATCGGCGTGCCCAAGACCATCGACAACGACCTGGCAGTGACCGACACCTGCCCCGGCTTCGGCTCGGCGGCCAAGTACACCGCCGTCTCGGTGCGTGAAGCGGCGCTGGACGTGGCGGCGATGGCCGAAACCTCCACCCGCGTTTTCATCTACGAGGCCATGGGCCGCCACGCGGGCTGGCTGGCTGCGGCCGCCGGCCTTGCCGGCAACGGCGATGACGAAGCGCCGCACATCATCCTGCTGCCCGAACGCGCCTATGACGAGGCGACGTTCCTGGCCAAGGTCAAGGCCGTGGTCGACCGCGTCGGCTACTGCGTGGTGGTGGCGTCGGAAGGCATCGCCACCGCCGATGGCCGCTTCGTCGCCGATGCCGGTGGCGGCAAGGACTCGTTCGGGCACTCGCAGCTGGGCGGCGTGGCCGCGCACCTGGCTGGCCGGGTCAAGGACCAGCTGGGCCTGAAGGTCCATTGGGCGCTGCCCGATTACCTGCAGCGCTCGGCCCGCCACCTGGCCAGCAGGACCGACTGGGAGCAGGCGCAGGCGGTCGGCAAGGCCGCGGTGCAGCTGGCGCTGAAGGGCCAGAACGGGGTGATGCCGGTGATCGTGCGCAGCAGCGACGCACCGTACCGCTGGAAGATCGAAGCGGCGCCGCTGTCGAAGATCGCCAACCATGAAAAGAAGATGCCCGCCGGCTTCATCCGCCGCGACGGCTTCGGTATCACCGCCAAGGCGCGCGCCTACCTGTCACCGCTGATCAAGGGCGAAGCCCCGCTGCCGTATGGCACCGATGGACTGCCGAAGTACGTCACGCTGAAGAACGTGGCGGTGAAGCAGAAGCTGCCGCCGTTCGAGGGCTGACCCGAAAAAGGGGACGGAGGAACACCATGGCACTGCGTGTTGTTCGATTGGGTACACCACGTGCGCCCGGCGAGGGACTGCGTATCGGTACCGTGCGGCGCCCGCCGCGCGGCGTGCCGCGCAGCGAGTTCGCCCGGCAGGACTGGTATGACGTCTGGTTCCCGACCCTGTCACCCAGCGCCGAGCTGGTGAAGCAGGCGCATGAGGCGAAGTCGGCCGCCGACTGGACTGCGTTCTTCCGTCACTACAAGGCCGAGATGAGGGCGCCGGATGCGGCCCACGCGCTGGACCTGCTGGCCGCGATGTCACGGCACAGCGACATCAGCGTAGGGTGCTACTGCGAGGACGAAGCGCATTGCCATCGCAAGGCATTACGCGAGTTGCTGGTAGCGCGGGGGGCGAAGCCGGCCGGAGAATGATGGCGCGCCGCAGTAGATCCACGCCATGCGTGGATGCGGCATCGGTGCCGACCAACGGTCGGCACCCACCTGTATCAATTACAGGCCTTGCCTTCCATCTGCAGCTGCGCGGCGAACATGGTCACCTGTGGAATCTGGCCGGCCGCGGCCTGCTTCTTGGCCTCTTCCAGATAGATGCGCGACTGGCCCTGACCGTCCAGCTCGACCTTGTTGCTCGACGGCAGTCGCCACACGCGCACCACCGCCTGCTGTGCCGGGCATGCTGCGCTGGGCACGCGGATCACATCATTGAGCTTCCAGCCCTTGTCGGCACTTGGCTGTGCCTTGGCGTAGTCGACGAAGCGCGCGCGTGGCTGGCACTGCTCACTGGTCCGCACCGGCGCAAAGCGGTACGGCTCGGCCGCCTGGCCGGTGAAGGCACCTTCCAGGCGCGCGCAGGCCTCGGGGATCTGCCGCAGGGTGTGCACTGCGCCCACTGCCTGGGGAGCGCCCACGGCGCGCTGCAGCTCCGGGGTTTCCGCGGCGAGTGCCGGTACGGCCGGGACCAGGGCGGCAAGCATCAACAGGGACAGGCGCATGGGGAATCTCCTACGGGACTGTGCGCAGGCTTGCAGAGGCTGGCTTAACGGGGTGCAAAGGCCTGCGGCTCTCGAATCTTGCCCCTGGCCCGGCGCCATGCGCCGCGGCTCGCAGGAGCCAGTCGAGCACGGCCTCTGGAAGCCAGTCGAGCATGGCTCGACTCTACAAGTGGCGGCACGCATACTGCGGGCACCAGGGAATGCTGAACACCGCCATACGTCGGACGACCACCAAGGTCGGTACGGGTTGGTTCCAGGCTGCAGCCCGTCGTCCCCCTCGTGGTGCCGTTCATCGCCACTGGATGCCTACATCCATTCTGCGGAGGGGTCTAATGCTGGAACGTCACGGGCTTTCATTGGCGCTGGGCTGCGCCATTCTCGCGATCCTGTTCGGAATCGTCTCGGCGCGCTGGATCCTGCGCCAACCCACCGGCAATGAACGCATGGTCGCGATCGCCACCGCGATCCAGGAAGGTGCGCGTGCCTACCTCAACCGCCAGTACCTGACCATCGGCGTGGCCGGCGTGGTGCTGTTCGTGCTGGTCGGTGTGTTCCTCAGCTGGTACACCGCGATCGGCTTCGCGGTCGGCGCGGTGCTGTCCGGCGCGGCCGGCTACATCGGCATGAACGTGTCGGTACGCGCCAACGTGCGCACCGCCGAGGCCGCACGCCATGGCATCAGTGCGGCGATGGACGTCGCCTTCCGCGGCGGTGCGATCACCGGCATGCTGGTGGTCGGCCTGGGCCTGCTGGGTGTGGCCGGCTATTACGCACTGCTGCTGCGGATGGGCCTGCCGATGGAACAGGCGCTGCACGCGCTGGTCGGTCTGGCGTTCGGTTCGTCGCTGATCTCGATCTTCGCGCGTCTGGGCGGTGGCATCTTCACCAAGGGCGCCGACGTCGGCGCCGATCTGGTCGGCAAGGTGGAAGCCGGCATTCCCGAGGATGACCCGCGCAACCCGGCGGTGATCGCCGACAACGTCGGTGACAACGTCGGCGACTGTGCCGGCATGGCCGCCGATCTGTTCGAGACCTATGCGGTCACCGTGATCGCCACCATGCTGCTGGGCAGCCTGATGCTGGCCGAGGCGGGCGCCAATGCCGTGCTGTATCCGCTGGTGCTGGGCGGTGTGTCGATCATTGCATCGATCATCGGTGCGCTGTTCGTCAAGGTGAAGCCTGGCGGCTCGATCATGGGCGCGTTGTACAAGGGCGTGATCGTCTCCGGCGTGCTGGCCGCGATCGCGTTCTACCCGATCACCACCGGGCTGATGGCCGACAATGTGCATGGTCCCATCGCGCTGTATGGATGCGCGCTGATCGGCCTGGTCCTGACCGGCCTGATCGTGTGGATCACCGAGTACTACACCGGCACCCAGTACAAGCCGGTGCAGCACGTGGCGCAGGCGTCGACCACCGGCCACGGCACCAACATCATCGCAGGCCTCGGCATCTCGATGAAGTCCACTGCACTGCCGGTCGTGGCGGTGTGTGCGGCGATCTGGGGCGCGTTCGCGCTGGGCGGCCTGTACGGCATCGCCATCGCCGCCACCGCGATGCTGTCGATGGCCGGCATGATCGTCGCCCTCGATGCCTATGGACCGATCACCGACAACGCTGGCGGCATCGCCGAGATGGCCGAGCTGCCCTCGGAGATCCGCGACATCACCGATCCACTGGATGCGGTGGGCAACACCACCAAGGCGGTGACCAAGGGCTATGCGATCGGCTCGGCGGCGCTGGCCGCACTGGTGCTGTTCGCCGACTACACGCACAACCTGCAGGCCGCGCATCCCGGCCAGGAGTTCCGCTTCGATCTCAGCGACCACACGGTGATCATCGGCCTGCTGATCGGTGGCCTGATCCCCTACCTGTTCGGTGCGATGGCGATGGAAGCGGTCGGTCGTGCGGCTGGCGCGGTGGTAGAGGAAGTGCGGCGCCAGTTCCGCGAGATCCCCGGAATCATGCAGGGCACCGGCAAGCCGCAGTACGACAAAGCGGTGGACATGCTGACCCGTTCGGCGATCCGCGAAATGATCGTGCCGTCGCTGTTGCCGGTGGCGGTACCGGTGGTGGTCGGCCTGCTGCTGGGGCCGCGCGCACTGGGCGGCCTGTTGATCGGTACGATCGTGACCGGCCTGTTCGTGGCCATCTCGATGACCACCGGCGGCGGCGCCTGGGACAACGCCAAGAAGTACATCGAGGATGGCCACTTCGGTGGCAAGGGGAGCGAAGCGCACAAGGCCGCGGTGACCGGCGATACCGTCGGTGACCCGTACAAGGACACCGCCGGCCCGGCGATCAATCCGCTGATCAAGATCATCAACATCGTGGCGTTGCTGCTGGTGCCGCTGTTGTAGATCCACGCCGTGCGTGGATGGCGGCGCCGAATGGGGTCAGCGCCCTTTCCTGCGGAAAGGGATCCGACCCCATCGTCAATCACCGCCCGCGCAGGAAGAAGGACACCGGCACCATCACATCCACCGGGTCGCCGGCTACCTCGGCCGGCGGCGCCGGTACCGGGCTGGCACGTCGCACGGTGTCCAGCGTCTCCTGGTCGAGCAACGCGAAGCCACTGCTGCGGCCCAGTGTCAGCCCCGAGACCGCGCCATCCCGGGCCACGGCAAAACGCACGTAGACCACGCCCTGCTGGCGCAGCCGCTCGGCCTGGCGCGGATAGCGCCGATGCTTCTGCAGATGCCCGAGCAGGCGCCCCTCCCAGGTGGCCTCGGCGCGACTGCGCTCGCCGGCGGTGGTCTGCGGTGCGGTGTAGCGTGCGGCCGCGTCGGCCGCCACCTGCGGCGGTGCGCTGGTCTGCGCGACATTGGCCTCGGCGGTGTCCGGCGAGGGCGTCGGCTCCGGCGTACGCGGC
The DNA here is from genome assembly GCF_052045015.1 of Stenotrophomonas sp. 22692. Taxonomy (NCBI): domain Bacteria; kingdom Pseudomonadati; phylum Pseudomonadota; class Gammaproteobacteria; order Lysobacterales; family Lysobacteraceae; genus Stenotrophomonas; species Stenotrophomonas sp. 22692. The sequence continues at coordinate 11,940 of NZ_JBQEMR010000038.1, forward strand.
GGTGGCAGGTCACCCTGCGGCTGCACCGGTGCCTTGGGTTGCTCACGCAGGGCCGGTTTCGGCGCCTGTCGCTGCTGTTGCTGTTGCAGCGGCCCAGTGGCAACCTCGCGCGGCGGCACCGGAGGCGCCTGTGCCATCGGCGCCAGCTCCAGCATCAATGCAGCGGGCGGCGCTGCGGCGGCCACCGCCGGTGCGCGCGCCGCCCACCAGCAGGCCACGCTGACCAGCAACGCATGCACCAGCAGCACGATCGCCAGGCTGGTCGCCCAGCGCCGCAGTCCGCTCATCGCGCGCCCTGCTCCAGTCCAACCAGTGCCACCTTCAGGTAGCCCGCCGCACGCAGCGCATCCAGCGTTGCCATCAGTTCACCGTAAGGCACGCGGGTATCGGCACGCAGGAACAGGCGTTGCGAGGTGTCACCGTGGGTGGCTACCTGCAGCGCAGCGGCCAGCCCGTCGCGTGCCACCGCCTGCTCGCCGACACGCAGCGACAGATCGGCCTGCACGGTCACGTACACCGGCGCCTGTTCCGGCGGCGTGGCACCGGCGCTGCTGGCCGGCAGCTGCACCGGTACCGACACGGTGGCCAGCGGTGCCGCCACCATGAAGATGATCAACAGCACCAGCATCACATCGATGAAGGGCGTGACGTTGATCTCGTGCGATTCTTCCGGCGTGTCGTCGCGGTCGGACGCGGTCCTGATGGCCATCGTCGCCTCTCAGTGCACCGCACGCAGCGACGCCGCTGCAGCGCGTGGAACGGCGCGGTCGAGATCGCGCGAGACCAGCTGCTGAACGGCGGCCGACAGATCACCAAGCAGCCCTCGCAGGCCGGCCAGCACACGGCTGAAGTGGTTGTAGACCAGCACTGCGGGAATCGCCGCGACCAGGCCGAGTGCCGTCGCCAGCAGCGCCTCGGCGATGCCGGGCGCAACTACCGCCAGGTGGGTGGTGTTGCTGTGCGCGATGCCGATGAAACTGTTCATGATGCCCCACACCGTGCCGAACAGGCCGACAAAGGGCGCCACCGCGCCGATGCTGGCGAGCACACCGATGCCGCGCCGCTGCACGCGCGCGGTCTCCAGCTCGATACGGTCCAGGCGCGAGGCGATGCGTTCCTTGATGCCGTCGCGCCCTTCCAGATCCTGCGACAGGCGCAGTTCGGTGCGGGCCGCATCCAACATCGCCAGCGCAGTGCCCTGCTGCACACTGGCCTCGGCGCTCTCGCCGGGCAGGCTCGGCGCCTGCAGCAACAGCGCGCGCGCCGCCCGCAGCTGCCGGGCCTGGCGAGCCAGCTCCCAGCCCTTTGCCAGCAGCACGGTCCAGGTGGCCAGCGACGCCAATGCCAGCGCGATCATCACGGCTTTCACCACCACGTCGGCGGCCAGGTACATGCCCCACGGGGTCAGTGCAGGGGCGGCCACAGGGGCCAGGTCAGCAGGCAGCATCGTCTCGGTTTCCATCAGCATCAGAGGTCGCTGCGCGACGACGGGCCGCGCGCGGATCATTGGCGTCGTCCACTTCCACGACCGGATTGGGCTCCAGCCGCGGTGCGGGTCGACTGAGCACGTAGCCGGCGCTGACGGCGAAGAACAGGCCCACGCCCAGCAGCAGGCGCCACGACGGGTGCGCGCCCCAACAGAACAGGGCAAAGCCCACCGCCATGCCGGCACTGGCGAACGCCTTGCCCTTGCGCGACACCGCCCCCTGCTCACGCCACAGCCGCAGTGACGGGCCGTAGCGCGGATGCGCCAGCAGGCGCTGCTCGAACTTCGGCGAGCTGCGTGCGAAGCAACCCACGGCCAGGATCAGGAAGATGGTGGTCGGCATCACCGGCAGCAACGCGCCGATTACCCCGAGGCCGACCATCAACCAGCCCAGCGCGAACCAGAGCCAGCGCATCAGCGTTGCGCCTGCGGGCGCGCGCCGTGCATCAGGCGAATTCCACTTCGACGTGGCCGTGCACGCTGCGGAACGCGGCATCGGCTGCGTCGATCACCTGCTGCTCCTGCTCGGCACTCAGCGGCACCGCGTCCAGCGCGGCGGTGAACTCACGCCAGTGGCGTGCCGCACCATCCGGGTGCGCGGCCAGGTGGCGGGCGCCGAAGTCACGGTCCAGCCCGAGCTTGGCGGCCATCTTGTAGAGAATGGTGCCGCCGAGGTTGGAGCCTTCGGCTACGTACAGCCAGCCAAGGGCGGCCGGCAGCGCCAGGTCCGAGGGCAGCGCGTCGATGTCCGCGCCTGGCAGGGTCTGCTCCAGGTCCTGCAGGTCGCGCGCGACCTGGGTCAGGCGGCGGCGCTCACCGAGATCGGGCAGCAGTGCGTCCAGCGCAGGGTTGGCATACAGCGCATCGATGCTGCGGTGGAACCGATACTGCACGCGCAGGAAACGGGCGAAATTACTGCGGTCGGCGAAGATGTCGCCGGCCATGATGCGCTTGTCCAGGGCACCGTGGCTGTCGCGGGTGGCGGCCTTGAGCCGCAGGCTGCGGCTGTCTTCGGGAGCGATGTGTGCGTTCATGGGGGATGCCAAGGGGGTCGTCGTGCTGTAGACGTTCGCCGCGGGGCTTTCCCCAAGGCCGTGTGCGCCGATAATGGACCATCCCTTCTTCCAGCAGGAACCGATGATGATCACCACCGAACCGCGCATGACCAACCTGTTCCTGCAGCTGGGCCTGGACGCCAGCGCCGAGGCCATCGCCCGTTTCATCCGCGAGCACCAGCTGGCCACCGACGTTGAAGTGGTCGAGGCCCCCTACTGGAACGATGCCCAGCGCCAGTTCCTGTCCGAATCGCTGCAGGCCGATGCGGCATGGAGCACGGTGGTGGATGAGCTGAACGAGTCGCTGCACGAAGATGCGGTGAAGGCTTCGACCGGGCTGTAAACAGACGCCGGGCATGGCCCGGCGCTGGCGATCACACGGCGGAAGCGGTGCGAACCAAGGTCCGCACCCACCGAGGGCGGTCGGAGCCCGATGGGGTCAGAGCCCTTTCCTCAGGAAAGGGATCCAACCCCACCGCCCATCCACGATCGGTCAGTACTTCCAGGTCAACGCCAGCCGCGCGGTGCGGCCCGGTGCCGGCATCACGCCCAGCGCCAGCGGGTCCAGGTAATAGCGGTCGGTCAGGTTGTCCACGCCTGCTTCCACCGACAGCTGGTCGTTGAAGCTCCAGCTGGCAAACAGGTCCACCAGCGTGGTTGGCCGGTACAGCTGCTGGATCGCCGACAGGCCCACGTTCCAGTCCTTGTCCAGCTTGCTGATCGGGCCGGCGTTGTGGACCACGCGGGTGCCGAAGGTCAGGCGCTCGTCGAACAGGCGCGAGCCCAGGGTCAGGTTGACCATGTAGCGCGGCGGATTCTGTGTATTGGTGTACGAACCCTCGAAGCCGCCGTCCACGCAGTTGGGCGTGTTGGCCAGTTCATCGTTCTTGCGCTGTGCACCATAGGCGCGGCGCTCTGCGGCGATGTCCGGCGCGCAGGTCTTGGCGTTGAAGTAGTAGTGCGCGGAAAGATCGGCAAACACCTTGCCGCTGTCATAGCTGGACTGGAACTCCATGCCCGAGACCTTGAACTGGTCGACGTTGCGGATCAGGCCCGCCGACAGCGTGCGGTAGTCACGGGTGATCAGGTCGTCGATGCGGGTATCGAAGTACGCCAGCTTCAGCGCCAGGCGGTCGCCGGCGGTGAACAGGTCGTAGCGGAGGGTGCTGGCACCGATTTCCCAGCTGCGCGCACGCTCCGGCTTCAGCTCGCCCACCGGCTTGGCGGCGGTGAACAGGCCCAGCGTGGTCTCGAACAGGCTCGGCAGCTTGGTGCCTTCGGCGTACTTCACGTAGACCATGGTGTCTTCGCTGAAGCGATAGGCCACGCTGGCCGTCGGCGAGAACGCGGTGTCACGACGGCGGATCGGCTGCGACCACGTCCAGCTGACCGGCACTTCCAGGTCCTGCGGCTTGCCGGCGTCGTAGAAGTTCCAGCCACCGATGTCGCCCACCGTGCCCTTCTTGTACGGTGAGGCCAGCAGCGACTCCTGGGTGAAGTTGCCGTTGGCATCCGGATACCAGTTCAGCAGCGCGATGCGCTTGGCCCGCCACGACGGCAGCGCCGGGTTGCCATTGAGCAGTTCGGTGTAACGGTACTGGCCCTGTACCTCATAGGCGTCGGGCGTGGCCAGGCGGTTGCGGTCATGCACATCCACGCGGTTCCAGCGTCCGCCGGCCAGCAGTTCCCAATGCTCATCGGGCTGCCACTTCAGCGAGGCCACGGCACTGTATTCCTTGCGCTCGGCGTTGCGCAGGAAGCGGTTGTTGACCAGATCGTCGTGCATGACCGGCCCCGAACTGCCCGGCGCGATGTCTTCGTCGCTGTAGGACAGGCCGTAGTCGAAGGTGAACGCACCAGCACGAGTGTCGAACTTCGAGGTGTTGCTGGCATCCAGGCCGAAGCGCTTCTGTCGCAGCGGATTGCGGTAGGCATCCTTGTAGCCGGGGTCGCCGCTGAAGCTGGGCGCGTCATACCACTCGGTGCGGCGGTCGAAGTACCACGGGGTGATGCCGGTCAGGCTGTTGTACATCACGCTGTCGGTATCGGTGTATGTGGCGTTGACACGCAGGTCGATCAGCTCGCTGTCCGGATTGAAGCGGTAGCGCAGGGTGTAGCTGTCCATGTCGACATGGCCCGGGTCCCACTGCGGAATGCGATCGCGGTCGACGCGGATGATCTGCGAGGCCATGATCTCGCCGGCGGTGCCTTCGTAGCGGCGGTAGCCCGCTTCCAGCGTCTGCGCATCGTCGATGCGCCAGGTGCCCTTGAGCAGCGCCGACTTCGAACGCGACGAGGTGTTGAACACTTCGGTACGCGGCGGATTCAGCGGTGCCAGCGTGCGACGGGTCTGCGGGAAGTCGTCGTAACCGTGCTTGCCGGAGAAATAGTTGCCGTTGTCGCGGTAAGCATAGGCGGCGACCAGATCGAAGCGGTCCCAGTGACCGGCTGCGGCCACGTTGAAGAACTGGCTGCCGGTGGCGCTGCGGTCGGAACGCGGCGCGGCGCTATAGGACGGCAGGTTGTTGGCGCTGGCGTTGGCCAGGCCGCCACGCACGCGTACGCCGAAGTCACGGCCTTCGCGCAGCACGTCACCGATCTTCAGCGTCTCCATCTCGACCACGCCACCGATGCCACCGGAGGCGTTGGCCTGCAGGCTCGGGCCCTTGGTGATGGTCAGGCTGGAGATCAGGTCCGGGTCGAGGTAGGTGCGCTGTGACTGGCCGGCATAGCCGCGGTAGGTATCCATGCTGGACTGGCCGCCATCGATGATCACCGGCACGCGGCCCTGGCCCTGGATGCCGCGGATGTTGACGTCGAAGCCGTTGCCCACGCGCGGATCGCCAGCGGTGACGCCGGCCACGCCCTTGATGATGTCGCCATTGGAGGTGCCGCGGAAGCGCTCCAGGTGCGTGCGGTTGAGCGTAGTGGTGGAACCGACGCTGCGATAGCTGTCGAGCAGGCCCGCCTCATCGCTGGTCGCGCCACTGTCGACGCGATCGCCGGCCACGCTGAGCGTGTCGGTGACGATCACACCGCTGTCGGCCTGCACCGGCGTCGCCGCTTCCAGAGTGACTGCATCTGCGCTGACCCGGCGCACCGCCAGGCCACTGCCCTGCAACAGCTGCTGCAGCGCCTCGTTGGCCGGCAGGCTGCCATTGACCGCACGCGAGGTTACGCCCTGGGCCAGGGTGGCCGGATACACGACCTGCACGCCGGACTGGCGCATATAGCTGCGCAGCGCTTCATCCAGCGGCTGCGCCGGAATGTCGAAGCGCTGCACGGCAGCGTGGTTGCGGGTGGCGCTCTGTGCCAGCACGGACGGTGCGGCGCTGGCCAGGCCGGCGGCCAACAGGGCGATGCACAGGCGGGACGGGCGCAGCACGCGGCCCGGGCGGTGGGAGTCGAACATGGGGAACCTGTCAGGTAATCGGTGCCGCAGGCGCGGCGTCATCCGCAACACAGGCGGACACGGCGACGTACGTGGCGGCGGCGGGTACGTTCGCGGGGTAAGACGGTTGGGCGCGCGGCAACCCCAAGAGCGATTTGCGGTCGCGACAGGTGCCGACCGGCCGGTGATCGTGGTGGGTGCCGACCGTTGGTCGGCACACTGGGACCTTCATCCACGCATGGCGTGGATCTACTGGTGAATGATGGCGACGCCGAGCGGCAGGCGGGTGACCTGCAGACCTGCTGTTGCGGCCAGTGCATCCAGCGCCTGCTCCGGGCGATCGATGCGCAATGCGGCACTCACCGCGGGTAGTCGCGACAGATCGCCGCGCACGAAGGTCGGGCCGGCGCGGTAACGCCCCACCCATTGCACGGCGTCGGCGACGCTGGCCTGCTCCAGCAGCAGCTCGCCCTGCCGCCACGCGCCGACGCTGTCGGCAGCCACATCCCGCAGACGCGTCACGCCGCTGTGCTCGCCATAGACCGCACGCTGGCCCACCTGCAGATAGGTCCAGCCACCGTCGGCCGGGCGGGCCACGCGCACCCTGCCCTGCCCGACCTGGGTTTCAACCTGGTCATCGCCGCGCGCGACGGTGAACGCGGTCGAGATGTCCTCGATCACGCCGTTGCCCGCACGCACGCTGAAACGTCGCTGCGCATCCGGGCTGACCTCGAACCAGGCACGCCCGCGCAGCAGCTCGATCTCGCGTGCATGTGCATTGAAGCGCACGGCAATCGCACTGTCCGCATCCAGCACTGCGCGGCTGCCATCGGGCAATTGCACGTTCTGCACGACGTGCGTGCTGCGATGGTCGGCCTGCAGCCGCAACCAGGCCTCCGGCCATGCCACCAGCATCGCCAGCGCGGCTGCAGCGGCCATTGCCCAGCGCATTCGATGCGGCCGCGGGCGTTCGGCGGGCCGGACCTGCGGGCGTGGCCCGACACTGCGCCACAGCGCGCGCTCGTGTTCGAAGGCGCGTCGGTGCCCCGGTTGTGCCAGCCAGCGCTCGAACTCGTGCATGCGCCCTTCGCCGATGTCACCCGAGGCCAGCCACGCGATCCAGCCCCGGGCCTGTTCGGCCAGGGCATCGTCATTGGCGGCGGGCAGCGTGTTCGGCGGGCTCATCGGCTGGCGGACAGGCGCATTCAAGCGCGGGCGGAGGAACTAGACCGCATCCACGGTCCAGTGATCAAGACGTTTCAGCGAGGGCCAGCCCCAAGCCGGGGCGATCATCGGCCGCTGCGTGCCCAGGCCAGGCGCTGCAGGGCGGTGCGCACATGGTTCTCGACGGTCGTCACCGACACCCCGAGACGGCGGGCGATCTCGGCCTGGGTCAGGCCCTGCAGGCGGTTGAGCCGGAAGATGGTGCGGGTCGGCTCCGGCAGGTGCCCCGCCGCGTCGAGCACACGCTGCAGCTCGTCCTGGGCCATGGCCCGTTCCTCGGTCGAGATGACCTCGTCCGGCCCCCACAGGTAGTGGTCGGCCAGCAGGCGGTTGCGTCGGGTCGATTCGCGGCCGTGGTCGGTGGCCAGGTTGGCGGCCAGCCGGTACAGATAGGCCCGCGGGTTATCGATGGCCTGGCTGTCGTCGACCCCACGGGCCTTGAACCATACGGCCTGGATCACGTCCTCGGCACCATTGTCTCCGCCGAGGATGCGCTGCACCCGGCGCAGCAGTGCCGGCCGCTCACGGATCAGCAGTTCGGTAAGGGAGGCGGCATTGGAGGACATGCGCGGAACCGGGACGACAGACGGAAGGCGCCGCGCATGCTACTCCGTTAATGCGAATCAGTCACGTTCGCATCAGTGGATGCAGCCGGTCAGCCCGTCATAGACGCTCTCCGACGTGCCGGGCAACGGATCATGCAGCGGATTACGGGCCGCCAGCGCCGCATGGAAGTCCTCAACCGGGGTGCCAGGCACCAGCGGCAGCCGGCACAGCCAGGTCGGTTGCCGGGCCACGATCGCACCGTCGTTCCGCGACACGGCCAGGTCACTGGCGGCAAATGCCCAGAGGCACTCACGCACCGTGCCGCGCACCGCATCCACTGAACACCGCAGGCGCAGCGCCCGGATGTCGCTGTACTCGCCCTCGCAGAAGGTGTCGCCGCAGATCCTGTCGAAGCCATGCTGCAACCGGCCTTCCAGGGCAAAGAAGCGGTCCCAGTTGGCTTCCTGGTGCGGATAGTCGATCAGGTCCACGTAGGGAAAGGCCTGGGCGGCGGGCGCGATCAGCAGCGCGCAGAACAGGCCGAGTGACAGGGCGGATGGTTTCATGCGGGAACTCCTCGGGTAGGTGCATCCAGCCTGCGCGCGCACGCCGCCCGGCCCCATCGGTCAACCCCGGCCCGCCGGGTCGGCGCCTTCCACGCCCTGCCGTCGGCCCCCTCCCCTGCACAGCGCCCGGCAAAGGCATAAAATGGGGGGCTATCCGTCTATACCCCCCACCTGGAGCACACCATGGGTCTGGAACTCGTCTCGCCCGGCAAGAACCCGCCGGAAGAAATCAACGTCATCATCGAGATCCCGAAGGACTCGGAGCCGGTGAAGTACGAAGTGGACAAGGAAACCGGCGCGATCTTCGTCGACCGCATCCTGTCCACCCCGATGCGCTACCCCTGCAACTACGGCTACGTGCCGAGCACCCTGTGCGGCGACGGCGATCCGGCCGACGTGCTGGTGGTGCTGCCGCTGCCGCTGGTGCCGGGCTCGGTCGTGCGCTGCCGTCCGGTCGGCGTGCTGAAGATGAGCGATGAGGCGGGCAGCGACGAGAAGATCCTGGCCGTGCCGGTGTCGAAGATCTTCAGTGGCTACGCCCACGTCGAAGACATCGCCCAGGTGTCCAGCCACTGGCTGGAGCGCATCGGCCACTTCTTCGAGCACTACAAGGACCTGGAGAAGGGCAAGTGGGTCAAGCTCGACGGTTGGGGCGGCGCCGCTGAGGCCAAGCAGATCCTGATCGAGGCGCACCAGCGCCATCTCGACAGCAAGGCCTGAGCCTGAACCGGATCGCTCCGGCGGCACCCCGCCGGAGCGATGCGGGTCACGTTTCATGACGACGGCACATCACTCTTGCCGCCGTATTAGGTAAATTGCGTCACTTCACACGTCGTCGACATCCATCGTCGAGACAGCCAGGGGAATGTGTCGTGCGTATTCTGCTTGTTGGGGATGCAGCCAGCCTGCCGGCTGAGCTGACCGAATTCATTGCCGATCTTGGGGAAGACTGGCAGCCGCTGACCGCCACCGATGGCCAGACCGCGATGACCGCGGTGGCCACGCAGGGCGTGGATGCGGTGATCGTCTGCCCGCAACTGCCGGATCTCAATGCCACCACGCTGCTTGGCCAGATCCGGACCTTGCGCCCGGAAACCATCCGCATTGCGCTGGTGGACGCCCAGCACGGCAACCGGCCGCCGCCGGCACGCCTGATCGGCGTGGCCCACCGCTTCCTGCCGTTGCCGCTGGCACCGGAAGTGTTGCTGGAAGCGCTGACCAGCCTGGAAGAGCTGCGTGAAGTGCTGGACAGCCCACGCCTGCGCGACGCCATCGGCCGTATCGAGAAGCTGCCCTCGCCGCCGCACCTGTACCTGAGCCTGACCCAGGCACTGGAACATGACGACGACGCCGACAGCGCCGACGTCGCCAAGCTGGTGGCGGCCGATCCGGCCATCGCCGCCAAGGTGCTGCAACTGTCGAATTCGGCGTTCTTCAGCCAGGGTCGCACCATTGCCGACCTGCGCACCGCCGTGACCCGCCTCGGCCTGTCGACGCTGCGCGATCTGGTACTGGCCAGCGAGGTGTTCTCGGCACCGACACTGTCCACGGCCGAGCGCAATTCACTGCAGCAGCGCGCCCTGCTCGCCTCGCGGCTGGCGGCACGCCTGCTGCCCGAATCCAGCGCCGAACTGGGCGCGACCGCCGCGCTGCTGGCCGACATCGGCCTGCTGCTGCCCGGCGTGCGCAACGAGCGCAGCGAACCGTCGCTGGCCGGTGACACCCGCCCGGGCCACGCCGAAGCCGGTGCCTATCTGCTCGGCCTGTGGGGCCTGCCGATGCCGATCATCGAAGCGGTCGCGTTCCATCTGCAGCCGCAGCGTGCCAATACGCGCAGCTTCTGGGTGACCGGCGCGGTGCACGTGGCACTGGCACTGGTCAATGGTGATCCGGTGGACGAGGACTACCTGCAGCGCGCAGGTGTTCTCAACAGGCTGCCGCAGTGGCGGGAGCATGCCAACAGCCTGATGGGACTGGTACCCAGCGAGATCTGAGCTGTCAACGCAGGAAGAACCTCGAAGGCGCGCCCAAAGGCGCGCCTTTTTTGCATCAGCGCGCGCCGCAGGCATCCTGCACGCAGTGGCGATACTGCAGATCGCACAGGACCTTCGACTTGCCTGCAGCCAGGCATTCCTGACGCAGCTCCTCGCAGTACAGCCCGCCCCCACAGACGCCACCGGTCTGGGCAAACACCGCACCCACCAATGTTGCATAGATCAGTGCAGCAGCAGACAGTTTGTGCAACAGCGTGCTCTTCATCGCTCTCTCCATGTGCAAGGGTCCGCAAGTGGACCCAGCAACTGTGTTGATTGCGACACGACAGGAACGTGACCTCCCTCACCTTCCAAGATATTTCGGAATTCCCCTACAAAGAAAGAGGGCGGACCTTGCGGTCCGCCCTCCTGGTACTGCTGTCGCACTTCGAACTATCAGAAGCGCTGGGTGTACTTCATGTACAGGAAGCGACCGACGTCGAAGCCACCGTAGTAGGCGAAGCTCGAGTTCGGCGCCGAGTACTGCAGCGCACCGCGGTGATCGAACACGTTGTTCGCACCCAGGGCGATGGTGGCATCCCACGGAGCCTTCCAGCTGACCTGCACATCGTGGAAGGTGTTGGAGCCGGTGTGGCGCAGCGGATCCGGCTCACCATTGGCGTAGTGGTTCGGAGCGTCGCACCATGCGTCGTCGATGCAGCTTTCCTTCATGCCCGAGTAGTAGCGGGCAGTCCAGTTGACGCCGAAGTCACCCAGCTCCCAGTTGACACCCAGGTTCGAACGGACGCGGAACAGGCCCGGCTCACCAACGCGACCGATGGTGATGTTCTCACCCTTCTTGTTCTGGCCGGCTTCGTCGTACTTGGCCAGGTAGCTGGTCTGCCAGTCGATGCTGAACTTGCCGATCGACAGTTCCGGCAGGCGGTACTTGACACCCAGATCGTAGCCTTCGGTCTCCATCGAGCCGAGGTTGGCCAGGCCGTAGGTCAGTGCCTCGATATGGCCATCAGCGGCACGGGTGACGCCTTCGCAGCGAGCTGCGTTGCCCAGCACGTAGCAGTCACGCAGGATGCGATCAACGCTGTCAGCGATGATCATGTTCTTCAGCTCGTAGCGGTACCAGTCGAGCGAGATGTCCAGGCCCTGCACCCAACGCGGGCTCCAGACCAGGCCAACCGTCTTGCTCTTGGAGGTTTCCGGCTTCAGAGCCGAATTCGAACCGCTGACGAACTGGTCCGGGGTCGCGCACGGGAAGGTGCTGCAAGGCGCGAAGCCCTGGCCGACCTGCACGTAGTTGGCCGGCACGCCAGCCGCGGCGCAGGCAGCATTGCCAGCGACGTTGCCCGGCGAGGTCGAACCGCACGGATCGGTATAACGCTCGAAGCTCGAGTTGGTGCCGCCGTACAGATCGTCAACGGTCGGTGCGCGGAAGCCTTCTGCGTAGGTACCGCGGACCAGCAGTTCGTCGATCGGGCGCCACACCAGGCCGAACTTCGAGTTGATCGTGTCACCGAAGTTGCTGTAGTCAGAGTAGCGGCTTGCGACGTTGAAGGTCAGTTCCTTGGCAAACGGCAGGTCCGACAGGATCGGCACGTTCAGTTCCAGGTAGAACTCATCCAGCGAGTAGTTGCCCGAGGTGGTGGTCGACGCCAGGCCGGTCGACTGGCCCGACTGACGGAAGGCGTCCGGCACGAAGCGGCCTTCTTCCTTGCGGTGCTCGTAGCCCATGGCCACACCCAGGTCACCGGCCGGCAGCTCGAACAGCGAACCGGACAGGTTGGCGGTGTAGCTGGTGGTCTTGGTCACACCAGTGTCGGTGTAGGTCGGGAACAGGAAGTTCTGCAGATCACGGTCGGCAAGCGAGCCCTGGCCGTTGACGCCGTAAGGCAGCAGCGGGTTCCACGGGCGACACTGGCTCAGCGGGATCGGATTGGCGGCGGTCCCGCACTGAGCAACGCCCTGGCCGTTGATGAACGACTTGCCAAGTGCCTGCTCGGAAGCGATCAGGCTCATGTCGCCGTAGCCGGTCTTGGTCAGCTCGTTGCGGTTCCACAGCGCGCCAACGTCCCAGTCCCAGGTCTTGCCGGCAAACTCGAAGAAGCCACTCAGGCTCGGCGCGAAGCGCAGGGTCTTGAGGTCGCTCTTGGTGGTACGCGGCACTTCCCACAGGCGGCGACGGAACTCAACGTCCTGGCCGATCGGGTTGAACGCGCTGTCCTTCGACAGCGGGGTACCGAACGACAGCGACTGGTACGGGTAACCCGCGATCTGCTGGTCGGTGGTGCGCTGGTTGTACAGCACGTCAGCATTGAAGGTGATCGAATCAGCCAGATCGTAGCTGCCGTTGACATACACGGACTTACGCTCGATGCCGGTCTGCACCATCATCTGCTGGTTGGCGTTGGAGTACTCGGCCGGAGTCAGCAGGTGGTAGTCGGCCGCATTCTTCGGGTCACCGCCCGGATTCAGGGTCTTCCACTCCGGCTGCGGCTGGCCTGCAGCGCGCGGCTTGCAGTCGCCCCACACGCGCGGGTCGCACCAGGTGCTGTTCTGGCTCAGCGGGCTCCAGTCGGCAGAGGTCGAATTCGGGCCCAGGCCGCCGTCGCGGCTGAACCAACGATCCTTCGCCCACACCGGATCCTGCTTGGAGTACTCGGCCGACAGGGTCACGCCGCCACGCTCGCCTTCAGAGCCGAGGGTGAACGAGTAGGTGTTGGTGTCGCCGTCGCCGCGGCCGTACTGGCCAACGTAGACGCTGGCTTCAGCACCATCGAAGCGCTTGCGGGTGATCACATTGACCACGCCAGCAATGGCGTCCGAACCGTAGATGGCGGAGGCGCCATCCTTCAGCACTTCGATGCGCTCGACGGCGGCCATCGGAATCTGGCTCAGATCCTGGTAGCCGGCAGTGGTCGCGCCCAGGCGCTTGCCGTTCATCAGCACCAGGGTGCGCTGCGCGCCAAGGTTGCGCAGGTCGACGTAGTAGCCGCCAACGTTTTCGCCGGAGGACAGCGAGTCCGCGCGGGAAATGGCCGGCGAACCTGCCGAGGTCAGGTTCTGCAGGACATCGGCGACGGTGGTGTAGCCCTGCTTTTCCAGGTTCTCACGGCTCAGCGTGAGGACCGGCTGCTGGGTCTCCATCGAGGCGCCGCGGATGCGCGAGCCCGTGATTTCGATGCGATCCAGGGTGGTCGCATCCTTTGCTTCCTGCGCAGAAGCAAAGGCGGGCGTCAGCGCCAACGCAATGCCAGCCGGCAGAAGGCCCAGCCGCACTGCGGGATTACGAACGTTCATCTATCTCTCCAAGGTACGTGTTAGCAGCGTGTTAAAACACCCCAGCACGTTACGATTGCGTTGCAGCGCTGTATTTGCGCGAGCCAACCGGAGACTTTGCAGATTGTGGCGGCAGCAAGCCGCCGTTTTCCCTGAAGCGCGATGCGGACTGGCCGTAGCGGGCGCGGAACGCACGCGCGAAGCTGCAGCAGTTGTCGAAGCCACTGGCCGCAGCGACCTCGCCAACCATCATGTCGGTGTCCCGCAGCAGGTCGGCCGCCCTTTCCAGGCGCAAACGTGCTGAAAGCGACTGCGGACTTTCCTCGTACAGGCTCTGGAAGGTCTTGGAGAGATACCAGCTGGAGAAGTTGGTCAGCTCGGCCAGTTCACCGATGCGCACCACGCGGTGGCTGTTGCCTTCCAGGTACAGGCGGGCGCGCTGCATGCGGCCGAATACCTGGCGCTTGCGGCTGCGCGAGCGACCCGGGCAACGCTGCACGTTGTCGGCCAGCCCACGCTGCAGGCCCGCCAGATGCAGCAGCAGCGGGCGCAGTGCCTGTGCCGGCTGGCCACTGGCCAGCGCATCGCGCCACAGGCGCAGCGCAACGCGGGCATCGCCACGGCTCATGCGGCCACGCCCGGCGTACAGGCCGCAGTCGGCCATCTCGGCCAGCACGCGCAGTGCTTCGACAGTCAGGTTCAGGCCAACGCACAAGCCGTTGCGGCCTGCCTGCACCAGCGGCCGCGACTCCTTCTCGAAGGCGATCCACTCGCCCTGGCGCAAGCGGAAGCGTCCTTCCTTGGCTTCCACCCAGGAGCTGCCGCGCACCTGCATCCACACAGTGAAGCTGCTGCCTGCGGTCTGCAGGCTGCCGAGCCGGGCCACGCCCAGGCAGGTCGGCGCAGCATCGTCGAGCGACCGGTCCAGAGAGACGGTTTGGCCGCGATCGGCCAGCGAGAGTTGACGCATGGGGGCACCACGGTTTGCCTAGTACAGGCCTCCGTTTTGCCAAATCAGGCGGCACCACGTCAGGAAAGTCAGACGAGATCGCCACGAATTCGCGGCGAGGTCGCCACGAAGAAATTACGAAGGCCCATTTCCGTTGAACAACAACAACTTGGAGAACGCCGGAAGCAGCGTCGGCGAGCGCTCGGGCAAGCGCATCACGCCGATGTCGGCACCGTCGCTGACCGCCATTGCCACGAACAGCGTGTGCCCATCGGCGCCGGCACTCAGCCCGTTGCCGGCACTGAGGCGTTCCGCATCCAGGCAGCGTTCCGGCTCCTCGCGCCCGGCCTGGATCAGCACCAGTGTCGTGCCACAACGGGTGGACGTACCGAGGTAGCCGATCGCGTTGCTGCCGGCCACGGTCCAGGCACGGTACCGCCACCGGCTGGGCCGGTCATCGCTGATCTGCTGCACGCTTGCCGGTGCCAACGCCGCATCCACCGACCACAGGCCTCCTGCGGCCAGGCGGGTGAACAGCACACGCCCGCTGCTGCGATCGAACCGCGCCTGCGAAACACCGTCGATGCTGGCCAGGCGGCGCCAGGGCTGCACGCTTCGATCAAACAGGCTCAGCCGGGTCTGTTGCTGGTCATCGCGCTCGACCACCAGCAGCTGGTCCGGGCGTGCCCCGTACAGTGCCTGCAGCGGCTGCTCCGACGGGACAGGCAACGGCTGGACGCGTTCGTCACGTGGGGCGATCTCATAGACCACTGTGCGTCCGTGCTCGTCGCGCCCCACCACCAGCAACCGGCGGCTGTCGGCCGACCAGTCCGGTGCCTGACGTGCCTCGGGCCGCAAGCCTTCGATCGGCCGCAGCGAATCGGGGCGCTCCATGTCCGCCCACCACAGCGCGAAGCTGCCTGAACGATCGGACGTGAACACCAGTTGGCGTCCATCCGGCGCCGCCATCGGCTGCCCATCCCGGCCACTGGACGCAAACAAGCGCTGCGGCGGCGAGCCGCCCTCCATCGGCACCTTGAAGATGCCGAACTGCGCGCGCCGATGGACGAAGGCCAGCATGCCCGCGCGGCGCGCAGTGGCCGGCCACTGTGCGTCGTCGAGCCCGGCATCGCGCAGCGTGCGGCTCTCGACGTCCAGGTAGTACAGGCGCACTTCACTGTCGACACGGCGTCCAAACACGATCGTCCGACCATCACGCAACCAGGCCCAGCCACGCAGTTCAGCGGCCTCGCTGGTCAGCTGCTCGGGCGTGCCCCCCGCTGCCGGCATGCGCCACAGGTCGCCCAGCTGCGGATTGCGCACGAACACCAGCCACTTGCCATCAGGCGAGTAGCGCGGCGCATAGTCGAAGTCATCCTCGGCAACACCGTAGTCCAGCGCCTCCCATTGGCCACTGGCCAGATCGAGCTTGCGGATGCCCCGATGGGCATAGCGCCCCACCATGCTGCCGAACACCAGGCCACGGCCGTCCGGCGTCCAGTCGAAACTGAGCAGCTCGGTGCCATCGCACCGCGTGGCCTGGCGCAGGGCACCACCGGTCGCGCTGGCGATCAGCACCTGGCAGCCGCCGTTGTTGCTGAACCGCGCGAAGGCGATCTCGCGTCCATCCGGCGACCAGCTCGGGAAGCGGTCAACCGAGCCGGCCGGCGGAGCCAGCAGCTGCCGCGCTGGCGCGTTGCCGGAGGTCTGTACCTTGATCGCCCCACCCCCTTGCCCGTCTTCGTTGGCGCCTTCATAGGCCACCAACGAACCATCGGGTGAAAGCGTGGGATAGGTTTCAAAACCGCTGGTTGCGGTGATCAACCGATAGGGACGCTGCGGGCTGCCGATCACGCGCGTGCCGTTCTCCACGGCCGCATCCACCGCTGAACTGCTGGCCGGTGCCCGCCGCAGCAGCAGCGCGGCCAGCACCACCACCGTGGCCAGCATCAGCACGCCCAGCACCAGCAGCACGCGCCGGCGGACATGGCGCCAGCGGCGGCGCGATGCCTGCACGTGTGCCGGCCTCTCCTCGGCGATGCCCATCACCGGTTGCACGTCCGCGATTCCGTCATCGGCTTCTGAGGACGGTGCCGCCTCGACATCGTCCAGTACCTGCACCGGCACCAGCAGGCGATAGCCGGTCTTGGCGATGGTCTCGATATAGGCCTGGCCGTTGTCGTCGTCGTTGCTGAACGCCTTGCGCAGCTGGGTGACGGCCTGGGTAAGCACATCATTGGTCGGCAGCGTGTCCGGCCAGACTTCCGCGAACAGTTCATCGCGGGTGACAACACGCCCGGGCTGGCGCAGCAGTACACGCAGCACGCCCAGCGCCTTCGGCGTCAGCCGACGCGGGCGACGCGCACCGACGACCTCGACTTCTCGCGAGGACAGAGTGACAGTGCACTCTCCGATCCGGATCCGATCGAATCCGGGGGGCTGGTTTTCACTGCTGTTCATTTTCCGCTACACAGTAGAGACAGGTCCGGGGCAGCGTTTGCCTTCGATACCCTCCCGTCCTGGGAACAGCAAAAAGCCAGACTCCGCACAAAGCATCGGCGCATACCGCAAAAACAATGAAGCGGGCGAATACTAGCCTATGCGGGTTACCTCGCCTATCGCGTGGTCGACATCCAGGCTCTCTCTCGCCGACGCATTCACATAATTTGCTGCACCATTCGCGCCCTGCGGGGCGCGAAATTTTTATCTGGCGTTCATTTTCACATGCGCCGCAGCATGGTCAATCCGACCAGTCGTGAAACCACCAAAGCCACGTACATCACGCCTGAAAACTGCTCCAGCATGACCAATGCACGCGCCTGCGGATGCAGTGGCACGACGTCGCTCAAGCCGACACCCGAGAGCAAACTGAAGCTCAGATAAAGCAGTTCCATCCAGGTGCGCTGCGCACCACCACCGGTGCCCTGGAAACTGCCCGGATACCACTGCTGGCACACGGCGAAAGCAAACGCGAAGGCCCAGGCCAGCAACGTGAATGTCGCGCCTGCCGCGAACAGTTCATCGCGGGTGACTCTATGGTCCTGGAGCATGTAGGCGATGAGTGCACCGGCCGTATAGAAGTACAGCAGGCTTTCCAGCAGCTGCGCGGTGGTCAGCAACGCACTGCGATCCAGCAATGCACCGGCCAGCGAGAACACCACCGAAGGAATGGCCAGCAGCAGCGCCAGCCAGGTGCCCAGCGGGCTGCGCTGGACCACCCACAGCGCCAGGCCCAGTACCGCCATGCCGAACATTCCCAGCGCCGCGCGGCCCGCAGCGGTGTCATCCAGCGCGGGGTACAGCAGCACGGCGATCAACTGGGCCCCCAGCAGCCAGGCCGAAGGATGACGGCGGGCAATGGCCAGCCAGCGGGTGGTGATGGCAACGGGCATGGCGTCCTTTCCCCGGGGTGGTGGGCCGAGGATAGCCGGGAGCGGTGTGATGAGCGGTAGTGGGGGGGGGGGGGGGGGAACCCCCCCCCCCCCCCCCCCCCCCCCCCGACGCCC
>NZ_JBQEMR010000038.1:29939-34039 GCF_052045015.1 Stenotrophomonas sp. 22692
AGAGGGGGGTGGGGGGGGGGGTGGGGGTGCGGGCCGCTGCCCCCCACCCCCGCTTCCGCATCACCCCTGGCGGTAGACCTCGGCACCGGCCGCGCGGAACTCCGCCGACTTCTCCTTCATGCCGGCCTCGGCGTAGTCGCGCACGTCCTGGGTGATCTTCATCGAACAGAAGTGCGGACCGCACATCGAGCAGAAGTGCGCCAGCTTGTGCGCATCCTTCGGCAGCGTCTCGTCATGGAATTCCTTGGCCTTCTCCGGATCCAGGCCAAGATGGAACTGGTCTTCCCAGCGGAACTCGAAGCGCGCCTTGCTCAGCGCGTTGTCGCGCACCTGCGCGCCCGGATGGCCCTTGGCCAGGTCGGCCGCATGCGCGGCGATGCGATAGGCCATGATGCCGTCACGCACGTCCTGGCGATTGGGCAGGCCGAGGTGTTCCTT
Organism: Stenotrophomonas sp. 22692; assembly: GCF_052045015.1. Taxonomy (NCBI): domain Bacteria; kingdom Pseudomonadati; phylum Pseudomonadota; class Gammaproteobacteria; order Lysobacterales; family Lysobacteraceae; genus Stenotrophomonas; species Stenotrophomonas sp. 22692. The sequence continues at coordinate 30,378 of NZ_JBQEMR010000038.1, forward strand.
CGGCGTCACGTAGCAGAGCATGGCGGTACCAAACCAGCCGATCATCGCCGCACCGATCGCGCTGGTGATGTGGTCGTAGCCCGGCGCGATGTCGGTGGTCAGCGGGCCCAGCGTATAGAACGGCGCCTCGCCGCACTCGCGCAGCTGCTTGTCCATGTTCTCCTTGATCAGCTGCATCGGCACATGGCCGGGGCCTTCGATCATGGTCTGCACATCATGCTTCCAGGCGATCTTCGTCAGCTCACCCAGCGTTTCCAGCTCACCGAACTGCGCGGCGTCGTTGGCATCGGCGATGCAGCCCGGGCGCAGGCCGTCACCCAGCGAGAAGGTCACGTCATAGGCCTTCATGATCTCGCAGATGTCTTCGAAATGCGTGTAGAGGAAATTCTCCTTGTGGTGCGCCAGGCACCACTTGGCCATGATCGAGCCACCACGGCTGACAATGCCGGTCACGCGCTTGGCGGTGAGTGGCACGTAGCGCAGCAGCACGCCAGCGTGGATGGTGAAGTAGTCCACGCCCTGCTCGGCCTGCTCGATCAGCGTGTCACGGAAGATCTCCCAGGTAAGTGCTTCGGCACGGCCGTCGACCTTCTCCAGCGCCTGGTAGATCGGCACGGTACCGATCGCCACCGGCGAGTTGCGGATGATCCACTCGCGGGTCTCATGGATGTGCTTGCCGGTGGACAGGTCCATCACCGTGTCACCGCCCCAGCGGATCGCCCACACCAGTTTCTCCACTTCCTCGGCAATGCCCGAGGACACCGCGCTGTTGCCGATGTTGGCGTTGATCTTGGTCAGGAAGTTGCGGCCGATGATCATCGGCTCGCTTTCCGGGTGGTTGATGTTGTTGGGCAGCACCGCGCGGCCGCGTGCGATCTCATCGCGCACGAACTCCGGTGTGATGATCTTCTGGATCGAGGCACCAAATGCCTCGCCCGGGTGCTGCTGCAGCAGGCCGGCATCGCGGATCGCGTCCAGGCGCTGGTTCTCGCGGATGGCGACGAACTCCATCTCCGGCGTGATGATGCCACGGCGCGCGTAGTGCATCTGGGTGACGTTGGCACCTGCACGCGCACGGCGTGGCAGGCTGCGCGCGGGAAATCGCACCGCATCGAGCTTCGGGTCCTGCTCGCGATCGCGGCCGAACGAAGAACTCAGTCCTTCGAGCTGCTCGGTATCACCGCGCTCTTCCACCCAGCCGCGGCGCAGTTCCGGCAAACCGGCCGACAGATCGATGCGCACCTCCGGATCGGTGTACGGACCGGACGTGTCGTAGACCGTGACCGGTGCGTTCTCTTCGCCGCCGAACAACGTCGGCGTGCGGGTCAACGCGATCTCGCGCATCGGTACCTGCAGATCCGGACGTGAGCCGGGCACGTGGATCTTGCGCGAGCCGGGAATGGGCCGGGTCACGGATTCGGAGAGTTGCTGGGCCTGTTGCTGCAGGGCGGAGAGCTGTGCGTTCATCGGGCATCGTCCAGGAAGGTCAGGGACGAAGCGGCGGCGCACTGCTGCCGCTCCCGGACGGTCCTTGGGCGGAGTCCGGGCATGGCTGCACTGCAAAGCTTCCCTACGCCGGTATGAGCCGGATCAGGTTCCAAGGGACTGTCTCAACCGTGGCCACATGGCCGCGGTACCCCCGCTTCTTGGTGCGCATTAGACCATAGAACGCACCGCAGCTCCTGGCTGTTCCATCCACGCACGGCGTGGATCCGCTGTTTCTGTATTAACAGAACCGTGACATCGCATTCAGTAACGTGCACGCGCATCGTGCCGCTGCGGCCGGTGTTTCCTCGCCGCCTTCGCGGCCCCTGCCCGGTCTGTGCTTCATGTCGCCGGCCCCTCGCAGCAAGCTCTGCTCGCTCCCCTCAATCCCTTGATCGGAGAAGCCCCTTCATGGTGTTTCGCGTTTCCATTGCACTGGTTCTGCTGCTGGTGCTGCTCGCCGGTGTAGCACCCGGTCCCTTCAATACCGTGGTGCAGAGCATCCTCGGCGAACTCATCCGCGGCATCGGCTGGCTCTACCTGCTGGTCGTGTTCCTGGCCCTGGTATTCCTGATGTACCTGGCCTTCGGCCGCTTCGGCAACCTGCGCATCGGTGGCGAAGACGCCGAACCGGAATTTTCGCGGGCCAGCTGGATGTCGATGCTGTTCGCCGCCGGCATGGGCATCGGCCTGGTGTTCTGGGGCGCCGCCGAGCCCATTTCGCATTTCAGCAAACCACCGGAAGGGCTGGCACCTGAAAGCATGGACGCTGCGCGTGCTGCCATGCGCTACGTATTCTTCCATTGGGGCCTGCACCCGTGGGCCATCTATGCGCTGATCGGCCTGGCAATGGCCTGGTTCCAGTTCAACCGCAACGGCCGTGGCCAGATCAGCGATATGTTGCAACCGATCATCGGCCGTCACCATCGTGGCTGGATCGGGCATATGGTCAACATCTCCGCGGTCGTCGCCACCGCGGTTGGCGTGGCTACAGCACTGGGCTTCGGCACGGTACAGATCGCGGCCGGCGTGGAACGCGTGTTCGGCGTGCAGGCGGGCGTGCCGCTGCAGCTGACCATCATCGCAGTGGCTTTCGTACTGTACATGGCGTCCACGCTCAGCGGCGTCGGCCGCGGCATGAAATGGCTGTCCAACTTCAACCTTGCACTGGCGGCGCTGCTGTTGGCACTGGTGCTGGTGCTCGGCCCGACTGGCGCGATCTTCAATACCTTCACCACCACGCTGGGCTCCTATCTCAATCAGCTGGTGACGATGAGCCTGCGCATGTCGCCGTTCTCGTCCAGCACCTGGGTGGCCGACTGGACGATCTTCTACTGGGCCTGGTGGATTTCCTGGGCACCGTTCGTGGGCTCGTTCATCGCGCGCATCTCGCGAGGCCGCAGTGTTCGGGAGTTCGTGATCGGCGTGGTGTTGGCGCCGACGCTGCTGGGTTTCTTCTGGTTCTCGGTGTTCGGCGGCACCGCCATCTGGATGCAGATCTTCGGCCAGGCCGACCTGCTGCAGGCGCTGGGCAACGGCTACGAGACAGTGCTGTTCACCATGTTCGACAGCCTTCCGTTGCCTCTTCTTCTGTCGAGCATCGCGTTGGTGCTGCTGATGATCTTCTTCGTGACCTCGGCTGATTCTGCGGTACTGGTACTGGCCAGCATGTCCACGGACGACGCTGGCGAGCCATTGCGCAAGCACAAAGTGGCGTGGGGTGTCGGCATTGCGCTGGTGGCGGGTTCCTTGCTGTTGGCAGGCGGGCTGGAGGCGCTGCAGGGCATGATCACCATCGCAGCGCTGCCGTTCGCGCTGCTGATGCTTCTTGTGATGGTGTCGCTGTACCGGGTGCTGGACCAGGAGTACACGCGGGAGCGGCGGCAGGCGCAGCGCCAGCGGCACATGATCGATGCGTGGATCGCACGCGAGATGGCGGCGCAGGAGGAGACCCAGGCGGAGGCAGCGCGCGCGCACGATCAGGATTGAGGGGGTTTTGCAGCCTGCGGCTGCACCGCTTTTCTCAAGCAACGGCAACAGCAACTTCAAAAGCGGCTCTGGATTTCTGCTGGTTTGGCGGGGAGGGGCAGATGGCGGGACACGCCGCAAGTACGTCCTTGTAGGCTCGGCCACGGCATCCATGCCGTGGACGGTCCCGCCATCTGCACCCGTCCCGC
>NZ_JBQEMR010000039.1:0-33447 GCF_052045015.1 Stenotrophomonas sp. 22692
GGGGCGTGAGCCGCATGGATGCGGCGACCGAGCTTACATGGACGTACTTGCAGCGGCCCCCAGACAATCCACCCGCCTGGCCAAGCCCCGTATCACTGCCATCACCGCAGAGGGGGCTCAGCCCGGTGGCCGGGAAACCTCAATACCCCGCCGCCTGCCCATCCTTGCGACTCTCCGACGCGCCGTAATAGACCCCGGTCTCGGGATCACGCATGATCGCCTGATACCCACCATACGGGCCGTCGGCGAACACGATGCGATGCCCCTTGCGCATCAGCGCGCGCACCGTTTCATACGGGAAGCCGGTTTCCAGATTCACTTCGCCGCCGTCGGTCATCGCCGTCGCCTGACCGGTCGGCTCAGTGGAACCGTCGTGCTGGATGCGCGGTGCGTCACCGGCTTCCTGCAGGTTCATCCCGAAGTCCACCAGGTTCATCACGATCTGCGCGTGGCCCTGCGGCTGCATCGCGCCGCCCATCACGCCGAAGCTGGCGTACGGCTTGCCACCCTTGGTGATGAAGGCCGGAATGATGGTCTGGAACGGGCGCTTGCCCGGCGCATAACCGTTGGGATGATTCTTCTGCAACACGAACATCTCGCCACGGTCCTGCAGGATGAAGCCCAGCCCCGGCGGCGCCATGCCACTGCCCATGCCGCGGTAGTTGGACTGGATCAGCGACACCATCATGCCGTCGGCATCGGCCACGGTCATGTAGATCGTGTCGCCCTCCTCAAGCTGCTTCGGCGTGCCCGGCTGCACTTCCTTCAACGCCTTGTCCATCGAGATCAGCGCGCGGCGCTGCGCGGCGTACTCCTTGGAGATCAGCTTCTGCACCGGTGCCGGCTGGAATGCCATGTCGGCGTAGAAGCGTGCACGGTCGGCGAAGGCCAGCTTCTTCGCTTCAACGAACAGGTGCACATGCTCCGGTGAACCAAACGGGATCTTCGAGAAATCGTAGCCTTCCAGCACGTTGAGTATCTGCAGCGCAGCGATGCCCTGGCTGTTCGGCGGCAGTTCCCACACGTCGTAGCCACGGTAGTTGCTGCTGACCGGCTCGACCCATTCACCATGGTGGTCGGCCATATCCTGGTAACTCAGGTAGCCACCGTTGGCCTTGAAATAATCACCGATCGTGCGGGCGATGTCACCTTTGTAGAAGGCGTCGCGGCCGCCGTCGGCGATCTTCTGCAGGGTGCTGGCCAGGTTCGGGTTCTTCCACATCTCGCCCTTGCGCGGGGCATGGCCGTTGATCGTGAACTGCTCCTTGAAGCCCGGGTACTGCGACAACTTAGGCACCGAGCGGTCCCAGTAGTACGCGATCACTTCGGCCACCGGGTGCCCTTCGCGGGCATAGCGGATGGCCGGCGCGAGGTTGTCGGCCATCGGCTTGCGGCCGAAGCGTTCGTGCAGCGCGAACCAGCCATCGACCGCGCCGGGCACCGACACCGGCAGCGGGCCGGTGGCCGGAATGTCCTTCAGGCCACGGCGCTGGAACTCGGCCAGGGTGAGCGATTTCGGCGAGCGGCCCGAGCCGTTGTAGCCATAGAGCTTCTGCGTCTTCGGGTCCCAGACGATGGCGAACAGGTCGCCGCCGATGCCGTTGCCGGTGGGCTCCATCAGGCCGAGCGCGGCGTTGGCGGCAATCGCAGCGTCCACTGCCGAACCGCCGCCCTTCATCACGTCCAGCGCGATCTGGGTGGCCAGCGGCTGCGACGTGGCGGCCATCGCATGCGGGGCGATCACCTCCGAACGGGTGGCGAAGGTCTGGCCGGTAATGCGGTCGGCGGCGAAGGACAGTGCAGGCATGGCGGCGAGCACGGCGGTAGCGAGCAGGGAACGGGCAAGGCGTCGGGACACGGTCGGGTTCCGATGGAAGGGTGGTGCTCCGATCTTCGCCGCTGCGGCCTTCACCCGGTATCGGGCAGAGGTCATGGGCGATGGTCTTTCGGTGGGTGCGGACCCAGGTCCGCACCCACCAAGGCGAAAACAGCCCGGATTCCGCGCAGAAACCGCTCTGAAAGGAGTGAATTCGGGTTCATCGAAACACTTTCAGCGGCAACCATCCTTGTGCCGCAAGCGATTGCGCTGGATGCGCCAGAAACCGATAGAAAATCCGTCGCGAGGGTTGACAGCGCCGAAATGGCTGTGTTTCTCTCGATCACATGTTGCATCACAACACACCACCGCGAACCCACATCGAAGCCGCCGACACCGGCGCCGCTTCGCTGCGTTCGATTCTTGTGCTCGTACTTATTACCCAACCAACAGGTGCGGGACGAGCCAGCGTGTAAGCAACAAACACACCGGAACTCATCAAAACCCGCACCCGCCAAGGTGCGGGTTTTTTCATTTCAGGACCTGGTTTCAGACGCAACCACCATGAACAACGCCAACTTCAAAACCTGGACCAGCACCGCCACGACGCCTCGTGGTGGCTGTGCCTGTGCGACGCATGGCGCCTCCTCCACCGCTTTCCCCTGACCGGCCGGTACGTCACCTCGACGACCGGCCGTTCTTTTTTCTTCCCACCGCAAGGAACCTCCCCCATGAGCACCAACGACCTGCCCCAGACCAAGATCGCCGTCATCGGCTACGGCAGCCAGGGCCGCGCCCACGCACTGAACCTGCGCGAATCCGGCTTCGACGTGGTGGTAGGCCTGCGTCCGGGCGGCCCGACCGAGGTCAAGGCACAGGCCGATGGCTTCACCGTGAAAGCACCGGCCGATGCGGTGAAGGATGCCGACCTGGTCGCCGTGCTGACCCCGGACATGGTGCAGAAGAAGCTGTACGACGACGTGCTGGCGCCGAACATGAAGCAGGGTGCGGTGCTGTTGTTCGCGCACGGCCTGAACGTTCATTTCGACATGATCAAGCCGCGTGACGATCTCGACGTGGTACTGGTCGCACCGAAGGGCCCGGGCGCGCTGGTCCGCCGCGAGTATGAAATCGGCCGTGGCGTGCCGTGCATCTGGGCGGTCTACCAGGACAAGAGCGGCAAGGCGGCTGAGTACGCCCTGGCCTATGCAGCCGGCCTCGGCGGCGCCCGCGCCAACCTGATCCAGACCACTTTCAAGGAAGAAACCGAGACCGATCTGTTCGGTGAGCAGGCGGTGCTGTGTGGCGGCGCCTCGGCGCTGGTGCAGGCCGGTTTCGAGACCTTGGTCGAAGCCGGCTACCAGCCGGAGATCGCCTATTACGAAGTACTGCACGAACTGAAGCTGATCGTGGACCTGTTCTACGAAGGTGGCATCTCGCGCATGCTGGAATTCATCTCCGAGACCGCGCAGTACGGCGACTACGTCAGCGGCCCGCGCGTGATCGATGCCGGCACCAAGGCACGCATGAAGGAAGTGCTGAAGGACATCCAGGACGGCACCTTCACCAAGAACTGGGTGGCCGAGTACGAAGCGGGCCTGCCGAACTACAACAAGTTCAAGCAGGCCGACCTGGAACACCCGATCGAGAAGGTAGGCAAGGAACTGCGCGCCAAGATGGTCTGGTTGCAAGGTCAAGCCGCGTAACAACGCGGCACCCCCACCCGCTCTGCAAGGTCCCCCATGAACTCTCCCACACACCGCAGCGCGCCGCCCAACGGCGCGCGCTGGCTGACCCAGGCGCTGGAGGCCGAGGGTGTCCGTACGCTGTTCGGCTATCCCGGCGGCACCATCATGCCGTTCTACGACGCGCTGGTGGATTCGTCGCTGAAGCACATCCTGGTACGCCATGAGCAGGGCGCGGCGCTGGCCGCCAACGGTTTCGCCCGCGCCAGCAACCAGGTGGGCGTCTGCGTGGCCACCTCCGGCCCCGGCGCCTCGAACCTGGTCACCGGCATTGCCGACGCGATGCTGGATTCGGTGCCGATGGTCTGCATCACCGGTCAGGTCGGCACCCCGCTGCTGGGCACCGATGCCTTCCAGGAACTGGATGTGTTCGGGCTGACGATGCCGATCGTCAAGCACAGCTGGCTGGTGCGCAGCGTCGATGATCTGCCGCGCGTGGTGGCCGACGCCTTCCGCATCGCCCGCGAGGGCCGTCCCGGCCCGGTGCTGATCGACCTGCCCAAGGATGTGCAGCTGGCCGATGCCAGCCACCTGCCGGTGCATGTGCCGAGCAGCGTTGAACCGCCGCCGGCGCCGGCCGAGGCCGCCATCGCCGAGGCGATCGCCGCACTGGCGGCGGCCGAGAAGCCGGTGGTCTACGCCGGTGGCGGCATCGCGCTGGGTGATGCGGTGCAGGACCTGCGCGACTTCGTCGAGGCCAGCGCCATCCCCACGGTGATGACCCTGCGTGGCCTGGGTGCGCTGCCGGCCAGCCATCCGCAGTCGCTGGGCATGCTGGGCATGCATGGCACCCGCGCGGCCAACATGGCCGTGCAGGAAAGCGACCTGCTGCTGGTGCTGGGGGCGCGCTTCGATGACCGCGCCACCGGCAAGCTGGCCGAGTTCGCGCCATTCGCCCGCGTCGTCCACATCGATGCGGATGCTTACGAGATCTCCAAGCTGCGCAGCGCCGACGTCGCCGTGCCTGGCAATGTCGGCCATGCCATCCGTGCCCTGCGTGCGGCCTTCCCCTCCCCCAGGGCCCACCAGGATGCATGGCGCAAGCGTTGCGCGCAGCACCGCGATCGCTTCGCCGCCCGCTACGATGCACCCGGCCAGCACATCTACGCGCCGGCGTTGCTGAAGCGCCTGAGCGAGCTGGCCCCGGCCGATGCGGTGATCGCCTGCGATGTCGGCCAGCACCAGATGTGGGTGGCCCAGCACTGCCGCTTCAACCACCCGCGCAACCACCTGACCAGCGGCGCGCTGGGCACCATGGGCTTCGGCCTGCCGGCGGCGATGGGCGCGCAGTTCGCCTGCCCCGACCGCACCGTGGTGCTGGTGTCCGGCGATGGCAGCTTCATGATGAACGTGCAGGAGCTGGCGACCATCGCCCGCTGCCGCCTGCCGGTGAAGATCGTGCTGCTGGACAACAGTTCGCTGGGCATGGTGCGGCAGTGGCAGGAGCTGTTCTTCGCCGAGCGTTACAGCGAGATCGACCTGTCCGACAACCCGGACTTCGTGGCATTGGCGCAGGTGTTCGGCATCGCCGCCACCCGCGTCGACAACCGCGACGACGTGGAAGGCGGCCTGGCCGCGCTGCTGGCCGAACCGGGCCCGGCACTGCTGCACGTGGCCATCGATGCACGCGCCAACGTGTGGCCGCTGGTGCCGCCGAACACCGCCAACAGCACGATGCTGGAAAGCAACCCCGCCCATGCCCGCCAGGAGACCCCCAATGCAATACCGGCTTGACCTGGTGCTGCACCCGGCCGAAGGCGCGCTGCTGCGCGTGATCGGCATGGCCGAGCGTCGCGGCTTCGCGCCGCGTGCGATCAGCGGTGCGCCGGTGGCCGCCGACGATGGCCGCTGGCACCTGCAGCTGGTGGTGGATGGCCAGCGCCCGGCGGAAACGCTGTGCCGGCAGATCGAGAAGATCTACGACTGCGTGTCCGTACAGGTCACCGCCGTGGAAGGAGTATCGCCATGAACACCCGTACCGTAGCGACCACGGTGCCGGTACGGAGGCGTCTTCTTCGTCGCCCGTGCCCGCACGCGGCGGTCTTCGGCACCGCGCTGGTGGCCCATGCCGGCCGCTGATGCCAGCCAGGAAAGCGATGTCGGCGACGTAAGCGTTGCCGACGTTCTGGCAGCGCAGGCCCGCCTGCGCCGCTTCCTGCCGCCCACCCCGCTGCACCATGCCGAGCGCTTCGGCACCTGGCTGAAGCTGGAGAACCTGCAGCGCACCGGTTCCTACAAGGTGCGCGGCGCCTTGAATGCGCTGCTGGCCGGCCGCGAACGCGGCGACACCCGTCCGGTGATCTGCGCCTCGGCCGGCAACCACGCCCAGGGCGTGGCCTGGGCCGCCTACCGTCTGGACGTACCGGCCATCACGGTGATGCCGCATGGCGCGCCGGCGACCAAGATCGCCGGCGTCGCCCATTGGGGCGCCACCGTGCGCCAGCACGGCAACAGCTACGACGAGGCCTACGCCTTCGCGGTCGAACTGGCGCGGCGCCACGGCTACCGCTTCCTGTCCGCGTTCGACGATGCCGACGTGATCGCCGGCCAGGGCACGGTCGGCATCGAACTGGCCGCGCATGCCCCTGACGTGGTGATCGTGCCGATCGGCGGCGGTGGACTGGCCTCCGGCGTGGCCCTGGCGCTGAAATCACAGGGCGTGCGCGTGGTTGGTGCACAGGTGGAAGGCGTTGACTCGATGGCGCGCGCGATCCGTGGCGATGTCCGTGAGATCGCCCCCGTCGCCTCGCTGGCCGATGGCGTGCGGGTGAAGATCCCCGGCTTCCTGACCCGCCGCCTGTGCACATCGCTGCTGGACGACGTGGTGATCGTGCGCGAAGCCGAGCTGCGCGAAACCCTGGTGCGGCTGGCGCTGGAAGAACACATCATCGCCGAGGGCGCCGGCGCGCTGGCGCTGGCCGCCGGCCGCCGCGTTGCCGGCCGCCGCAAGTGCGCGGTGGTGTCCGGCGGGAACATCGATGCCGGTGTCCTGGCCGGCCTGCTCACCGACATCCGTCCGCGCCCGCCACGCAAACCGCGGCGACGGCGCAGCGAAACACCGCGCTCGCCCGGCAAGGCCAGCGCCACCGCTTCCCCCACCTCTTCCCCTTCCCCCCTGCAAGCCGTCGCACCCGCTGTCGAGGAGATTTCCCTGTGACCACCATCGAACGAATTACCACCCCGCGCATCCGCATCTTCGACACCACCCTGCGTGACGGCGAGCAGTCCCCCGGCTGCAGCATGAGCCCGCCGCAGAAGCTGGTGATGGCGCGTGCGCTGGACGAACTGGGTGTGGACATCATCGAAACCGGCTTCCCGGCCAGCTCGCAGTCCGACCGCGAGGCGATGGCACTGATCGGCCGCGAACTGCGCCGACCGAGCCTGAGCCTGGCGGTGCTGTCGCGCTGCCTGCAGGCCGATATCGAGACCTCGGCACGTGCACTGGAAGCCGCGGCCAACCCGCGCCTGCACGTGTTCCTGTCGACCAGCCCGCTGCACCGCGAACACAAGCTGCGCATGACCCGCGAGCAGGTACTGGAGTCGGTACGCAAGCACGTTGCGCTGGCGCGTTCCTACATCGACGATGTCGAATTCTCGGCCGAGGATGCCACCCGCACCGAGCTGGATTACCTGATCGAAGTCTCGCGCGTGGCCATTGCCGCCGGCGCCACCACCATCAACCTGCCGGACACCGTCGGCTTCACCACGCCGGAAGAAATCCGCGCGATGTTCCAGCAGGTCATCGCCGGCGTCGCCGATGTACCGAACGCGGCCAACGTGATCTTCAGCGCGCACTGCCACAACGATCTGGGCCTGGCCGTGGCCAACTCGCTGGCCGCCATCGAAGGCGGCGCGCGCCAGGTCGAGTGCACCGTCAACGGCATCGGCGAGCGCGCCGGCAACTGTTCGCTGGAAGAAATCGCGATGGTGCTGAAGGTGCGCCAGGCCTTCTACGAGCAGGACAGTTCGATCAACACCCCGCGCATCGTCGGCACCTCGCAGCTGCTGCAGCGCCTGGTCGGCATGCCGGTACAGCGCAACAAGGCCATCGTCGGTGCCAATGCCTTTGCCCACGAATCGGGCATCCACCAGCACGGCATGCTGCGCCATCGCGGCACCTACGAAATCATGCGTCCGGAAGACGTGGGCTGGGAGGATTCGCAGATGGTGCTGGGCCGCCACAGCGGTCGCGCCGCCGTCGAAGCGCGCCTGCGCGCGCTGGGTTTCTGGCTGGACGAAGACGAACTGAAGCTGGTGTTCGAGCAGTTCAAGGGCCTGTGCGAGCAGCAGCGCGTGGTCACCGATGCCGACCTGCAGACGCTGATGCAGGGCGGCTCCAATGCACAGGGCTACCGCTTGGCCTCGATGACCATCAGCGATGTGGGCAGCCGCGCCAACGCGCTGGTCGAACTGTCCGACCCGGACGGCAACCGCGTGGCCGAAACCGCACAGGGCGACGGCCCGGTCGATGCGCTGTTCGGCGCGCTGTCGGCCGCCACCGGCGTGCAGCTGATGCTGGACAGCTACCACGTGCACAGCGTCGGCATCGGCGCCGATGCGCGTGGCGAAGCCAACCTGAGCGTGCGCCACGAGGGCGTGGAGTACGACGGCACCGGCACCAGCAAGGACATCATCGAAGCCTCCGCGCTGGCCTGGCTGGATGTTGCCAATCGCCTGCTGCGCCAGCGCCAGGCCGCCGCCCACAGCAGCACCGACGTTCCCACCCCCGCCACCGCCTGAGGAACCCGCCATGAGCGCCTTCGACACCCCCACCCCGGCCAGCGCCGCTGGCCAGCAGTGGAATGCCCAGGACTATGCGATCGATGCCGGCTTCGTGCCCCTGCTCGGCGGCGCGGTATCGCGCCTGCTCGACCCGCGCGCGGGTGAACGCATCCTCGACCTGGGCTGTGGCGATGGTGTGCTCAGCACCGAACTGGCGCTGAGCGGTGCGCGCATCCACGGCGTGGATGCCTCGCCGGAACTGGTGATCGCCGCCCGCGCGCGCGGTGTCGATGCCCAGGTGATGGACGGCCACGCACTGTCGTTCGACAGCGAGTTCGATGCAGTGTTCAGCAACGCGGCACTGCATTGGATGGGCACTCCCGACCGCGTGCTGGAAGGCGTGCGCCGCGCCCTGCGCCCCGGCGGCCGCTTTGTCGCCGAATTCGGTGGCCATGGCAACGTGGCCACGATCATCGCGGCGGTACAGGCCGCGCGCGTGGCCCACGGCCATGGCGCCAGCACCTTCCAGTGGTATTTCCCGACGGCCGATGCCTACGCCGACCGCCTGCGCCAGCATGGCTTCCAGGTGCAACTGATCGAGTGCACGCCGCGCCCAACGGCATTGCCGACCGGCGTGGCCGGCTGGCTGCGCGTGTTCGCCGCGCCGCTGCTGGACGACCTGCCAGCCGAGGCACGCGCTACGGTGCGCGAGGCCGCGAGCGCGCTGCTGGCCGAGCTGCCGCGCAACGCCGCCGGCCAGCCGCTGGCGGACTATGTGCGGCTGCGCGTGCTCGCCCGCCGTCGCTGACTTGACCGTTCCGCTTTCTTTACTGATGTTCGCTATTTCGTACTTCTGCCAGGCATACGCATGACTTCCGCACCCCGCACCCTGTACGACAAACTGTGGGACGCCCACGTGGTGGTTCCCGAATCCGACAGCGCGCCCGCCGTGCTGTACATCGACCTGCACCTGATCCACGAGGTGACCTCGCCGCAGGCGTTCACCGAGCTGCGCGAGCGCGGCTTGTCGCCGCGCCGCCCGGACCGCACCAAGGCGACGATGGATCACTCCACACCGACGCTGCCGGCCGCCGCTGACGGCACGCTGCCCTATGCCAGCGCCGCCTCCGAGGCACAGGTCGCCACGCTGGCGCGCAACTGCGCCGAGCACGGCATCGAGCTGTTCGACATGGCCTCGGACAATCGCGGCATCGTCCACGTGATCGCGCCGGAACAGGGCTTCACCCAGCCGGGCATGACCATCGTCTGCGGCGACAGCCACACATCCACCCACGGGGCCTTCGGTTCGCTGGCGTTCGGCATCGGCACCAGCGAAGTCGGCCATGTGCTGGCCACGCAGTGCCTGCTTCAGCGCAAGGCGAAGACCTTTGCGATCACCGTCGATGGCCCGCTGGCGCCCGGCGTCGGCGCCAAGGACGTGGTGCTGCACATCATCGGCGTGATCGGCGTCAACGGCGGCACCGGCCACGTCATCGAGTTCCGTGGCAGCACCATCGAAGCGATGGACATGGAACAGCGCATGACCCTGTGCAACATGTCGATCGAGGCCGGTGCACGCGCCGGCATGGTCGCGCCCGACCAGGTCACCTTCGACTTCGTCGCCAACACCCCGCGCGGCCCAAAGGGCGCCGATTTCGAGGCTGCGGTGGCGCGCTGGCAGCAGCTGCGCAGTGATGACGGCGCGCGCTTCGACAGCGAAGTACGCATCGACGCCACCGACATCCGCCCGACCCTGACCTGGGGCACGCATCCGGGCACGGCCATCGCGGTGGATGCGCCGATTCCCGCCGCCAACGATGCCGCCGCACAGAAAGGCCTGGACTACATGCACTTCCAGGCCGGCAAGGCACTGGCCGGCACGCCGGTGGACGTGGTGTTCGTCGGTTCGTGCACCAACGGCCGCCTGAGTGACATGCGCGAGGTCGCGCAGGTGCTGCGCGGCCGCCGTGTCGCTGAGCGGGTGCGCATGCTGGTGGTGCCAGGTTCGGAGATCGTCAAGCGCGAGGCCGAGGCCGAGGGCATCCACGAGATCGTGCGCGCTGCCGGGGCCGAGTGGCGCGAGCCGGGCTGTTCGATGTGCATCGCCATGAACGGCGATCTGGTCGCGCCCGGCCAGCTGGCCGTGAGCACCAGCAACCGCAATTTCGAAGGCCGCCAGGGCCCCGGTTCGCGCACCCTGCTGGCTTCGCCGATGAGCGCGGCGTGGGCCGCGGTCAACGGGCACGTGGCCGATACCCGCGAACTGTTCGCACAGGAGGTGGCGTGATGGCCGGTTTCCGTACCCTGACCTCGGCCAGCGTGGTGCTGCGCCAGACCAACATTGACACCGACCAGATCATCCCGGCACGGTTCCTGTCCACCACCGAGCGTGCCGGCCTGGGCCGCAACGCCTTCAATGACTGGCGCTGGCAGGCCGACGGTTCGCCGGTGGCTGACTTCGCCTTCAACCAGCCGCACAACGCCGGCCGCAGCATCCTGCTGGCGGGCCGCAACTTCGGCTGCGGTTCCTCGCGCGAGCATGCGCCGTGGGCACTGACCGACCTGGGCCTGCGTGCCATCGTCAGCAGCGAGATCGCAGATATCTTCCGCGGAAACTCGCTGAAGAACGGCCTGCTGCCGATCGTGCTGGACGAGGACGACGTACAGGCGCTGATGCAGCGCCCGGACGACGCGCTGACCATCGACGTGGCTGCGCGCGAACTGCGCACTCCGGATGGCCGCGTCTATTCCTTCCCGCTGGATGGCTTCTCGCAGACCTGCCTGCTGGAAGGTGTCGACCAGTTGGGGTATCTGTTGGGCCGTGTCCCTGAAATCGAACGTTACGAGAGTGAGCATGCACGCTGAAATTGTTGTCCTGCCCGGTGATGGCATCGGCCCGGAAGTGGCCGCCGCCGCGGTTGCTGTACTGAAGTCCGTCGCCGGACGCTTCAACCACACCTTCACTTTCAGCGAGCACGATATCGGTGGCATCGCCATCGACCGCCATGGCGAGCCGCTGCCGGCGTCGACCCTGGCCGCCTGCCAGGCCGCCAATGCGGTACTGCTGGGCGCCGTCGGCGGCCCGAAGTGGTCCGACCCGAACGCCAAGGTGCGCCCGGAACAGGGCCTGCTGGCAATCCGCAAGGCGCTGGGCCTGTATGCCAACCTGCGCCCGGTGCGCACCCATGAAGCCGCGCTGCATGCCTCGCCGATCAAGGCCGAGCTGCTGCAGGGCGTGGACTTCGTGGTGGTGCGCGAGCTGACCGGTGGCATCTACTTCGGCGACAAGACCCGCGACGCCGACGGCGCCAGCGACCTGTGCCGCTACACCGTGGCCGAGATCGAACGCGTGCTGCGCAGTGCCTTCCGCCTGGCGCAGCAGCGTCGCGGCAAGGTCACCTCGGTGGACAAGGCCAATGTGCTGGAAACCTCGCGCCTGTGGCGTGACGTGGCCGCGCGCATCGGCCGCGAGGAGTTCCCGGACGTTGCGCTGGAGCACCAGCTGGTCGATTCGATGGCCATGCACCTGCTGGCCAAGCCGCGCGAGTACGACGTGATCGTGACCGAGAACATGTTCGGCGACATCCTCACCGACGAAGCCTCGATGCTGGCCGGTTCGCTGGGCCTGCTGCCGTCGGCCTCGCTGGGCGAGCCGGGTGCGGTCGGTATCTACGAACCGATCCATGGTTCGGCACCGGACATCGCCGGCAAGGGCATCGCCAACCCGTACGCAACGATCTTCAGCGCGGCGATGCTGCTGCGCCATTCGCTGGGGTTGGAAGCCGAAGCGGCCGCGGTGGAAGCGGCCGTGCATGCGGTGCTGGATGATGGGGTGTTCACCGCCGACCTCGCGGCCAAGGGCCAGGCGGTCAGCACCGCCGCTGCGACCGATGCGGTGCTGGCCAAGCTGCGCTGACCCATCGGGAAACACCTGTAGAGCCGAGCCATGCTCGGCTCATTCAACAGCAGTCGAGCATGGCTCGACGCTACAGGTAGCAGGCAGCCACGCCATGCGTGGCTGCTTTACTTGGTGGTGTACCCACCATTGACCAGAATCGTCTGCCCGGTCATCCACCAGCCATCGGTGACCAGGAAGCGGATCCACGGCACGATATCGGTGATATCGGTCAGGCCGGTGCGGGTGAACGCCGACAGCGCCGCCGCGGTCTTGTGATACGCCTGCGCATCGGCGCTCTCGGCCGGGTAGAAGAACGGCGTGTCCATCGGACCAGGGCCGATCGCGGTCACCGAAATGCCGCGCTCACCGAACTCCTTCGACGCCGCGCGGGTGAAGTGCTCGACTGGCGCCTTGGTACCGGCGTAGCTGGAATAGAACGGCGTGTAGGCACCCAGCAATGAGGTGACCAGGGTGCAGATGCGACCACCGTCGTTGACGTGGCGGCCGGCTTCCTTGAGGAAGAAGAACGCCGCCTTGGCGTTGACCGCGCTCATCTCGTCGTACTCCGCTTCGCTGATGTCCAGCAGCGGTTTCTTCAATACCTTGCCGACCGTATTGATGGCGATGTCGGGACGGCCGACTGCGGCCACGGCATCGGCGAACAAGCGCTCCATCGCTGCCGCCGAGGTCAGGTCCCCCTGCAGGGCCACCGCCTTGCTGCCGGCGGCCTGCACGGCGGCGACGGTCGCCTCTGCATCGGCCTGGGTGGCGGCGCTGTTGTAGTGGATGACGATGGCTTTGGCGCCCTGTGCAGCGAAGTCGCGGGCGATCAGGCCGCCCAGGTTCTTGGCGCCACCAGCGATCAGCACGGTCTTGCCCTTGAGGGAATGGTCGGTCATGGCTTCGGTCTCGGGGAGGAGGCTGCCCGGGGTGGCAACCCTGCCCTGACGACGATATCGTGCAGAAAATGCGGATAAAGCCCGCCACATTGACTTAACTTTCCAGAGCCAGCGAACAATGGACCGGATCGATCGCTTCCGCATCTTCACCCGGGTGGTGGAGTGCGCCAGCTTCACCCGCGCCGCCGACCAGCTCGGCCTACCCCGCTCCACCGTCTCGGCAGCCATTGCGGAGCTGGAGCAGCGGCTCGGCACCCGCCTGCTGCAGCGCTCGACCCGCCGGGTGTCCACCACCCATGATGGCGACGTGTTCCATGCCCGCTGCCTGCGCCTGATCGCCGAAGTCGAAGACGCTGAATCGCTGTTCCGGCAAGACGACGCGCAACCGGTCGGTTTGCTGAAGATCGACGTACCCAGTCGCATCGGCCGTCGCATCATCGCTCCGGCGCTGCCAGGGTTCTTCGCGCAGTATCCGCAGGTGGAAGTCGACCTGGGCATGACCGACCGCGCGGTGAACCTGATCGAAGACGGCTGCGATGCGGTGCTGCGGGTCGGCCAGCTGGGTGACTCCAGCCTGGTGGCGCGCACGCTGGGGCAGCTGGATTTCGTCAACGTTGCGGCGCCGGCCTACCTGCGCGAACACGGTGTACCGCAGCATCCTGCCGACCTGCAGCAGCACCGCGCAGTGAACTATGCGTCGCCGACCACGGCACGGGTGGAACCGTGGGAGTGGCAGGACGGCGGCCAGCTGCGCACGCTGCCGATGCCCGGCTGGGTGCGGGTGAACAGCGCCGAGGCGTCGATCGCGTGCTGCGTAGCCGGACTGGGCTTGCTGCAGATTCCGCGCTACGACGTGCAGGCGGAACTGCAATCCGGCGAACTGGTGGAAGTGATGCCGCAGTATGTGGCGCAGCCGTTGCCGGTGACTCTGTTGCAACCGCATCGGCACCACCGTGCGCTGCGCGTGCAGGTGTTCATCGAATGGCTGCTGCCGGTGCTGCGGAGCGGCCTGCAGCTGCAGTAGCTCCACGCCATGCGTGGATGCATGCATCCGTGCCAACCAAGGTTGGCACCTACCAGAGGCGGTGGCCGTAGAACCCGGGGCGTTATGCCCCGGATTCGTCCGGCTTCACCCGGAACCACGCCGCGTACAGCGCCGGCAGGAACACCAAGGTCAGCACCGTACCCACGATCAGGCCACCCATGATCGAAATCGCCATCGAGCCATAGAACGCACTGCGCGACAGCGGAATCATCGCCAGCACCGCCGCCAGCGCGGTCAGCACGATCGGGCGGAAACGGCGCACCGTGGCATCGATGATCGAATGCCAGCGATCATGCCCGGCATCGATATCCTGCTGGATCTGGTCGATCAGGATCACCGAGTTGCGCATGATCATGCCCGCCAGTGCAATCGTGCCCAGCAGCGCCACGAAGCCGAACGGCGCGCGGAACAGCAGCAGGAACAACGTCGCACCGATGATGCCCAGCGGCGCGGTTACCAGCACCATCGCCGCACGCGAGAAGCTGCGCAGCTGCAGCATCAGCAGCGTGGCCACCACCACCAGGAACAGCGGCATGCCGGCCTTGATCGAGTTCTGGCCACGGGCCGAATCCTCCACCGTACCGCCGGTCTCCAGCAGGTAGCCACTGGGCAGTTCAGCGCGGATCCCGTCCAGCGTCGGCAGGATCTGGTGCACCACGTCCAGCGGCTGCATGCCGTCGCTGATGTCGGCACGCACGGTCACCGTCGGCAACCGGTTGCGGTGCCAGATGATGCCGTCCTCAAAGCCATACTCCATCGTCGCCACCTGCGACAGCGTGATGCTGCCGCCGTTGGCGGTCGGCATCGACAGGCTGGACAGCAGCTCCAGCTGGTTGCGCTCATCAGCCGGGCCACGCAGCAGCATCTCGATCTGGCGGTTGCCTTCGCGGTACACGCTCACCGACTGCCCAGCCAGCGAACTGGACAGGAACTGGCTGACCTGGGCACTGCTCACGCCCAGCGCGCGGGCGCGCTCCTGGTCGATCACCAGCCGCACTACCTTGCTCGGCTCGCTCCAGTCCAGGTTCACGTTCATCACGTGCGGGTTCTCACGCACCTTGGCTTCGACCTGGCGCGCGATCGCCTGCACCTTCTCGATGTGCTCGCCGGAAATACGCATCTGCACCGGATAGCCGACCGGCGGGCCGTTCTCCAGGCGGGTCACGCGCATCTGCACGTCCGGGAACTTCGGAATCACTTCGTGCAGCAGCCAGTCGCGGGTGCTTTCGCGCGATTTGATGTCCTTGGCCAGCACCACGAACTGGGCGAAGTTGGTGGCCGGCAGCTGCTGGTCCAGCGGCAGGTAGAAGCGCGGCGAACCGGTGCCCACGTAGGAGACGTAGTTGGCAATGCCCTCGCGGCTGGACAGCAGCTTCTCCAGCTTCTCGGCCTGGGCCTGGGTCGAGCGCAGCGACGCGCCCTCGGCCAGCTCGATGTCCACCATCAATTCCGGCCGGGTCGAATCCGGGAAGAACTGCTGCGGCACGAAGCGGAACATCATCAGCGAGAACACGAACAGCGCGATGGTCGCGGCGATCACCCACCAGCGGTGACGCAGGCAGCCATCGAGGAAGCGACGGAAACTACGGTAGAACGGGCGCTGGTACGGATCATGGTCATGCCCGTGCTGCGGCGGCGCGATCAGGTTGGCCAGCGCCGGGTAGCGGTCGGCCCACTGCTGGCGCTTGGCATGCCAGCGCGCGGACAGGCTGCCCGGCTTCGGCGGCTGCGGATTGAACAGGTCCGGCAGCATCTTGTCGCCCAGGTACGGGATGAACAGCACCGCCGCGATCCACGACACCACCAGCGCGATGGTCACCACCTGGAACAGCGAGCGGGTGTACTCACCGGTGCTCGATGCCGCGGTAGCGATCGGCAGGAAGCCGGCCGCCGTGATCAGCGTACCGGTCAGCATCGGGAACGCAGTTGATTCCCAGGCAAAACTGGCCGCGCGCAGGCGGTCGTAACCCTGTTCCATCTTGGTGGCCATCATCTCCACCGCGATGATCGCATCGTCCACCAGCAGGCCCAGCGCCAGCACCAGTGCGCCCAGCGAGATCTTGTGCAGGCCGATGTCGAAGTAGTGCATGACGAAGAACGTCATCGCCAGCACCAGCGGGATGGTCACGCCCACCACCAGACCGGTGCGCAGGCCCAGCGAGAAGAAGCTGACCAGCAGCACGATCACCACCGCCTCGGTCAGTACCTGCACGAACTCGCCGACCGACTCTTCCACCGACTGCGGCTGGTCGGACACTTTGCGCAGCTGCATACCGGCCGGCAGGGTCTTCTGCAGGCGTTCGAACTCGGCATCGAGGTTGGCGCCGAGCTTGAGGATGTCACCGCCATCCTTCATCGCCACCGCCAGCCCAATCGCCTCTTCACCCATGAAGCGCATCTTCGGCGACGCGGGATCGGCGAAGCCACGCTTGACCTCGGCGATGTCGCCCAGGTGCACGGTGCGGTCACCGGCGCGGATCGGGAACTGGCGGATCGCTTCGATGTCGTTGAACTGGCCGGTCACGCGCAGCTGCACGCGATCGGTGGCGGTCTCGAAGAAGCTGGTGCCGGTCACCGCATTCTGGTCGGCCAGCGCCTGCTGTACCTGCTGCATCGACACGCCCAGCGTCGCCAGACGGGTGTTGGACAGCTCGATCCACACCTTCTCGTCCTGCAGGCCGACCAGGTCGATCTTGCCGACGTCGGGCACGCGCTGCAGTTCCAGCTGGATGCGGTCGGCGTAATCACGCATCACCGCATAGTCGAAGCCCTTGCCGGTCAACGCATAGATGTTGCCGTAGGTATCGCCGAACTCATCGTTGAAGAACGGGCCGACGATCTCGCGCGGCAGCGTCGGGCGGATGTCACCCACGCGCTTGCGCACCTGGTACCAGAGGTCCGGAATCTGCCTGGAACGCAGGCTGTCGCGGGCCATGAAGATGACCTGCGATTCGCCCGGGCGCGAGTACGAGCGGATGAACTCGTACTCGCCGGTGTTCATCAACGCCTTCTCGATCGGCTCGGTCACCTGCCGCGAGACCTGCTCGGCGGTGGCGCCCGGCCACAGCGTGCGCACCACCATCGCCTTGAAGGTGAACGGCGGATCCTCGGACTGGCCCAGATGCTTGTACGACCACGCGCCGATCAGCGCGAAGGCCAGCATCGCGAACAGCACCAGCGGGCGGTTGGACAGCGCCCACTCGGAAAGATTGAAGCGGCGCACCGGCTTACTCCTTGGCCTTGGCGGCAGCCGCCGGCGCGGCCGGCTTCAGCACCGGGCGGTTCTGCCGGTCCACCGCAATCACCGGCTGGCCGGCGCGCAGCAGGTGGCCACCGGCGGCGACCACCCAGTCACCGGCACCGACGCCCGACAGCACCGGCACCGATTCGCTGCCATAGGCACCGGTGGTGACCGACGCAGCCTTCAGCGTACTGTTGGCCGGATCGACCACCCACACGCTGGCGGCACCGTTGGCACCGCGCTGCAGCGCGCCGAGCGGCAGCTGCAGGGTGCCGTGGCGGCCGGCGCTGCTGTAGACGCGTGCGCTCTGGCCCAGCTCGACATCGGCCAGCGCATCGGCGGCCAGGCTGACCCGCGTCGCGTAGGTGCGCGCCTGCGGATCGGCGGCGGCAGCAATCTCGCGGATCGTGCCCGGCAGGCGCTGCCCCGGGCGGTTCCACAACTCCACCTCGACCGGCTGGCCGACCGCGTAGTCGCGGATGGTGGCTTCGGGCAGGTCGATCAGCACTTCGCGGCCACCGTCGGCGGCCAGGTTGAAGATGGTCTGTCCGGCGGACACCACCTGCCCAGCCTCGGCCTCGCGGCTGGCGATCACGCCGTCAGCCGGTGCGCGCAGCTGCGCGTAGTCGGCCTGGTTGCGCAGCACATCGAGGTTGGCGCGGGCGGCGTTGGCCTGGCCCTGCGCCGCTTTGAAGGCGGCTGACTGCTGGTCCAGCTGCGAACGGCTGACCAGTTGCTGGTCAGCCAGCACCTGGTAGCGCTTGAGGTCGTCGCGGGCACGCACCAGGTCGGCTTCAGCTGCGGCCAGCTGCGCCTGCGAAGCGCGGGCCTGCAATGCGAAGTCGGCTGCATCCAGCTCGGCCAGCACGTCGCCCTTCTTTACCCGCTGCCCGGCATCGACATGGCGCTTGACCAGGTTGCCGCCGACGCGGAACGACAGCGGGCTTTCCTGGCGGGCACGCACCGTGCCCGGGAACGCCGCCGGGGCCTGTCCGGCCTGTTCGCCGGGGTGAACCACCAGTACCGGCACGGCCGCCTGCGGCGCCTGTTCCTGTCCCGAACAGGCTGCCAGCGCAGCCACCCACACCATACCGCCCATCCAGCGCACGATCTTCATCGGTCAACGTCCTGAAAACGCAGGGTTGCAACAAGGGGGAGCCGCGACTGCCGGCCCAATTTAATAAACCGGCCGGTATAGTATAAATATCGAACCGCTTGGTCTAGTATTGTTGCGATGAGTTCTTCCACTTCCCGCAAGCCGTCGGCCAAGCCTGCTGCCAAGGCCGCCGGACCCGGGCGCCCCAAGGATCTGGGCAAGCGCGCGGCGATCCTTGAAGCAGCCAAGGTACTGTTCATCGAACAGGGCTATACCGGCGTGAGCATGGACGCCATTGCCGCCCAGGCCGGCGTCTCGAAGCTGACCGTGTACAGCCACTTCGGCGACAAGGAAACCCTGTTTTCCGAGGCCGTGCAGTCCAAGTGCATTGAAATGCTGCCCGATGCCCTGTTCGTGGCCGACGCGGACGGCCCGCTGCGCGACCAGTTGATCGGCATCGGCCTGGCCTTCTTCGAGCTGATCACCTCCGATGCGGCAATCTCGATCCAGCGCATGATGATGGCGCCGGAGACCGATGAACGCCTGCGCGAGCTGTTCTGGAAGGCAGGCCCGGAGCGCACCTGCGAGGCCCTGGCTGACTTCCTGCGGGCACGCGCCGAGCGCGGCGAACTGGACATCACCGACTATTCGCTGGCTGGCGAGCAGTTCCTGACCCTGGTCAAGGGCGAAGTGCACATGCATATGATGTGCGGCATGCCACTGTCACCGGTGGAGTGCGACCCTCTTGCCCATGTGACCGCCAGCATCGACTTCTTCCTGCGTGCCTATGCGCCGCGAGGGGCCGGGACGGCTGAATAACCAAAACTGAACGAACCGGAGGTCGCGATGACTTCCGGCACTGCGACCCCGGCCACCCGGCAGCTGATGCTCTGGGCGCGCCGCCGGCCTCCGGCACCGGTAAAATGGCCGGCCCACTGCGCTGGATTTGAACCTCATGACGATTGATTACGCCCACGCCCGCGAACTGATGGTGGAACAGCAGATCCGTCCCTGGGACGTGCTGGACATCAAGGTGCTCGACGTCCTGGCCCGCCTGCCGCGCGAGGCCTTTGTCGCCGATGCACACCGGGCGCTGGCCTACGCCGATGTCGAACTGCCGATCGGCCATGGCCAGAAGATGATGAAGCCGGTCATCGAGGGCCGTACCCTGCAGGCACTGGATCTGCAGCCGGGTGACGAAGTGCTGGAAATCGGCACCGGCAGCGGCTTCCTGGCAGCCTGCATCGGCGCGCTGGCGCGCGATGTGCTGAGCCTGGAAATCGACCCGGAGCTGGCCGCCGCCGCGCGTGCCCGCCTGGACGCTTCCGGCCTGGGCAGCAACGTCCGCGTGGAAGTGGCCGATGCCCTGTCCTGGCAGACCGAACGCCGCTTTGACGTGATCTGTGTCACTGGTGCGGTCGACGTGGTGCCGTCACAGTTCGCCTCGTGGCTGCGTCCGGGTGGCCGCCTGTTCGTGATCCACGGCCGCTCGCCGGCGATGGAGGCCCTGCTGGTCAAGGCCGACGGCAGCTCCGAGTCCCTGTTCGAGACCGATATCGATTACCTGCGTGGTGCCGCCCCGGCCCCCCAGTTCCACCTCTGAGTCCAAGGAAGCCGCAATGATCCGCCGATCCCTCGCTGTTGCGCTGGCCACTGCCCTGCTGCCGTTGTCCGCCCATGCCGCCGACCTGCTGCAGGTCTACGAAATGGCCCGCAACGGCGATCCGCAGCTGTCGGCCGCCGAATCGACCCGGCTGTACGACAAGGAAGGCGCCGTGCAGGCGCGTGCCGCCCTGCTGCCGCAGATCAACGGCCAGGCCGCGCTGAACCGCACGCGCAGCGAGCCGAACGCCGACGCCAACTCCGGCTCGTTCACCAACAAGCGCCGCACCTACACGATCGACGGCAGCCAGACGCTGTTCAACTGGACACAGATCAACAACCTGCGCTCGCAGCGTGAGCTGAGCAAGGCGGCGGACTTCACCCTCGAATCGGCCAACGACAACCTGATCGTGCGCACCTCGGCGGCCTACTTCAACGTGCTGGTGGCGATCGAATCGCTGAACGCCGCGCAGACCAACGAAGCGGCCGCGAAGAAGCAGTTCGACTTCGCCGACAAGCGCCTGGAAGTGGGCCTGGCGCCGATCACCGACGTGCACGAAGCCCGCGCCCAGTACGACCAGGCGCGTGCCAACACCATCATTGCGCAGAACACCCTGGCCGATAACTACCAGGCCCTGACCGAACTGACCGGCCAGCCGGTGACCAACCTGCGTGGCCTGCCGGCGGACTTCCGCCCGGAAGTGCCGGCCAACCGCGGCAACATCGATGAGCTGGTGCAGCAGGCCACCACCCAGAATCCGGCGCTGAAGGCGCAGGAGCTGAAGGTCAGTGCGGCCGAAGCTGGCGTGCAGGCTGCCCGCGGTGGCCATTACCCGACCCTGTCGCTGGGCGGCAGCTGGGGCAAGAGCGCGACCTGGGGCGACAGCACCGGCGCCGGCTCGTTGTCGCCGGACGCACGCACCAACAGCATCGGCCTGACCCTGAGCGTGCCGATCTTCTCCGGTGGTGCCACCCAGTCCGGCGTGCGCCAGGCGCTGGCCCAGCGTGACATCGCCCAGGACGGCTACGAGCAGCAGAAGCGTGCCCTGGACCGCAATACCCGCAATGCCTACCAGACCCTGGTGCAGGGCATCAGCGAAGTGGAAGCCCGCCGCTTGGCGGTGGTCTCGGCGCAGAGCGCGTACGACGCTTCGCAGGTCGGCCTGGAGGTCGGCACCCGTACCGTGCTGGATGTGATCCAGAACCAGCGCATCCTGTTCTCAGCGCAGCTGGACTACGCCCAGGCCCGTTACACCTTCCTGCAGAACCGCCTGCTGCTGAGCCAGTCGCTGGGTGCACTGGACGTGGCCGAGCTGCAGGACGTGAACCGCCTGCTGACCCAGGACGCGGGCAATCCGGCAACGACGACGCACTGAGCCGTCGCCTGCCGGCAACGAAAAGCCACCCGCGAGGGTGGCTTTTTTGTGGGCGGCGCGTACGGCCCGACCCACGCATGGCGCAGATCTGCCGGCCGTCAGCCCGGCCACGCGCCTGCCCGTTCCACTGCGGCCAGCACGCACAGCGCCGTGGCCAGGGGCGCAAGCACCATTGCAGCACCCGGCATCGGCGCACGGACACGCAGTGCCGCCGGACACAAGGCTGCCATCACCAGCAGGGTTGCTGGACCCGGCAGCACCGGCAATGCGCCGGCCGGCGCTCCCAAGGCCAGCAGCGCCGCCGTCAGCACCACGGTGACCGGTATCAGCCGCGTCCGCAACCCGGGCGCTTCATCACCGGCCACAGGCCGGAGCTGCGCTGCCAGGTGTGCGGCCAGCGACAACAGCACCAGCAGCAGTGCTGCCAGCCCGGCCATGCCCGCCAGCGGCAGCAACGGCAGCAGCCACTGCAACTGCGGATGGCCCTGCAATGCCACCGACAACGGCCGCGTACTGTCCAATACCGGGAACTCGACCAGGCCGGCCTGCAACGCGGCCAGCATGATCAGCAGCAGCATCGCCAGCAGCAGCGCGGCCGCCAGCAGCCAGGGTGATCGCGTGCGCGCCTGCCGGCCACGTCCGGGAAATCCCAGTGCCAGCCCCACACTGGCAAACACCCCCAGCAAGGGCACGCTTGCCGCCAGCACCCCGCCGGGGCCGAATCGATAGGGCGCGGTGGCGTCCGGCAGCCACGGAATCCAGTTGGCGTAGTGCACGTGGCGAACCGCCAGCGCCAACAGCAACAGCCCGACACCGATCTTCACCGTCAACAACACGCAGACCGTCAGCGCGATGCGACGCGGGGGCAGCAGCACGAACGCACCCAGCACCAGCAGACTGGTGACGGCCATCACCGGATCCGGCAGCGCGCTGCCGGTTTCAATACCGCGACTGGCAAACACGGCACGTGCGTGGCTGGCCGTGGACTGCGCCACGCCGGCGCTGGTCATCACCAGTTCCAGCAGCAGTGCAGTACCCAGCAGCCGCGCGGCTGCCGTGCCCCAAGCGGCCCGCAGCAGGCCGTGCAGGCCATCGGCTGCGGGCTGCTGCTGGTTCAGCACGTGCAGGCAATACAGCATCGGCGCCGTGCCCAGTGCGGCCAGCAGCAGACTCAGTACGATGGCCGGACCCGCTTGGGCGGCGGTGTACTGGCCAACCAGGGCGATCACGCTGCCACCCAGCAGCAGGGTCAACGCCACCATCGCGAAGTGATCCATTCCCAGCAGCGCGTGCCGGCCACGGCGGTTATCGCTGTCCATCGCAAGCCCTCTTGAATCCGCACAAGCGCGGTCGACAGGAGGCTGGCAGCGTGCGCCAAGTGGCGGTATCAGAATCCGTACTGTGCGCACCGCGATGTGACCACAAACACGTTCGCAGCCACGCATCCGGTCCTGCTGCGACAGGAATCCGGCTGCTAAGCAGAATTGATGCAGTCGATCACGTCAGTCGGTCCGCGTAGCATCCGCCCTGGCGGTGTTGCTGCCCGGCTCAGCTGCGCGGGGGCGGCAGGTGTGGCGCGACCAGCGCCAGCGTGCGCTGCAGGGCACCGCGGCCGTTGCTGACCAGCGTGCAACCGGCACGGGCCATGTCCTCGCGCGCCTGGGCGTCGCCCAGCAGGTGCTGCAGCAGGTCACCTACCGCCTGCACGTCCTCGCCGATCAGCAAGGCACCGGCCTCTCGCATGCGCCGTGAGATCTCGGCGAAGTTGTGCAGGTGCGGACCGGTCACAGCGGCAGTGCCCATCGCCGCCGGTTCCAGCAGATTGTGGCCACCGATCGGCTGCAGGCTGCCGCCGACGAAGGCGACCTGTGCACAGGCATAGAACGGCATCAGCTCACCCAGGGTGTCGATGACGAAAACATCCGTGCCGGCCTCCGGCCATTGCTTCGCGCGACGGGTCGCCACGTTCCAGCCCTGCTCGCGCGCCAGCGCCTCCACCTTCGGGAAGCGCTCGGGGTGCCGCGGTGCCCACAGCAACAACAGGTCGGGGTGCTGCTGGCGCAGGCGCCGATGCAGGTCGATCACCGCCTGCTCCTCACCATCGTGGGTACTGGCCGCGATCCACACCGGGCGCCCGGCGGGCACGCAGGCATGGAACTGCTCGACGAAGCCCTGCACATCCGGCGTGGCGATATCGAACTTGAGGTTGCCCAGCGCCTGCACCTGTTCCCGCGCAGCCCCCAGCTGCACGAAGCGCTCGGCGTCGTCCTGCGACTGCGCGGCCACGCAGGTAACCGTGCGCAGCGCACGGCGGATCAGCGCCGCCAGCACCCGGTAACCGCGCAGCGAGCGCGCTGACAGGCGGGCGTTGAGGATGTAGACCGGAATGCGGCGGTCGCGGCAGCCGAACAGCATGTTCGGCCACAGCTCGGTTTCCAGGATCAGCGCCAGGCTGGGCTGGAAGTGGCCGAGGAAGCGGTTGACGCTGCCCGGTACGTCGTACGGCAGATAGACGTGGTCCAGCGCGTCTCCCCACAGCGCGCGCACGCGCTCCGAACCGGTCGGGGTGATGGTGGTGATGACCCAGCGGATGTCCGGACGCTGCTGGCGCAGGGCATTGACCAATGGCGCGGCGGCGTTGACCTCGCCCACCGAGACCGCGTGCAGCCAGACCCGCGGCTGGCCGGTCGGCTGCGGATACGAGGCATAGCGCTCGTCCCAGCGCCGGAAGTATTCACGGACCCGGAAACCGCGCCAGACCAGGTGGTACACGGTGATCGGCAGCAGGATGTAGAGCACGGCCGAATACAGGCCGCGCAGGATCCATTCGACAGGGTCTTTACGCATGCGGCAAGGATACGGGAGCCCCCCGGGAAAGACACGCAGCCGGGTTGGTAGAATGGCGCCATGTCCGATGCCACCACCGCCATCCGCCCGTCGCTGCGCGATCCCCGTAACTGGCCGATGTTCACCGCCATGCTCGGCGCCTTCGCCATCGCCCGCCTGCCGTGGATGCTGCAGCGTGCGCTCGGCCGTGGCGTCGGCTGGATCAGCTGGCGCCTGCTCGGCAGCCGCCGTCGCGCCGCCGAGGTCAACCTGAAGTTGTGCTTCCCGGAGAAGGACGAAGCCTGGCGCCAGCGCCTGGTGCGCGACAGCTTCGACGCGCTGGGCGTGGGCGTGCTCGAGTGCATCCGCGCCTGGTGGGGCAGCATCGACCGCATCCGCCCACAGGTGAAGATCGAAGGCCTCGAGCATCTGCGGCAGATGCAGGCCGAAGGCCGCGGCGTGCTGCTGGTGTCCGGCCACTTCATGACCCTGGAGATGTGCGGCCGCCTGCTGTGCGACTACGTCGATCTTTCAGGCATGTACCGCAAGCACAAGAACCCGGTGTACGAGTGGGCGGTGAAGTTCGGCCGCCTGCGCTATGCCAAGGCGATGTTCGCCAATGAAGACATCCGCGCGACCGTGCGCCACCTGAAGAAGGGCGGCTTCCTCTGGTACGCGCCGGACCAGGACATGCGCGGCAAGGACACCGTGTTCGTGCCCTTCTTCGGCCATACCGCATCCACCATTACCGCCACCCACCAGCTGGCGCGGATGACCGGTTGTGCGGTGATTCCTTACTTCCACCGCCGCGAGGGCGGGAAGTACTTCCTGAAGATCGGCGCGCCGCTGGAGAACTTTCCCAGCGAGGATGTGGAAGCCGATACCACGCGGGTCAACCAGGCCATCGAGGAGATGGTGCGCGAGGCACCGGACCAGTACCTGTGGATCCACCGCCGTTTCAAGCGCCAGCCGGGCGGGCGGAGTGATTTTTACAAGTAACGCGGGACCGGGTTGGCTTCATCCACGCATGGCGTGGATCTACTGATGTGGGGCGCTCTGAAGTAGATCCACGCCATGCGTGGATGCTCTTCGTTCCGCCCCCCGGCATCTACAACGGCCAACGGCACCATGCATGCGGGTACTCGCCCAACGTGCTGGCCAGGCCGCTCCGGACCGGGTTGGCCAGGATGTACATCGCCTTCTCGTGAAGGGATTCGTCGTTCCGCACGGCATGGTCGTGATAGCCGTGCTGCCACAGTGCGCCGCGTCGATCCAGATACTGGTTCAACAGCCGCCCGCTGCGGGATTTGAGCAGCGACATGCACTCGGCAAGGGTTCCACTGCGCAGTTTCATCAACCAGTGCAGGTGGTCGGGCATCACCACCCATGCCAGGCTGTGGCTGAAACCGCTGCGTTCGACGAAGCGCAGCGCATCTACCAGGATCGCCACATTGGCGGCATCCGCGAAGAACGGCTCCCGGCCAAGGGTTGCCGTGGTCAGTGAATAAACGTTACCGGTGCTGGAGTAACGACCGTAGCGGAGTCTGGGGCTGGCCATGGCCCCAGCGTGCGATACGCAGGGAAGCACCGGTAGTGGAGGTTGGCGCGTGTTTGCGTCGGGAAAGCACCATCCACGCATGGCGTGGATCTACTACGGCGGCGTTCGTTCGGTGACCCACGCCATGCGTGGATGTTCCGTTACGTCACCGCCGGTGTGTCATCCGCGTCCCGCGCCAACAGGCTGCCGGCGAACAACGCCGCCAGCAGCACGGTCAGGCCACCCCAGAACGCGGAATAGAACGCCAGATGCGTGTTGAGCGGGAACACGGTGACCGCCAGCGCCAGCATCGCCGGGCGGGCCCGCTCACGCGCGGCCATCGGTGCATAGCGCCAGGCCCGCCAGGCCTGGGCCACGGCTGCCAACCACAGCAGCAGGCCGAGCACGCCGGTTTCCGCCAGGATTTCCAGCACGATCTGATGGGCATGCAACGCCGGGGCATCGCCCCACACCGCCGGTTCGTCGCCAGACACGCAGGCCGGATAGGCATCGCGGAAGCCGCGTGCACCGACGCCATTGAGCGGATGTTGCTCGATCATGCAGGCCGCGGCGTCCCAGATCCGCGCACGCCCTGACAGTGCCTCGTCGACACCGCGCTCGCTTCCATCCCAGGCCAACGCCGTTCGCGCGAAGCGTTCGCGCAGCTGCGGCACGCTGGCGGTCAGCGCGCCCGCGCCGAGGACAGCGACCAGCGCCAGCAGCACCAACCGTTTCCAGCCGAACTGGCGCACGCCGCTGTAGGCAAGCACCAGCGCGAAGGTGATCCACGATGCGCGCGAGCCGGCCAGCAGCAGCACGCAACCCAGCGCCGCCGCGGCCAGGACCCACCCCGGATTGCCGAAGCGGCGTGCCAGCGGCAGCAACAGGAACGGTGAGAGGCTGGCCAGGACCTGGCCGAACTTCAGGTTGCACGGCCCCAGCGCGCCACTGAGGCGATCGACAACGGCCGCCTCACCGGCCGGGCACAACGCGTGACCACTTACCGCAAGCTTCAGCTGCTCGAGCGACCAGAACCACGGACTGGTACCGGCCACCGCCTGCACCAGCGCATCCAGGGTCCATGCGCCGGTGATCAGCGCCAGGCCACCGAAGGTCAGCCGCCTCCGTTCGGGCGTGGCCACCGCGATTGCCACCAGCCACATGAAGGGCAGGTAGCGCAGGCCGGCGGCCGCCTTGGTCCACGACGCTGCCGGATCGATCGCATCAAACGCCGAGAACGCCTGCGGCAGCCAATAGCCGAGGAACAGGATCGAGGTCAGCGCCCACGCTGCCGTGCTCAACAGGTGCGGGCGGCGCTGCAGGCGGCGCATGACCATGCGCGCGGCGGCGTAGACCGCGCCAAGACCGAGCACGGTTTCAGCGATGCCCGGCAACGGCCACATCGCCACGTACGCCAGCACCCACCAGGGCGCCCAGCGCCCGGCGCGGTCGTCGCGCACGATGACAGCGGGGTCAGCCGGCGAGGTCGGCATAGAGGCGGAGGGTATCGCGCTGCATGGCCTGCAGGGTAAACGGGATGCGGGTCGGCAAGGACGGAGGCTGCGCCAGCAGGGCCAGCGCACGTTCACCCAGCGCGCGTGCATCGCCCAGCGGCACCGCACCAGCGGGTTGCAGCTGCCGCAGCAGTTCGCCGACGCCACCATGATCCCAGCCCAGCACCGGGCGGCCCACCGACAGCGCCTCGACCACAGTACGGCCGAATGCTTCGGGCTTGTCCGACAGCTGCAGCACCAGATCGCTGGCCGCATAGGCCTGGGCGATGCGCGCGGTCGGTGTGCTGATCTGCACGGCGTCGGTCACGCCCAAAGCAGCGGCCTGCCGGCGCAGGTCGACCACGTAGGCTTCACGGCCCGGTTCATCGGTGCCCAGCATCCACAGCTGTGCCGGCACACCGGCGGCGCGTACATCCGCCAGCAACTGCAGCGCATGAGCATGTCCCTTCAGCCGGGTGCCCCGCCCCGGCAGCAGCAGCAGCGGGCCCTCAACCTGCGCCAGCCACGGGTAGTCGGCTGCCAGCGCCAGTCGTGGCCGGCGGTCGGCGCGGGCCACGCGCGGAAACTGTGCGACATCGACGCCGCGCGGAATCACCTGCAGCCGCGCTTCGGGAACTGTCGGATAGTGCCGCTGCACGTAGTCGCGCACGCTGTTGGACACGCAGATCACGCGTTCACCGCTGGTCATCACCGCGCTGTAGCGACTGGGCGAATTCAATCCATGCACGGTGGTCACCCAGTGCGGGCGCTGCGTGGCGGGCATGGCGCGGATCGCGTACAGCCCCAGCCAGGCCGGCAGCCGCGAGCGGGCATGCACGACGTCCGCGCCAACCTCGGCGAACAGTCGGCGCAGGGTCGGCAGGTGGCGCAGGGTCAGCAGCGATTTGCGGCCGATGTCCAGAGTGAGGTGCTCGGCACCGCTATCGAGCAGCGGCTGCACCAGGCGGCCGCCAGCCGACACTACCAACGCGCGATGGCCGGCGGCGACCAGGGCCGCAGCGATTTCCAGGGTCGAGCGCTCGACGCCGCCGGAGTGCAGCGCCGGCAGCAACTGCACCACGGTCAATCGGCGCATCGAAGGGGCGGCCGCTTAGTCGGCCAGCACGAACACGGAACCGCAGTACGGGCACTGCGCTTCGCCGTTGGGCTCGTCTTCGATCGGCAGGTACACGCGCGGATGCGAGTTCCACAGCGCCATTTCCGGGGTCGGGCAGCTCAGCGGCAGATCGCTGCGGTGCACGGTGTAGCGCTTCTCGGCGTTGGCGGGCGCAGTGGCGGTATGGCTCATGGCGGATGTCGATGAACGGGTTGCGAGGCCTGTGATTCTAGCATCCGGGCCGCCCCGACATTGCGCCGCAACGGGTCTTTGCGCGTACCGGGCCGATTCCCTGCGACCTTGCATGCCACCTCGGGATGGGGTGCCGGTGGAAATTCCCGACCAATCCTGCAGGTTCACGCCGGGAAACCACCGACAACGATATTTCCCGCATTTGGATCGAACTAAATGGCACTTGTCAGGTTGCCACGGCTGTTGCAGGATCGGGCCAGGTCGTGAACCGGCCTGCCCCAATCCGACCCGATCGCATGGCCCGCCCCCACCGGACCGGCATCGCTTCTTCCACTGCCATCCCGGCGGGAGGAGCGATGCTGTCCGTGGTGTCCGCCGATGCGGGTTCTGCCCGCCGCCTGCCCTTCCGGGAGACCCTTGCATGACCCTGTCCGATCCACGCCGCGCCCTGCTTCCGCTCGCCCTGGCCCTGGCCTGTGCGACTACCGCGATGCCGGTGTTGGCACAGGGACTGCAGACCTCGTTCGAGCCCGGCGAACCTGCCCCGTCGCAGGCCGCGGGTGCACTGCAGGTCACGATCGGCAACGGCCCTGCGGCGCCTTACGCCGCCAAGCGCAATGTGGGCTACAGCGGCCTGCATGCACTGCGCTACAGCAGCGAAGGCGGCAGCGCGCGGCGCGAGCTGTTCAAGACAGATCTGCCGATCGAGGCCGATACCACCCTGTCGTGGCTGGTGCTGCCGGAGATCGTCGGCAAGGACACCGTGGCCTCGACCTATGTGTCACTGGACCTGCTGCTGGACGATGGCAGCCGCGTTTCGGCCGGCGCGGCACGCGACCAGCACGGTATAGCCCTTGGCGCACGCGCGCAGGGCGCGTCAAAGACGCTGTATCCGCAGCAGTGGGCGCGCAAGGCGGTGCGACTGGGCGACGTGCCCGCGCTGAACGGTCGCCGCGTGGTGGCGATCGAACTGGAGGTGGCGAGTGCCGACGGTGCACCGGTCGCCGGCTGGATCGACGACGTGCGCCTGGATGCTCAGCCGCGACAACAGCCGCAACGCGTCTCCGACTGGGTGCTGACCACCCGTGGCACCCAGGCCAACGGCACCTTCTCGCGCGGCAACAATTTCCCGGCCACGGCGGTACCCCACGGCTTCAACTTCTGGACTCCGGTGACCGATGCCGGCGCACTGAACTGGCTGTACCGCTGGAACGAACAGAACGACGCACAGAACCGCCCGCAACTGCAGGCGCTTGCGCTGAGCCATCAGCCCAGCCCGTGGATGGGCGACCGCCAGACCTTCCAGGTGATGCCCTCGGCCAGCCGTGGCGTGCCGGAGGCCGACCGCCGCAAGCGCGCGCTGTCGTTCGATCGCAGCCACGAGAGCGCCCGCCCTTACCGCTACGACGTGCGCTTCGACAACGGCATCGCCGCCGCCATCGCGCCGACCGATCATGCGGCGCTGTTCCGCTTCGATTTCCCCGAGGGCGGCGACGCCAACCTGCTGTTCGACAATGTCGATGCACGCGGTGGCCTGACTCTGGACGCCGCCACGCAGACGCTGTCCGGCTATACCGACACGCGCAGTGGCCTGTCCAACGGCGCCAGCCGCATGTACGTGGTGGCCCGCTTCGACAAGCCCTGGCGCAGCAGTGGGCGCCTCGACACCGGTCGCCCGACCGGTTACATCAAGTTCGATGCGGGCAGCGACCGGCGGGTGACCATGCGCATCGCTACCTCGTTGATCTCGGTGGAGCAGGCGCGGCACAACCTGGCACTGGAAATCGCTGCGGCCGACACGCTGGAAAGCGTGTCCGGCCGTGCGCAGGATGCATGGGACGCACGCCTGGCCCGCTTCGACATCGGCGATGCCAGCGACGACCAGAAGACCACGCTGTATTCCAGCCTGTACCGGCTGTTCCTGTACCCGAATTCCGGCCATGAGAACGTGGGCAGCGCCGCCGCACCGGAGTGGCGCTACGCCAACCAGGCCAGCGCCAGCGATGACAACACCGAGGGCAGCGCGACCCGCAGCTACGCCGCCGTGCGCGACGGCAAGGTATTCGTCAACAACGGCTTCTGGGACACCTTCCGCACCACCTGGCCGGCCTATGCGCTGTTCACGCCCAACGATGCCGGCCAGCTGGTGCAGGGCTTCATCGAGCAGTACCGCGCCGGCGGCTGGATCGCGCGCTGGTCGTCGCCGGGTTACGCCGACCTGATGGTCGGTACCAGCTCGGACGTGGCATTTGCAGATGCGTGGCTGAAAGGCGTCGGCGGCTTCGATCCGGCAGAGGCCTACGCGGCCGCGCTGAAGAACGCGACCGTGGTCCCGCCTGACCGCCACGTCGGCCGCAAGGGCATGGACCGCTCGACCTTCCGTGGCTATGCCAGCGCCGACGTGCACGAAGGCATGTCGTGGACGATGGAAGGTGCACTCAATGACTTCGGCATCGCCAACATGGCCGACGCCCTGGCCAAGCGCGCGGCCACGCCGGCGGCACGCGAACGCTACAGCACCGAAGCCGACTACTTCCGCCACCGCGCCGCCAGCTACGCGACGATGTTCGACCCGGACGCAGGCTTCTTCCAGGGCCGCAAGGCCGATGGGCGCTGGCGCGTGGACGCCAAGGCCTACGACCCGCGCGTGTGGGGTCACGACTACACCGAATCCAATGGCTGGACGTTCGCGTTCACCGCCGCGCACGACGGCGAGGGCCTGGCGGCGCTGTACGGAGGCCGCGAAAAGCTGGCGGCGAAGCTGGATACCTTCTTCGCCACACCGGAAACCGCGGACCCGGCACTGGCCGGTTCCTACGGCGGCACCATCCACGAGATGACCGAAGCGCGCGACGTGCGCATGGGCATGTATGCGCACAGCAACCAGCCGGCACACCACATCCCGTGGATGTACCTGTACGCCGGGCAGCCGTGGAAGACCCAGCAGCATGTGCGCGAGATCCTGTCGCGGCTGTACGTCGGCAGCGAGATCGGCCAGGGCTACCCGGGCGATGAGGACAATGGCGAGACCTCGGCGTGGTACGTGCTGGCCTCGCTGGGCCTGTACCCGCTGCGCATGGGCGCCCCGGAGTACGTGATCGGTTCGCCGGCATTCCGTCACGCGCGGGTGGAACTGCAGGGTGGCGCGGTGCTGACCGTGAACGCGGCCAACAACTCGCGTGAGAACGTCTACGTGCAGTCGCTGAAGATCAACGGTACGCCGTGGACGAAGACCTGGGTGCCGCACGACCTGATCGCCAAGGGCGCGACCCTCGACTTCGTGATGGGCCCCCGTCCCTCGCGCTGGGGCAGTGGCGTGGACGATGTGCCGCGCTCGTTGACCCCGCGCGGCCAGGGCCCCCAGCTGCTGCACGACCTGCTCGGCAGCGGCACCAAGGCGACGCTGGCCGATGGCCGTGCCCTGCCCGCGCTGCTCGATGACGATGCCGGCACGACGGTGGGCCTGGGTAGCGGCGCAACCATCGCGCTGACCGGCCTGGCCGAGGGCACCCCGACGATGTACACGCTGACCAGCGGCGACGGCCGCATCCAGGGCGGTGAGTGGACGCTGGAAGCGCGCAACGGCAGCGGCAGCTGGGCCGTGCTCGACCAGCGCAGCGGCGAAGACTTCGAATCCGCCCGCCAGACCCGTCCATTCCGGATCGCCAAACCCGGTCGTTACAGCGAGTACCGCCTGCGCCTGGCGGCACCGGCACGGCTGCCGCTGGCGGAGATCGAACTGCTGGCGGCCGGCACCGTACAATGAGCGGCATGCGCTTCCGTCTTCTGCCCTTGGCCCTTGTTGCCCTGTCCTTCTCCAGTTTCGGCCAGACCCAGGCGTTCGATACGCAGCTGACCCGCGACGGCGTGACGCTGAACTACCAGGACGCCCGTGGCGCGCTGGCCGCGCCGCAGCGCAAGCGGGTGATCGATACGTTCTTCTTCGCCTATCTGCGCGAACGTGCGGACTTCCATCCGGCGGCGCCGTCGATGGTGCGCATCGTGATCGATCCGGCCTACACCGGCATCGCCTTCGTCGGCGACAAGGACCACGCAGCGACGATCACCATCAACCCGGGGTGGCTGGCGCAGCACCCGAACGACATCGACCTGGTCACCCATGAGGCCATGCACATCGTGCAGGGCTATCCGGGCTACGGCGACGCGCGAGTGCCGGGCTGGCTGGTGGAAGGCATCGCCGACTACGCACGCGACCGCTACGGCATGGACAATGCCGCCGCGAGCTGGGCACTGCCGGGCAAGGTCGAGAAGGGACAGAACTTCGACAGTGGCTACCGGGTGACCGGTGCGTTCCTGAAGTGGGCCGACGCCGAACACCCGGGACTGGTGCTCGCACTGGACAAGGCCCTGCGCGACGGCCGCTATGCACCGACGCTGTGGCAGAAGCACACCGGCAAGGCACTGCCAGCGCTGTGGGCGCAGTACGCCAAGCCGCGTTCGGATGCACCGCCGCCAGCCCCTGCACGCCGCGGCAAGCGGCACTGAGCCCCCACGCACTTTGCGTTCGCCGGGCATTGCCCGGCGCTACCGCATCGCGGCCTCAGCGCGACTGCACGAAGCCGGCGTACAGCGCGAACAACTGCTGGAAGTACCGCCGCGTCACTCGATTGCGCATGACACCCTCGCCCATGGAAAGTTGGTCGGGCCCAGGGTGGGAAGGCCGGTCCGGTCCCTTCCCACGGCCAGGCCGCGTGGGCGTATTGGGCCGCAGCGGCGTTGCAGGGAAATGACCGCCGGACTGCAATTCATCGGGTAGCGCCGGGCCATGCCCGGCGGAATGCGAGAAGCGCCGCGCTGCGCGCTCGCCGGGCATGGCCCGGC
>NZ_JBQEMR010000040.1:0-31813 GCF_052045015.1 Stenotrophomonas sp. 22692
CCCCCCCCCCCCCCCCCCCCCCCCCCCCCCCCCCCCCCCCCCCCCCCCCGCTACCACCGTGACCCCCAAGGTGTCGCCATGAAATTCTCTTCTCTTGCTGTATCCCTGGCCGGCGTGCTCGCGCTGGCCGGCTGCTCCACTCTGGTGCCGAAGAACACCGCTGTCGCTCCGGCGATTCCGGCGCAGTGGCCGGCCGAAGCCGCGCAGGGCCAGGTGGCCGATGTCGCCGCCGTCGGCTGGCGCGACTTCTTCACCGATCCACGCCTGCAGCAGGTGATCGAGCAGTCGCTGCAGAACAACCGCGACCTGCGCGTGGCCGTGCTCAATGTAGAGCGCGCGCGCGGCCAGTACCGCGTACAACGCGCCGACCGCGTGCCCGGCGTGGCTGTCACCGGCCAGATGGAGCGCCGAGGCACCGACGCCGGCGTCACCGAGCAGTTCACCGCCGGTGTCGGCGTGGCCGAGTTCGAGCTGGATCTGTTCGGCCGCGTGCGCAATCTCAGTGAAGCGGCGTTGCAGCAGTACTTCGCCGTGGCCGCCAACCGCCGCAACGCGCAGCTGAGTCTGGTGGCCGAGACCGCGACTGCGTGGCTGACCTATGGTGCCGATGCGCAGCAGCTGAAGATCGCCGAGGCCACGTTGAAGACCTACGAGGATTCGCTGCGCCTGGCCGAGGCCCGCCACGAACGTGGTGGCAGTTCGGCGCTGGAGCTGACCCAGACCCGTACCCTGGTCGAGACTGCACGTACGGATGCTGCACGCCTGCGTGGCCAGCTGGCCCAGGACCGCAATGCGCTGGCGCTGCTGGCCGGTGGCCAGCTGGATCCGGCACTGCTGCCGGACAGCATCGAACCGCAGCTGCTTGCACTGGCCCCGCCGCCGGCCGGCCTGCCCAGCGACGTGCTGCTGCAGCGCCCGGACATCATGGCCGCCGAACACCAGCTGCTGGCCGCAAACGCCAACATCGGTGCGGCACGCGCGGCGTTCTTCCCGAGCATCTCGCTGACCGGCAGCATCGGCAGTGGTTCGAACGAACTGTCCAACCTGTTCGACAGTGGCACCCGTGTATGGAGTTTCCTGCCGAAGATCACCCTGCCGATCTTCCAGGGCGGCAAGCTGCGCGCCAATCTGGCCATCGCCAACGCAGATCGTGATATCGCTCTGGCGCAGTACGAGAAGTCGATCCAGGTGGGCTTCCGCGAAACCGCCGATGCGCTGGCATTGAATGTCAGCCTGGACGAGCAGGTGAGTTCACAGCAGCGCCTGGTGGACGCGGCCGAACAGGCCAACCGCCTGTCGCAGGCCCGCTACGACGCGGGGCTGGACAGCTTCGTCACCCTGCTTGATGCGCGGCGTACCGCCTACAACGCGCAGCAGACCCAGCTGCAGGCCCAGCTGGCGCAACAGGCCAACCGCATCACCCTGTACAAGGTGCTGGGTGGCGGCTGGCACGAGCGCAGCTGAGCAGCAATTCGATACCGGTAGCGCCGGGCCACGCCCGGCGGCCTTTCGTTCCTGCATGCCTGACGTCTGGGCGGACCGCACTTCGTGCTCGCCGGCATGGCCAGGCGCTACCGCATGGGCCAACGGCACCATGCAAACGGATATTCATCGAGATGCAGGGTCAATCCTGCTCGGATGGGGTTGCCCAGGATGTACAACGCATGGCGCCTCAAGGCTTCCTCGCTGCGTACCGCGTGATCGAAATAGCTCGGCTGCCACAAAGGCGTCTGTATGCCGAACTGCTGCCCCAGCAACCGGCTGCTGCGGGATTTCACCGTTCCCATCATGCGCGCCAGTGATCCGTCGCGCAGCTGCATCAGCCAATGCAGATGGTCAGGCATGACGACCCAAGCAAAGGACCGACTGAGGCCCATGCGTTCAACATACCTCAATGCATCCACAAGACACGTTGCACAACGTGGATCTTCAAAGACCGGGCGCCGGTGGCGTACGACCGTGGTGAAGACGTAGTAGCCCCCGATATGGGAGTGGCGGCCACGTTCCAGATGACGGCTGGACATGGCGCCAGTCTGCACTGATGGGATGTCCGCCGTTATCAGCCGAGGGCGATGGCCCGTGTGGGATTCTTCCGGGTATCGCGCTCGCCGGGCATGGCCCGGCGCTACCGTCAGATCGCTTCATCATCGCGCGGGGCCGCGCGGCAGGCGCGCACGCGCAGCAGCGCGTCACCGGCCTCGCGGGCCATGCGCTCGTATTCGGCGCGGATCTCTTCCAGCCGCGCTTCGTCCAGTTCTTCCAGATCCAACAGTTCGTTGTTGGCTTCGGCTGTCGCCCGGATCAGCTCGTCCAGCTTGATCTGCATCGCGGCGGTATCCGCGTTCTGCGTGTGCTGGATCAGGAACACCATCAGGAAGGTGATGATGGTGGTGCCGGTGTTGATCACCAGCTGCCAGGTGTCGTTGAAACCGAACACCGGGCCACTGATGCCCCAGATCACCACGATCGCTACTGCGGCCAGGAAGGTCCACGGCGAGCCGGTGGCGGCCGCGGCCTTCTTGGCGATCGTATTGAACAGGTTGCGTGCTTTCATCGTCGTCGTCCCACTCAGGTGACGAGGATGATCGGCAGTGGCCCGTGCAGGCGCCGTGCAGCGGCGGTCAGGCGCGCATGCGCTGCAGGCGCGGTGCCTGCAGGCTGCGCACCGGACTGCTCTGGTAGACGTGCTGCCAGCAACGGTCGACGAACTCGCGGGCCTGTGCTTCGCTCAGTCGCGGCATGATCTGCAGGGCGTACTGGGTCTGGAACATCTCGTCACGTTCGGCCTCGCTGGCGCGCGGCTGGGTGATCAGCGAATCGCAGGCAAACTTGATCCACGGCACGTATGAGCCGAACGAGTTGTGCGGCAGTGCGCCTTCGGCATGTTGGCGGCGCCAGTGATCCAGCTCGGCGTCAACGTTGATGACCGGAGGGATGGTGGGGACTTCAGCGTGCATGACAATCCAGTTCGGTTGAGTGGAAAGGGAGTGGGGGTTCATCGGAGTGTGGCGTATGTGGCGGTGCATGCCGCGTCAGCGCGATGTGGAGCTGGCGTTGGCATGTCCGATCAACTGCGCACGCTCGACGGCACCGAGATCTTCGGCGATGTCGGCCATCGCATTGCACAGGCGCTCATGGTCGAGCGGGTGGCCGCGCACCAGCTCCAGCTGCAGGCCCTGGTAGGCAGTCCAGAACAGTGCGCCACGCTGGTGCAGTGCGTACTGCTGCTGCAGGCGCTTGCGGATGGCGTCTAGGATCGGGTCAGGCGTAGGTCGTACGGCGTGCGCGCACATGGCTGGCTCCGCCGGGGAAAGAAGTCCCGGTAACCCCACCCTAGGCGCGGCAGCCGGGCGGGGTGTTATCGCAGCGTGTGCACGTTGCGCAGCTGACTGTGCACGGGTTCACGGCAATGGCCGCAAACGCTGCCGGCACTAGGGCGTGCCGGCGCTGAAGCGTTCATTAAACGGGTTCAACAGGACACTGCGTGGTGATCATTCACCGATGTCTTCGTTCCAGATCTCCGGGTGCTGCGCAATGAAGCCGCCCAGCAGGTCCACGCATTCCTGGCTGTCCAGGTCGATCACGTTGACGCCGTTTTCCCGCAACCAGTCGATGCCGCCCTGGAAGGTGCGCGATTCGCCCACCACCACGGTGCCGATGTTGAACTGGCGCACCAGGCCCGAGCAGTACCAGCACGGTGCCAGGGTGGTGACCATGATCGTGTCCTGGTAACGGCGCTGGCGGCCGGCCTTGCGGAACGCATCGGTTTCGCCGTGCACCGACGGGTCGCCCTCCTGCACGCGGCGGTTATGGCCGCAGCCGAGCAGGCGGCCGTCGTTGTGGTACAGCGCCGCGCCGATCGGCACGCCGCCTTCGGCCAGGCCCTGGCGGGCTTCGGCGATGGCGGTCTGCAGCAGGGCCTGGTAGTCGGGCGTGGTGATCATGCGGGGCTCCGGTAAGTCGTGGCCCGCCATGATACGGGCAGGGGGTGCCGCTGGCCCCCGGCGGTGCGATAATCGGGGCCATGAGCGAATCCCCCTACAAAGCCGGTACCACCCATTTCGGGTTCCGCGACGTCGCCGCCAAGGACAAGCAGAAGCTGGTCGGCCAGGTGTTCACCTCGGTCGCGCGCAACTACGACCTGATGAACGACCTGATGAGCCTGGGCGTGCACCGGGCGTGGAAGCGCTACTACGTGGCGACCGCGCAGGTGAAGCCGGGCGACCGCGTGCTCGACCTGGCGGGCGGCACCGGCGACATCGCCGCCCTGCTGAAGGAGCGCGTCGGCGCCGAGGGCTCGGTGGTGCTGGGCGACATCAACGCCGGCATGCTGTCGGTCGGCCGCGACCGCCTGACCAACCGCGGCCTGGTGCTCGGCCTGGACTACGTGCAGTGCAACGCCGAAGCCCTGCCGTTCCCGGACAACAGCTTCGACCTGGTCACCATCGCCTTCGGCCTGCGCAACGTCACCGACAAGGACGCCGGCCTGCGCGAGATGTACCGCGTGCTGAAGGTGGGCGGCCAGGCCCGCGTGCTGGAGTTCTCCGAAGTCACCGCGGACTGGTTCAAGCCGATCTACGACTTCCACTCGTTCAAGATCCTGCCCAAGCTGGGCAAGTTGTTCGCCAATGATTCGGACAGCTACCAGTACCTGGCCGAGAGCATCCGCAAGCACCCGCCGCAGGATGAACTGAAGGCGATGATGGGGCAGGCCGGTTTCGAGCGCTGCCACTACAAGAACCTGACCGGCGGCATCGTTTCGATCCACTCCGGCTACAAGCTGTAAGCCTTGCCCTGGTGGGTGCCAACCCTGGTTGGCACTCGGCCGCTGCGGTCATCCGCTCTGGTAGGTGCCGACCTTGGTCGGCACGGGCCTGCCACATGCGATGAAAGATCCGTGCCAACCAAGGTTGGCACCTACCCGGGGCGCCGCCGCAGGATCGGCCTTGGCCGCATTACCCCGCACCGCGCAACGCCTGCCGGGCCGGAGGGAGGTACCATTGGGGTTTGATCCCCGTAACGGTCCCGATTCATGCGTAATCCGCTGATGCTCCTTCCGCTGGCCGTGGCCCTGGCCGCCGGCTGCTCCCAGGAGGCGGCCGCGCCCGCCGCCGCCCCGACTGCCACAAAGGCCCCTGCCGCCCCCGTGAACGCCGAGAACCGCAGCCACGACGAAAGCTCGTACGCCGAGCCGGACAAGGT
Source organism: Stenotrophomonas sp. 22692 (assembly GCF_052045015.1). Classification (NCBI taxonomy): domain Bacteria; kingdom Pseudomonadati; phylum Pseudomonadota; class Gammaproteobacteria; order Lysobacterales; family Lysobacteraceae; genus Stenotrophomonas; species Stenotrophomonas sp. 22692. The sequence continues at coordinate 5,203 of NZ_JBQEMR010000040.1, forward strand.
CGCCATCAAGGACATCGCACTGGATCTGAAGCTGGACTTCGACCAGAAGCAGATCGGCGGCACCGCCACCTACACCCTGGAATGGAAGCAGAAGGACGCCAAGCAGCTGGTGCTCGACACCCGCGAGCTGACCGTGTCCAAGGTTGAGGCCGTTGCCGCCGATGGCGCGCGCAGCCCGCTGAAGTTCGAGCTGGCCGCCGCTGACAAGGTGTTCGGCAGCAAGCTGACCATCGAGGCTCCGGAACAGCCGGCCAAGGTGGAAGTGACCTATCACACCGCGCCGACCGCCTCGGGCCTGCAGTGGCTGGCACCGTCGATGACCGAGGGCAAGAAGCTGCCCTTCATGTTCAGCCAGTCGCAGGCGATCCACGCCCGTTCCTGGGTGCCGCTGCAGGACACCCCGAGCGTTCGCTTCACCTACAGCGCGCACGTGGTCTCGCGCCCGGACGTGATGGTGCTGATGAGCGCCGACAACGATCCGAAGGCCGCGCGTGACGGTGACTACACCTTCAAGATGCCGCAGCCGATTCCGTCCTACCTGCTGGCCATCGCCGCCGGCGACCTGGTGTTCGAGCCGATCTCCGGCCGCTCCGGCGTCTGGGCCGAGCCGACCATGGTCAACAAGGCCGCCAAGGAATTCGAAGACACCGAAAAGATGATCGGTGCCGCCGAGAAGCTGTACGGCGAATACCGCTGGGGCCGCTACGACATGCTGGTGCTGCCGCCGTCGTTCCCGTTCGGCGGCATGGAAAACCCGCGCCTGACCTTCGCCACCCCGACCGTAATCGTCGGCGACAAGTCGTTGGTCTCGCTGGTCGCCCACGAACTGGCGCACAGCTGGTCGGGCAACCTGGTGACCAACGCCAGCTGGAAGGACATCTGGCTCAATGAAGGCTTCACCACCTACGTCCAGGGCCGCATCACCGAAGCCCTGTACGGCAAGGAAATGGCCGAGATGGAGAAGCAGATCGACCAGACCGACCTGCTGGCCGAAGTGAAGGACATGAGCCCGGCTGACCAGGCACTGGCGCTGCCGCCGCTGAACGAGCGTGATCCTGACGAAGCGCTCAGCCAGGTGGCCTACGTCAAGGGTGCGTGGTTCCTGGAATTCCTGGAGCAGCGCTTCGGCCGCGAGACCTTCGATCCGTTCCTGCGCGGCTGGTTCGATGACCACGCCTTCCAGAGCGCGAACACCGACCAGTTCGTCGCGTACATGAAGAAGAACCTGCTGCCGAAGAATCCCTCGGCCGTGACCGAGGCCGAACTGAAGGCGTGGCTGGACGAGCCGGGCATTCCGGCGTTCGCTGCCAAGGCGCAGTCGCGCAACTTCAGCAGCGTCGATACCGCGCGCATCGCCTTCGCCAGCGCCGGCACCGTGCCGAGCAGCCAGGTCATCGCCGACTGGAGCACGCAGGAATGGGTGCGCTTCATCGACGGCCTGGGTGCGACCCAGCCGCTGGACAAGCTGGCCACGCTGGACAAGGCCTTCCACTTCACTGGCACCCCGAATGGCGAGATCGCCATGCGCTGGTACCCGCTGGCGATCCGCAGCGGCTACGAGCAGGCCAATGAAGGCGCGGCGGCATTCATCGAGCGCGTCGGCCGTCGCAAGCTGATCCTGCCGATCTACGCCGAACTGGTGAAGACCCCGAAGGGGCTGGAGCTGGCCAAGCAGGCCTTCGAAAAGGCCAAGCCGGGCTACCACCCGATCACCACCGCCTCGGTCCAGGACATGCTGGCCAAGGCTGAAGCCAAGTAAGCGGTAGTGCCGGCCGCTGGCCGGCAACCGTTCACTGCTTCACCACCAACGGCGGGGAAACCCGCCGTTGGTGTATCCGCTTTTCGCTGCCGATAGAATCGGGATGCACCCGCAAAGGACCTCCGCCATGAAACGACTGATCCTGCTCACCGCCTGCACCCTGGCGCTGGCCGCCTGCAGCAACCCCGAGGAAGAACGCAAGGCGCAGGAAGCCGCCGCAGCCGCCGTGCAGGCGCAGAAGGAGGCCAAGGCCGAAGACGTGGCCAAGCAGTACGACATGGCCGTGGCCGCGCAGGACTGGGAGCGCGCGCGCCTGCATGGTGCCTCGCTGCTGGACCAGTACAAGGACACCGCGGCCGCCGAGCGCATCGCCGCAGGCTTCGACGAGGTCAAGGCCAAGGGCGATGCCGCGCGCGACCTGCGCCGCATGCAGGCGCTGTGGCAGTACAACCAGATCCCGGTGGGCAACAAGGGCAACCAGGTTTCGGCGCAGATCTACAGCAAGGAACGGGTGGACGTGGATGGCAGCGGCGCCAAGCCGGTGCAGCTGGTGTTCCGCGATCATCCGGAGTGGAAGCGGCATGCGTATCTGGTGCTGCAGGCCGGCGATTTCCGTTGCCCGCAGTGCACGGTGAAAGTAACCGTGGACGACGGCAAGCCGATTTCCATGGCGGCGTGGCGTCCGAAGACCGATGAAGCCATTGCCCTGTTCATCACCGACCAGAAGGCGCTGTGGAAGCTGGCGCGCAAGGGCAAGTCGATCAGCATCGAGTTCCCGGTCAAGGCCGGTGGCACCCGCACCGCTGTGTTCGAAACCGGTGGCGTCGACGCCAGCCGCATGCCGCAGTGGTGGCAGTGATGGTTGCGGCGGGCAGCGCAGTGCACGCGTTGTCCGCGATCCGGCACTGGGTGTTCGACATGGATGGCACGCTGACCGTCGCCGTGCATGATTTCGCCGCGATCCGCCGCGCGCTGGAGATCGCGGCCGAGGAAGACATCCTTGACCATATTGCGGCGTTGCCGGACGCACCGGCGCAGGCCAAGCGCGAGTGGCTGCTGGATCATGAGCGCGCGCTGGCCGAGGACGCACTGCCGGCACCGGGTGCGCTGAAGCTGCTGCGCGCGTTGTCGGCGGCAGGCTGCCGGCTCGGCATCCTGACCCGCAATGATCATGCGCTGGCGAAGCTGACGTTGGACGCGATCGGGGTCGGGGCGTTGTTCGACGATGCCGACATCATCGGCCGCGATGAAGCGGTGCCCAAACCCTCACCGGATGGCCTGCAGCAGCATCTGCGGCGTTGGGGGATCGGGGCTGCGGAGGCGGTGATGGTCGGTGACCACGCCTACGACCTGGAGTGCGGCCGTGCGGCCGGCGCCCATACCGTGCTGGTCAACCTGCCGGAAAACCCATGGCCGGGCCGTGCCGACTGGCATTTCGCTGATTGCCGCGCCTTGCTGGCTGCCTGGCAGGGCGCTTGCTGATGTAGAGCCGAGCCCACGCTCGGCTGCTCTCCTCCGGTCAGATCGCGCTGGCGCGCGCAAGCCGAGCATGGCTCGGCTCTACAGAGAGCAGGCCACGTGTCGGTCGGAGGTTCCGGTAGTGCCGGCCGCTGGCCGGCAGTGTCGACCAAGGTCGACACCTACCGATCAGATGTGCGGGCAGTTCGGTTACGCGCTCAGCGCGTAACCGAACTGCTGCTTGAACTGCTCGTTGAACTCATCGAAGGTGAAGCGCTGGTTCTGCGTGCCCGGGTGCTCGACCTTCAGCGCGCCCATCAGGTTGCCCATGCGGCCGATGGTCAGCCAGTCGTAGCCCTTCTGGATGCCGTAGATCAGGCCGGCGCGGAAGGCGTCGCCACAGCCGGTCGGGTCGACCACGCGGCGCTCATGCGCCGGCGGAATGTCGTAGCTCTTTTCCGGGGTGTGGATGACCGCGCCCTTCGGGCCGCGGGTGGTGATGTAGGCCTTGACCCGGCTGACGATCTCTTTCTCGTCCCAGCCAGTGCGTTCCTGCAGCAGGTTCGACTCGTAGTCGTTGACCACCACGTAGTCGGCCTGCTCGATGAACTCGCGCAGTTCCGGGCCGTTGAACAGCGGCATGGCCTGGCCCGGGTCGAAGATGAACGGGATGCCGTCTTCGTGGAATTCCTGCGCGTTCTGGATCATGCCTTCGCGGCCGTCCGGGCCGACCAGGCCCAGGGTCACGCCCGGTACGCCACGCACGTGGTTTTCGTAGGAACGCATCATCGCGCCCGGGTGGAAGGCGGTGATCTGGTTGTTGTCGTGATCGGTGGTGATGAACGCCTGCGGGGTGAACAGCTCATCGATCACGCGCACGCGCGACAGGTCGATGCCCAGGCCTTCGAAGTACTCACGGTACGGGCCAAAGTCCGAACCCACGGTGCCCATCGGGATCGGCTGGCCGCCCAGCAGGTGCAGGTTGTAGGCGATGTTGCCGGCGCAGCCGCCGAACTCGCGGCGCATGCGCGGGACCAGGAAGGACACGTTCAGGATGTGCACCTTGTCCGGCAGGATGTGATTCTTGAACTGGTCCGGGAACACCATGATGGTGTCGAAGGCAAGAGAACCACAGATCAGAGCGGACATCGATGTAAGCCTATGCGGTGAATTTTGGGGTGGGCCGGCCCGGTTCGGCGGGCAAGCAAACGGCGCCCTTGGGCGCCCGACGGCGCAAAGGTTACCCGCTGGTGCCGCTCAGGGCCAGAACCGGGTGAGACCCGATCAGGCCGAAAGCCTGTGAAGACGCGGGTTCAGCTAGTTTTTTCCTTGCTCGGCGGCAGGCGGGTTGCTAGGCTTGTCGGCCTCGATTTCTGCCCATTTTTTCGCCATCCCGCGGCGGGCACGACACCCCTCAGGACTCCTTCCTCAGATGTTCAAGAAACTCCGTGGCATGTTCTCCAACGACCTGTCCATCGACCTGGGCACGGCCAACACCCTCATCTACGTGCGCGGGCAGGGGATCGTGCTGAACGAGCCATCGGTCGTGGCCGTGCGTCAGGACCGTGCCATCGGTGGCACCCGCTCGGTGGCAGCCGTAGGCGCCGAAGCCAAGCAGATGCTGGGCCGTACCCCGGGCCACATCACCACCATCCGCCCGATGAAGGACGGCGTCATCGCCGACTTCACCTATACCGAGGCGATGCTCAAGCACTTCATCAAGAAGGTGCACAAATCGCGCGTGCTGCGCCCGAGCCCGCGCGTGCTGGTCTGCGTGCCGGCCGGCTCGACCCAGGTCGAGCGCCGCGCGATCAAGGAATCGGCCGAGGAAGCCGGTGCCCGTGACGTGTTCCTGATCGAAGAACCGATGGCGGCCGCGATCGGCGCCGGCATGCCGGTCACTGAAGCGCGTGGCTCGATGGTCATCGACATCGGCGGCGGCACCACCGAAGTGGCGGTGATCTCGCTCAACGGCATCGTCTACTCGGCGTCGGTCCGCATCGGTGGCGACCGCTTCGACGAGTCGATCACCAACTACGTGCGCCGCAACCACGGCATGCTGATCGGTGAAGCCACCGCTGAGCGCATCAAGGTCGAGCTGGGCTGTGCCTACCCGCAGGCGGAAGTGATCGAGATGGAAATCTCCGGCCGCAACCTCGCCGAGGGCGTGCCGAAGATGATCAAGATCAGCTCCAACGAGGTGCTTGAAGCCCTGCACGAGCCGCTGTCGGGCATCGTCAGCGCGGTCAAGCTGGCGCTGGAACAGACCCCGCCGGAACTGTGTGCCGACGTTGCCGAGCGCGGCATCGTGCTGACCGGTGGCGGCGCCCTGCTGCGTGACCTGGACCGCCTGATTTCCGAGGAAACCGGCCTGCACGTGCAGGTGGCGGACGATCCGCTGACCTGCGTGGCCCGCGGCGGTGGCCGTGCGCTGGAGCTGGTCGACATGCACGGCAACGAGTTCTTTGCGCCGGAATAAGCCGTCCCGGCTGCCTGCGCCCGCAGCGCCCCTCCGGGGTGCGGCCCGCCGTGATGGCGGGCCGGCACCGGCGGGGCGCCCGCGTGTTTCCCTTCCGCCTTCTGCCAGTTGAATCGTTGCCGTGCCGCCCTACGCCGGTCCTCCCGTCGCCTCCCGATCCGGTGATGCCGCCAGCCCCCTGCGGTTGCTGGCCTATCTCGCGTTGGCCATCACGCTGATCGTGCTCGATGACCAGGCCGGCTGGCTGGCGCGCCTGCGCGAGCAGGCCAACAGCCTGGTGCAGCCGGTCTGGGCACTGGCCGGCCTGCCCGGCAAGCTCGGCAACCAGGTCAAGGATTCTGCCGCCAGCCACAGCCAGCTGGTCGCCGAGAACCGCGAACTGCGCAACCAGCTGCTGCTGGCCAACGCGCGCCTGACCCGCCTGCAGACCGCCGCACTGGACAATGCCCAGCTGCGCGAACTGCTGAACGTGGCCGAGCGCAGTGGCCTGGACGTGCAGCTGGCGCCGATCCTGGACATCGACCTTGACCCGGTCAAACAGCGCCTGGTACTCGATGCCGGCAGCCGCGAGGGCGTGCATGTCGGCCAGGCGGTGATCGATGCCGGCGGCCTGATGGGCCAGGTGATCAGCGTCACCGGCGGTACCTCCACCGTGCTGCTGCTGACCGACCCCGACCATGCCGTGCCGGTGACCGTGGCCCGCAACGGCGTGCGCCTGATCGTCTACGGCCGCGGCGACACGCTGGAACTGCGCGACATCCCGCTCAGCGCCGGCGTGGAAGTGGGCGATGAGATCGTTACCTCCGGCCTCGGCGGTCGTTTCCCGGCCGGCTTCCCGGTCGGCACCATCACCGGCCTGCGCCCGGACGACACCCATGCCTTCCTGGTGGGCGAACTGAAGCCGGCCGCGCAGCTGGACCGCGGCCGCGACGTGCTTCTGCTGCGCCCCGGCGCGGCGATCCGTATTCCGCCGAACCTGCGCCTGCAGATGGAGCAGAGCGCTCCCGGTGGTCCGGCCGATGCCACAGCGCTGCCGACCGGCACCGCGCCTGCAGCGACGCAGCCCAGCCCGGTAGTGCCGGCCGCTGGCCGGCAACAGCCCTCGTCGCAAACGAGGACTGTTGCCCCCGCATCCTCCCTTACCCCCGCGCCTTCGGCGCGCCCCCCTCAACAAGAGGGGGGCTCTCCCCCAGCTGGATCCACGGGAGTGCCGGCCGCTGGCCGGCAACCGACCACGCCGGAGGCCCAGCGATGAGCCGCCTGCGCGACAACCCGTGGGTGCTGCCGGCCAGCCTGGTGGTGGCGCTGCTGCTGGGCCTGCTGCCGTTGCCGGCGCTGCTGCAGCCACTGCGCCCGTACTGGCTGGCGCTGGTGCTGGCGTATTGGGTGATCGAGACACCCGAGCGGGTCGGCCTGGGCATCGCTTTCGCCAGCGGCGTCATCGCCGACCTGCTGTACGGCGGCGTGCTCGGCGAACAGGCGCTGCGGCTGGTGATGCTGGCCTTCATCCTGCAGCGTTTCCGCGCCCGCATCCGCTTCTTCCCGATGTCGCAGCAGATGCTGGCCATCGGCGGCCTGCTGTTCAACGATCGCATCGTCAGCGCCCTGGTGCACATCCTGGTGGGTGAACCCACCCTGCCGTGGTCGTACTGGTGGGCGCCGCTGCTGGGCATGGGCCTGTGGCCGCTGGTGTTCGTGCTGCTGGATGCGGTGCGCTTCGGCAAGCGCGGGCGCTGAGCCATGATCCCGCGCCGCCAGGTCAAGAATCCGCACGCCGAAGCCGAACAGTTCCGCCGCCGCGCGGCGCTGGGTTTCCTGGGCGTGCTGGTCTGCCTGCTGGGACTGGGCGGCTGGTACTTCAAGCTGCAGGTGCTGGACCACGACGTCTACGCCACGCGCTCGGAAGCCAACCGCATCAAGCCGCGGCCGGTAGTGCCCGGGCGCGGCATGATCTACGACCGCAACGGTCGCCTGCTGGCCGAGAACGTGCCGGCGTTCCGCCTGGACGTGACCCCGGACAAGGTCAAGGACATGGACGCCACCCTGGAAGGGCTGGCGAAGATCATCAGCATCAGCCCGGAAGAGCTGGAAGCGTTCAACAAGTCGCGCAAGGCGCGCCGCAAGTTCCTGCCGGTCACGCTGAAGCTGCGCATGAGCGACGAGGAGATGGCGCGCTTCGCCGTCGACCGCTGGCGCTTCCCCGGCGTCGAGCTGGAGCCCTACCTGACCCGGCGCTACCCGTATGGCGACCTGTTCGCGCACATCATCGGCTACGTCGGCCGTGTCGACGACAAGGATCTGGAGATCCTCGGCGAAGGCAACGCCGCGCTGACCCACATCGGCAAGTCCGGCCTGGAGCGCTATTACGAGCAGCAGCTGCGCGGCAAGGTCGGCTACGAGCAGGTCGAGACCAACGTGCAGGGCCGTGCCATCCGCACCATCGGCCGCGTTGCCGCGCAGTCCGGCGCCGACCTGCGGCTGTCGATCGACGCCGACCTGCAGCGCGCCATGGTGGCCGCGTTCGGCGACCAGGAAGGCTCGGCCGTGGCGATGGACCCGCGTACCGGCGAAGTGCTGGCGATGGTCAGCCTGCCGTCGTACGACCCCAACCTGTTCGTCAACGGTATCTCGCATGCCGATTTCAAGGCGCTGAACGACAACCCGTCGCGGCCGCAGTTCAACCGCCTGGTGCTCGGTGGCGTCGCGCCCGGTTCCACGCTCAAGCCGCTGATCGGCCTGGCCGGCCTGGATTCGGGTGTACGCCGCCCGGAAGACAAGGTGTTGTCCACCGGCATGTTCTATCTGCCCGGCACCTCGCGTGGCTGGGGTGACTCGCACCGCGGTGGCCACGGCTGGACCGACCTGCGCAAATCCATCGCGCAGTCGGTCAACACCTACTACTACAAGCTGGCGCTGGACCTGGGCATCGAGCGCTTCGACCATTACATGGAGTACTACGGCTTCGGCCAGCCGACCGGTATCGACCTGACCGGCGAGATCGGCGGCATCCTGCCGTCGCCGGCCTACAAGCGGAAGAGCCGCAAGGAGGCCTGGTATCCGGGCGATACAGTCAACATCAGCATCGGCCAGGGTGACTGGAAGGTCACCCCGCTGCAGCTGGCGCGGGGTGTCAGTGGGCTGGCCAACGGGCAGCTGCGCACGCCCCATCTGGTGATCCAGCAGCGTGCGGGGTTCGACCATGACTGGATGGCGACCGACCCGGGCGAAAGCAAACCGGTCAGCCCGAACCCGAACAATCTGCAGGCGGTGCGCGAAGGCATGATGGCCACCATGCTGCCTGGCGGCAGCGCGGCCCGCATGGCCGCCGGCGCGCCGTATACGATGGCCGGCAAGACCGGTACCGCGCAGGTCGTCAGCCGCAAGGGCACGGCCGCGGTGAATCCGAAGAGCCTGCCGATGCACCTGCGCCACCGCGCGCTGTTCGTCGGTTTCGCGCCGGTCGACCAGCCGGTGATCGCGCTGGCGATCGCGGTGGAGGGCGGCGGCTACGGCGGTGCGGCGGCTGCGCCGATCGCACGCAAGGTGTTCGACGCCTATCTGCTGGGCAAGATGCCTGAAGGCATGCAGCCGCTGGACAGCGAGCGCGGCACCACCGCCATCGGTGCCACCGCGTTCGACAACGAAGATGTGGGCGCGCGCCAGGCCGGTGACCTTGCTGCGGCACAGCTGGGCGAGCACCCGGTGCTGGTCGGCGTGCCCGCGCCGGAACCGGCACCCGCACCGCCGCAGCCGGGGGCGCCGGCTGCGGCCGCGCTGCCGGCCACGCCACGCCCGACCACCGTGGAGCCCGCACGATGAGAGTGTTCCTGCGTTGGGCCGGCGACATGCTGCGTCGCTTCTTCAGCACGCTGGACTGGGTGTTGTGCCTGGCCCTGGGCGCGCTGATGGTGATCGGTCTGGCCACGCTGAAGAGTGCCGGTGGCGATGGCCTGGTGATGGCACAGGGCGCGCGCTTCGCAGTGGGCATGGCCGCGTTGTGGGGCATCTCGCGGGTACCGATCCTGCGGATCCGCTCGGCCACGCCGATGATCTACGCAATCTCGATGATCCCGCTGCTGGCGGTGTTTGTGCTGGGTACCGGCAAATACGGCCGGCAGTGGCTGGACCTGAAATTCTTCTACCTGCAGCCGGCCGAGCTGCTGAAGGTCAGCCTGCCGATGATGGTGGCCTGGTACCTGCACAAGATGCCGTTGCCACCGCGCTTCAACACCGTGCTCGTGGCCCTGGTCATCATCGGCGTACCAACCGGCCTGGTGATGCTGCAGCCGGACTTCGGCACCGGTGTGCTGATCGCCGCCAGCGGCGTGTTCGTGCTGCTGCTGGCAGGCCTGCCGTGGTGGTGGGTCGGCCTGGGTGTGGGCGGCGTGGCCGCGGTTGCGCCGGTGGCCTGGTTCTGGCTGCTGCGGCCGTACCAGAAGGACCGCATCATGATGTTCCTGGACCCGGAGATGGATGCGCTGGGGGCCGGCTGGAACATCATCCAGTCGAAGATCGCGATCGGTTCCGGCGGCTTCGATGGCAAGGGCTGGGGCGAAGGCTCGCAGTCGCACTTGAACTTCATTCCCGAGCAGACCACCGACTTCGCGTTCTCGGTGCTGAGTGAGGAATTCGGCTGGATCGGCGTGGCCACCGTGCTGGCGCTGTACCTTGTGGTGATCGGGCGTTGCCTGTGGATTGCCAGCCAGTCGCGCGATTCGTACTCGCGCCTGCTGGCCGGCGCTACCGGCCTGGCGTTCTTCGTCTATGTACTGGTGAACGGCGGGATGATTTCCGGCCTGCTGCCGGTGGTGGGCGTGCCGATGCCGCTGATCAGCTACGGCGGTACCTCGGCGGTGTCACTGCTGGCCGGCTTCGGGTTGGTGATGGCCGTGCGCAGTCACAACCCGGTGCACGGCGGCTACGGGTAACACCGGCTGCGCAGGACCACCATGACAGCTTCACGCAAGCGCCCGTTGCTACCGTGGCGCGCGTGGAATGGAAACGACTGCTTGGCGGCTGCCGTGAGGCGGTGCGCACGATCGACCTGCCGTTGCTGGTCGCGTTGTTGATCCTGATGGGCGCGGGCCTGGCGGTGCTGCACAGCGTGTCCGGGCCGGTGACCGGGCAGGCGGCGCGCTTTGCCGGTGGCCTGGTGGCGATGTGGCTGCTGTCGCGTGTTTCGCTGCTGCGCCTGCGCGCGTGGACACCGGCGTTGTATGCGCTGTCGATGCTGCCGCTGATGGCGGTGTATGTGATCGGCACCGGCAAGTACGGGCAGCGCTGGCTCAACCTGGGCGTCTTCTACCTGCAGCCGTCGGAGCTGCTCAAGCTCAGCCTGCCGTTGATGATGGCCTGGTACCTGCACCGGCAGCCGTTGCCGCCCTCGCCACGCACGGTGCTGACGGCCGCAGTGTTGATCGGCGTTCCTGCCGTGCTGATCCTGATGCAGCCGAACCTCGGCACCGCCACCTTGGTCACTGCCAGCGGGGTGTTCGCGTTGTTGCTGGCCGGCCTGCACTGGGGCTGGGTGGCAACGGGCGCGGCGGGGCTGGCGGTGGCCGCACCGCTGGCGTGGTTCGGGCTGTTGCGGCAGTACCAGAAGGATCGCGTACTGACCTTCCTCGACCCGGCGGCAGATCCGCTCGGCACCGGCTGGAACATCCTGCAGTCACGCATCGCGATCGGTTCCGGTGGCTGGCAGGGGCGTGGCTGGGGGCAGGGCACGCAGGCCACGCTGGATTTCCTGCCCGAGTACACCACCGACTTCGCGTTCTCGGTGCTGGCCGAGGAATTCGGCTGGATCGGTGTGGCGACGCTGTTCGCGCTGTACCTGTTCGTGGTCGGACGCTGCCTGTGGATCGCAGTGCACGCACGCGACACGCATGCACGGTTGCTGGCCGGCAGCCTGGGGTTGGCGTTCTTCGTCTATGTACTGGTCAATGGTGGAATGATTTCCGGCCTGCTGCCGGTGGTGGGCATCCCGATGCCGTTGATCAGCTATGGCGGGACATCGGCGGTCTCGTTGCTGGCCGGCATCGGACTGGTGATGGCGGTGCGTGGGCACCGGCCCGTGCACGGGGGATAGGGTTTCCAGCCAACGGCGCAGCCCCTCGTGGATGACCGCGCAAAGCAGTTCATGGGTGGGGCCGGGTAGATGGGCCGCGCAGGGGACGCTGCAAGTACATCCATGTAAGCTCGGTCGCCGCATCCATGCGGCTCACGCCCCTGCGCAGCCCATCTACCCGGCCACGGACAGGTTCCGTGCGCGTCTCCCACGGAGAAGAAAAAGAAGATCAAAAGCAAAGGCGGCCTGGCGGGTCGCTTCATTGCCTTGTGTAGAGCCGATCCATGCTCGGCTCACGAGCAAGCGCAGCGTCGCGATCCGCTTTTGATCTTCTTTTTCTTCTCCGTGGGTGGCAGACCTCCGAAATCTGTCAGAGGCCGGTCGGGTTGGGTACGCGGGGGTGTCAGCCGCATGGATGCGGCTGCCAAGCCTTATCTGATGGAAATCTGGCAGCGTAGGTGCCGAGAGCCGGCGTGGGCCGCCGTGTAAGCCTGGATCTCGACGATCGCCTTGGAGCTTGGCGCCCACGCCGGAATCTCCCTTGATCCGCCCGAACAGTTGCTGGAGCTGACACTCGCAGTGATAAGACTGGGCAAGCGGGGGAGCTCTCGACCCTTCCAGACTATACGGAGTCCGGTGATGAACGGGATCGGGATTGATGTCAGCAAGCGCCAACTGGATGTCGGCACGACGGACGGAGAGACCCTGCAGGTCTGCAATAACCGCTCCGGCTTTTCTGAATTGGATGTTTGGCTGAAGAAGCGTCCGGTCAGCCAGATCGTGCTGGAAGCCACCGGCGGCTACGAACGACCGGTGCTGGATTTTCTGCACGCAGTGGGCATCCGGTGGTCCGCGCCAATGCCCTGCGGGCCCGCAGGCTGGCTCAGGGGATGGGGCAGATGGCCAAGACCGACCGGTTGGATGCCTATGCATTGGCGCAGATGGCGGCCTTGGTGAAACTTCCGGCCTACCAACCGCTGGAGCCTTGGCAGCAGAAAATGCGGGAATTCGTGCGGGCACGTCGACAGGCGATGCACGCGCTGACCATCGCGCGGCAGCAGCTGGAAATGGTCGGTGATCGTGAATTGCGCCGGCTACTGCAGGCCAACATCACCCGCTTGCAGACGCTGGTTGAACGTCTGGGAAAGCAAATTGCCGAGCAGGTTACCCAGCAGCCTCAACTGGCTGTCCTGAAGTCGATGAAGGGCGTTGGCCCTGGCCTGCAGGCGGTATTGGCAAGCTATCTTCCCGAGTTGGGAAAGATCAGCGGCAAGGCCATCGCCAGCCTCGTCGGTGTGGCTCCGATGTCCCACGACAGCGGAACCATGCGAGGGAAACGCAGCATCCATGGCGGCAGAGCCGAGATCCGCCAGGTGCTCTACATGGCCAGCATGTCGGCCATGCGGCATGAACCTCAACTGCGCGATTTCTACCAGTCGCTGCGAGCCCGAGGCAAAGAAGGAAAAGTAGCCATCGTGGCGGTGATGCGGAAGATGCTGGTGATCCTCAACGCCCGGGTGCGCGACGCTGAAAACGGGTTGGTCCCAGCCTAAGGCCAGGCAGGGCGCAAGACCAAAGGCTGCCGGCCAGCGGCCGGCACTACCGTGCCCGTCTCATGGAGGGGCCAAGCTCCTCCATCAACACAGTTGCTCCATGGACGGATTCACGGCGTCCCCCGCGTACCCAACCCGACCGGCCCACCCGCGGCTTCTCCTTTCCGCGACCACCCAGACACCACCCACGAGGGGCTGCGCCGTTGGCTGGAAACTTCCTGACTCTGCGCAACGCCCGTTGTGGAAGCGTTCTCACAACGATGCACGGCAGCACACCCGCTGACCAAAGTCCGGAAAAAACGTTAGCTGGTTCACACTTTTACAGCGCGTTGATCCTGATCAATGGACTTGTCGTAATCGGCCTGCACAATGGCGGCCCGTTCGGCACGGCGCGCCGTCAATCGTTGCAGCGCGAGGGGGCGTCGGGCGGGAGCAGTACTGATCCAACGGATACAGGGAGCGCGGGGTACTGCCACTGGGGAGCGGCAGCCGCGCGGGTATCGACCGGATCCGGTTGCCGGTTGCGTCTGCGGGGATGGGGACGCAACCGGCCACCTCTATCTGAATGGGGAAGCCCGATCACGACGCCTTCACATTTCCCGCTGAACGCGGGCAAATCGTTGTGATTCATGGTGTTAGGGGTTTTAATTCATCCATGACCTGCTAACCTGCGACGATGATTCGACGCACTCTGGCCTGCATGCTCACCCTCGGCCTGGTCGCCTGCGCGACCCAGCCGAAGTCCCCACCGTCTTCGCCCCAGGCCAGCAGCACGCCGCGCCAACCCGCCGCCAAGGCCCATGGCCCGGCCGAGGCCGCGCCCGAAGCCACCGCTGCCACCGCGCCGCCGGTCGATCTCACCCCGGTGCCGTTCGAGGTCGCACGGGCCCGCTTCATTGCCGATACCGCCAAGCGCTATGGCCTGAAGCCGGAGCAGATCAGCAGCGTGCTCGACCAGGCGCAGGTGCGCCAGCCGATCATCGCCGCGATGTCGCGCCCGGCCGAACGGGTCAAGCCGTGGAACGAATACCGGCCGATGTTCATCAGCAAGGCCCGCATCGATGGCGGCCGCGCGTTCCTGGCCCAGCATCGCGCCGAGCTGGATCGCGTGCAGCAGCGCACCGGTGTGCCCGCTGAAGTGATCGTGGCGATCATCGGCGTGGAAACCAGCTACGGCAAGAATGCCGGCAGCCATCGCGTGCTCGATGCACTGTACACGCTGGCGTTCTATTACCCGCGCAGCGGCGACCCGGCCAAGCTGGAACGCGAAGTACGCCGCGAGCTGTTCTTCCGCGATGAGCTGGCCAAGCTGTTCGAGCTCGGCCGCGAGGAAAACCTGGACATCACCACGCTCAAGGGCAGCTATGCCGGTGCGATGGGCATGGGCCAGTTCATGCCGTCCAGCTATCTGGATTACGCGGTGGACGGCAACGGTGATGGCCGTCGCGACCTGTTCACCAGCTACGACGACGTGTTCTCGTCCATTGCCAACTACTTCGTGAAGAAGGGTGGCTGGGTCCGTGGTGGCCAGGTGGCCGTGCCGGCCACGCTGGCGCCGGGCCGCGAGGAGTTCAATCCGACCGAATGGATGCCGACCTGGTCGATGGCCGACCTGGCGCAGCGCGGCTACCAGCCGAGCGCGCCGGTACAGCCGGGCGCCACCGCCACCCCGATCACGCTTGAAGGCAGCACCGGCAAGCAGTACTGGCTGGGCTTCCAGAACTACTACGCGATCACCCGCTACAACCTCTCGAAGATGTACGCGATGGCCGTGTTCCAGTTGTCCCAGGCCATTGCCGGACAGGAGCTGCCCCCGGCATGAACATCAGATGGCTGGTCCCAGGCTTGATCGTCCTCGCGCTGGCTGCCTGCAGCAGCGCGCCGAAGAAGCCGGCCACGGCCGGCCATGGTGGCAAGTCGGGCGGCACCCTGGTGCAGGGGCGCGGCTCGCGCCCGGCACACTGCCCGGAAGGGTCGCCGTACGCGGCGGCCAAGGAAGACCTGAGCACCCGCGGCAACTACACCGCCGGTGGCCTGTACAAGCCGGGCGTGCGCGACAGCACGCCGGATTACATTCCCAACGTGGCCTGCATTCCCGAGCCGGAAGTGACCGCCGAGGAGCGCTCGGCGATCGGCAACAAGTCGCCGTACGTGGTGCTGGGCAAGTCGTACAAAGTGCTTGATGACACCCGCAACTATGTCGAGCGCGGCACCGCGTCGTACTACGGCGCCAAGTTCCACGGCCGCCTGACCTCGAACCGTGAGGTCTACGACATGTACCAGTTCACCGCCGCGCACAAGACGCTGCCGCTGCCCAGCTTCGCCCGCGTGACCAACCTCGACAACGGCGAGTCGGTGATCGTGCGCGTCAACGATCGCGGCCCGTTCCATGATGGCCGCGTAGTCGATCTCAGCTACGCCGCCGCCGTGCGCCTGGGCATCACCCAGCGCGGTACCGGCAATGTCGAGGTGCGCGCGCTGCAGCCGGGCGAGGGCAACCTGCTGGCGCAAAAGCCCTCGCGCCGCGAACGTCGTGCTGCCGAAGCGGCCGCAACCACCACCGTGGCCAGCGCGCGCCCGACGCCGGCTGCACGCGCCACAGCCGACAGCGACATCGATCGCCTGGTCAAGCGCCTGCCGGGCGACAGCATGCCTGCGCGTGGCCAGCCGGCCACCACCCAGGGCGTGGCCAGCACCGTGCCGGATGTGGCGGTCAGCAGCCTGCCGCCGAGCGCGCCGCCGGTGCGCAGCACGGTGCCCGCTCCGGCTGTCGTGGCCAGCACCACTCCGCGCGCGGTGGCACCGGCACCGGTGCGCAGCGCATCGACCACGCCGGCCGTACCCAGCCTGTCGCAGCAGGTGGTGGGCGCGGTGATGGTGCAGGTCGCCAGCTTCTCCAGCCGCGACAATGCCAACCGCGCGATGGGCCAGCTCAACGCCGCCGGCATCGTCGGCGCGACCATCAGTGACATCGCTGCCGGTGGCCGCACCCTGTTCCGCCTGCGCGTTCCCGCCAGCGACCATGCCAGTGCTGCGGAACTTGCCGGCCGCATCGCCGGTCTGGGCCTGGGTTCGCCGCAGATCATCAAGGATTGATCCGCCCGGGCCGGTGCTGCCGGCCCATGCTCCCCCGGCCTTACAATGGCCGTTACGTTCCACCCTCCATTCCCGGCCGTCCCCTGGAGCCTGCTGTCCAATGAATTTCCGTTCCGCCGCCACCGCCCTGGCCGCCACCCTGGTGGTGGGCCTGGCTTCCGCCCAGACGCCGCTGCCGACCCCGGCCACGCCGACGCCTGCCGCCGCTGCCGCCCCGGCCACTGTTGCCACTCCGCCGGCGCCCGCGCCCAGCGTGTCCAAGGCCTGGGTGCTGATGGATTACGCCACCGGCCAGGTGCTGGCCGGTGAAAACATCCACGAACAGCTGGCTCCGGCCAGCATCACCAAGGTGATGACGTCCTACGTGATCGCCGCCGAGGTCAAGAACGGCAAGGTCCGTGCGGATGACCAGGTGATGATGAGCGAGCGCGCCTGGCGCGAAGGTGGCGCCGGTACCGATGGCAGCTACAGCGGCTTCCCGGTCAACCAGACCGCGCGCCTGGAAGACATGGAAAAAGGCATGGCGATCCAGTCCGGCAACGACGCCGCGATCGCCCTGGCCGAACACGTGGCTGGCAGCGAGGAGGCCTTTGCTTCGCTGATGAACAGCTATGCCGCCAAGATCGGCATGAAGAATTCGCACTTCGTGAACGCCCATGGCCTGACCGCTCCGGGCCACCATAGCAGCGCCTACGATCTGGCACTGCTGGGCCGCGCGATGGTGCGCGATTACCCGGAAACCTACGCGTACAACAAGATCAAGGAATTCCAGGTCGGCAACATCAAGCAGCCGAACCGCAACCTGCTGCTGTGGCGCGATGGCAGCGTGGACGGCATCAAGACCGGTCACACCTCGGAAGCCGGTTACTGCCTGATGAGCTCGGCCCAGCGTGGTGACCAGCGTCTGGTGGCCGTGGTGCTGGGCGGCCAGTCGGAAAAGCAGCGTGCCGATGACAGCCTGGCGCTGTTGAACTGGGGCTTCCGCTTCTTCGAGACCCACCGCCTGTACGAACCGGGCAAGGCCGTAGCCGAGCACAAGGTCTGGAAGGGCACCACCGACAAGGTGCAGCTGGGCGTGGCGCAACCGATGCTGGTGAGCGTGCCGCGCGGCCGCTACAACGACCTGAAGCCGAGCATCGATGTGCCCAAGACCCTGGAAGCACCGTTCACCGCCGGCCAGCAGATCGGCACCGTGAAGGTGATGCTGGATGGCAAGCTGGTGGCTGAAGCGCCGCTGGTGGCGGTGGCTGCCGTTGAACAGGCCGGCTTCTTCAAGCGCCTGTGGGACAGCTTCTGGATGTGGTGGGAATCGGAATGATCCGCGCCCCGGCGTGGTGAAGGAAAAGGCCGGCGAATGCCGGCCTTTTCGTTCTGTAGAGTCGGGCCGTGCTCGACTGTCGTTGCCATCAACCGGCGTGCCGACCAACGGTCGGCACCTACCTACAGCGACCGGCTGATGGTGAAGCTGCCGAACACCGGTGCTTCGCGCTGGCCGTTGAACTCGCGCGTGCTGTGGTAACGCGCCGCAGCGAACTTCCAGCGTCCGTACATCACGGCCACGCCGTAGCCGCCGTAAGCCACCACATGGCGCTTGTCCACGCTGTGACTGTTGCGGAACGTGTTGCCGTCCAGCGTGATGTCGCGGATCACCCAGGCAGCGTCCGAGGTCGCGAACAGGTGCCAGGACCAGCCATTGGGACGGCCGCCGCGGGTCGGCGCAGTGTTCTCGCCGGCCGGGCGCAACGGCGTGCTGCCGAAGTCGTCCGGCAGCTTCCAGCCGAAGCGCACTTCACCGCCGAGGTTGGCCTTGGTTTCCAGGTTGCCGATCGATCCACCGTAGTGGCTGATGGCGTCCCAACCCCAGCCGTCGGCATTGACGCTGGCATCGCCCGGCCAGCGGCGCATGCGCTCATGGGTCAGCATGAACAGCGGCTCGTTGTGCAGCTGGTTGTCCCAGCCCTTGAATTTCTCGTCGCCCAGCACGTCGTGCACGGCGTTCTGCACCTGCTTGCCCTGTGCCCACGGGCCGACCACGCCCAGCGTCAGCTGGGTGGTCTGCAGGCGGTCGCCGCTGCGCGCATTGAAACCGAAGTTTGCGATCAGTACGCCGGCGTAAGGTCGGTCGTCCTCGATCAGGTCCCTACGGCTGAAATCGGTCGGCGTGAAGATGCCCTGGCCGATGCTGAAGATCATGTTCTGCTGTTCGAACTTGCCCGGGTGCAGCCCTTCCAGGTACTGGTTCACCCAGCGCGCCATGCGCGGCAGGCAGGGGTCGTCGGTGTAATCGACCAGATTGGGCGAGACCAGGGTCAACAGTGCACCGTTGGTGTAGCCCTGGTCCTGGTGGCGGCCGCCGAACAGGTCATTGTCGACGCGGAAATTGACCTGCGGCGGGTGGTCGCGCATTGCGTCCGGACCACATTGTTCGGCCGCCTGGGCGGTAAGGGGGAGGGCAGCAGCCAGCAGGCCTGACAGCCCGAGGGCTGCAAGGCGGCGTTGGGAAGGGGGGCTCATGTGAGAAGTTGTTTCTGTCTGTCGTTATATGCTGCGACACGGTACTCGCGCGAACGTGATGGAACGAGCGCGTTCGGATCACTTGTCTGTTCCGAAAACGACATTGTCTCGTGAAGACAATCCTGCCCTGTCCTGCGGTGCGCCACGGGGCCGGGGCCAATGCTGAACGGCCGTTCAGCTGCAACGCAGCGACTCACCGGTGCACTGTTTGACGTTGATGAATACTCTTGGGTTTGTTGCCCTGCGGCCCGATAATGGGGGGCATGGAAATCAAGTCCGACAACCCCGACCACGGCTTCCAGTTCCCCGGCCAGTTCGAGCTCAGTGCCATGGGCCCGGCCAACCGCGGCCTGGAACATGAGCTCCCCCGCCTGCTGCTGGCTGCCGGCATCGATGTCGTCAATGAACGCATCAGCTGGAAGCATTCCTCCAACGGCAAGTACGTGTCCGTCCGCATCGTGTTCAAGGCCGAGAGCCGCGAACAGTACGACCTGGCGCACCAGGCGCTGCGCGACCACCCGGAAGTGAAGTGGACGCTGTAGCCGACAGCTGCCCGGCCGAAGCCGCCCCGGAAGACCGCGCGCCGCGTCCGGCGCTGGTCCGCGACCTCGGCCGCCAGGCGTACGAGCCGGTGTGGCGCGCCATGCAGCGCTTCACCGACCAGCGCAGCGAGGCCGACGCCGATGAGCTGTGGGTGGTCGAGCACGACCCGGTATTCACCCTGGGCCAGGCCGGCAAGGACGAGCACGTGCTGGCGCCGGGCGAGATCCCGGTGCTGCACGTGGACCGCGGTGGCCAAGTGACCTATCACGGCCCCGGCCAGCTGGTGGTCTATCCGCTGCTGCGCCTGCCACGGCTGGGCATCGGTGTGCGCGACTACGTATGCCGCATCGAGCAGGCCATCATCGATACCCTGGCCGAGTGGAACATCGGTGCCGAACGCCGCGAGGGCGCCCCGGGCGTCTACGTCGGTGGCGCCAAGATCGCCGCGCTCGGCATCCGCGTGCGCCGCGGCTGTACCTTCCATGGCCTGGCCTTCAACGTGGCCATGGACCTGGAACCTTTCCACCGTATCAACCCCTGTGGCTATCAGGGGTTGCAGGTGACCTCGGTAGTAGACTTGGGCGGGCCCTCCGGGATGGAGGCCGTCAAGCCGGTGCTGCTGGACCACCTGGCCCGCCAGTTCGGTCTGCTGTTGCAGCCCACGCCCGAACTGCCTGATCTTTCTGCGGCCGCCTGACCGCCCCCCGGAACTGCCATGACTGAAACCACCGCCCGTTCCATTCCCCTGCAGATCGTGCAGGGCGACTCTCCGACCGCCGCGCCGTTGCAGGCCGGGGTCAAGCAGCTGGGCGGTGACAAGATCAACCGCTCGCCGGTGCAGTTCGCCGACGCGCCGGTGCTGCGCAAGCCGTCCTGGATCCGCGTGCGCATTCCTTCGGGCAATGCCGTGCAGAACCTGAAGGCCAAGCTGCGCGAGAACCGCCTGGTGACGGTGTGCGAGGAAGCCAGCTGCCCGAACATCCACGAGTGCTTCGGCCACGGCACCGCCACCTTCATGATCCTTGGTGAAGTCTGCACGCGCCGCTGCTCGTTCTGCGACGTGGCCCACGGCCGCCCGAAGCCGCCGGATGCCAACGAGCCGGCCAGCCTCGGCCAGACCGTGGCCGACATGGGCCTGAAGTACGTGGTGGTGACCAGCGTCGACCGTGATGACCTGCGCGACGGCGGTGCCCAGCACTTCGTCGACTGCATCACCGCCATCCGCGAAAAGTCGCCGGGTACCCGCATCGAAGTGCTGACCCCGGACTTCCGCGGCAAGGGCCGCATGGAACGTGCGCTGGAGATCCTGGCGCAGAACCCGCCGGATGTGTTCAACCACAACATCGAGACCGTACCTGACCTGTACCGCAACGTGCGCCCGGGTGCGGACTACCAGTGGTCGCTGAACCTGCTGAAGAACTTCAAGGCGCAGCACCCGGACGTGCCGACCAAGAGCGGCATCATGCTGGGCCTGGGCGAAGACTTCGAACAGATCAAGGCCACCATGCGTGACCTGCGCGCGCACGACGTGGACATGATCACCATCGGCCAGTACCTGCAGCCGACCGCGCACCACCACCCGGTGCTGAAGTACTGGACGCCCGAGGACTACAAGGCGCTGGAAGTCTACGGCTACGAGCTGGGCTTCAGCCACGTGGCCTCCGGCCCGATGGTGCGCTCGTCGTACCACGCCGATGTCCAGGCCAAGGGCGCCGGCGCTACCGGTGGGTGCGGACCGTTGGTCCGCACGCCTTGCCCTGCATTCACAATTTGCTACACCGGCCCCGCTAGGCTGGTTTTCCACCGAGCGCGGCCGGGTGACAAACCCGGCAACTTTCGGCACTGTCGTGGTGTCTGAACACCACGCAGTCTCCCCCTTGGCAAGGCGCCTTCGAGCACGTCAATGAAATTCAAAGCCCCCGCATTCCTGATGGCCCTGGCGCTGGTTGCGCCGCTGGCGCTGGCGGCCAAGGCCGACTCGCCGGCATTGCCCGCCGCGGCAACCGCCGATCAGGTGACCACCTCCAAGCTGGTGTACGGCCTGTTGTCCGACAGCCGTTACGCCTACCGCCCGCGCGCGCTGGACGAGGCCACCTCCAAGGACGTGTTCAAGCGCTACCTGGAGACGCTGGACGGCGGCAAGCAGTACTTCACCCAGGCCGACGTGGCGCGCTTCGCGCCGTTCGAAGCCAACATCTCCTCGGCCATCCGTGGCGGCGAGCTGGAGCCGGCGTTCCAGGTGTTCGCGGTCTACAAGCAGCGCGTCGGCGAACGTGTGGCCTATGCGCGCAAGCTGCTCAAGCAGGAGCCGGACTTCACCACCGACGAGCGCTTCGAATACGACCGCAAGAAGGTGCCGTGGGCGGCCAGCAGCGCCGAACTGGATGAGCTGTGGCGCAAGTCGGTGAAGAACGACTGGCTGCGCCTGAAGCTGGCCGGCAAGAAGCCGGACGACATCCGCAAGACGCTGGACAAGCGCTACGCGACGCTGGAGAAGTCGGTCAATGAACTGAAGGGCGAAGACGTCTTCCAGTTCTTCATGAATTCTTACACCAGCGCGGTCGATCCGCACACCGATTACTTCACCCCGCGCACCGCCGAGAACTTCAACCAGGCGATGTCGCTGTCGCTGGAAGGCATCGGTGCGCAGCTGCAGCGCCAGGACGACGTGGTGGTGATCCGCGAGATCATCGCCGGTGGTCCGGCTGCGGTGGACGGCACGCTGAAGCCGGGTGACCGTATCGTCGGCGTCGGCCAGGGCAAGTCCGGCCTGGTCGAGGACGTGATCGGCTGGCGCATCGACGATGTCGTGGCCAAGATCCGTGGCGCCAAGGACACCCAGGTCAAGCTGGAATTCATTCCGGCCGCTGAAGGTGCCGACGGCAAGCACCACACCCTGGTGCTGACCCGCCAGAAGGTGCGCCTGGCCGAACAGGCTGCCAAGGGCGAGACCATGACCATTCCGGCCGCCAACGGCGAGCCGGCACGCAAGGTCGGCGTGATCAAGCTGCCGACCTTCTACCAGGACTTCGAAGGCCGTCGCCGCAATGCGGCCGATTACGCTTCGGCCACCCGCGACGTGGCCAAGCTGCTGGCCGGCTTCAAGAACGACAAGCTGGATGGCGTGGTGCTGGATCTGCGCAACAACGGCGGTGGTTCGCTGGACGAAGCCATTGAACTGACCGGCCTGTTCATCGAGCAGGGCCCGGTGGTGCAGGTGCGCGAGTCCGGTGGCCGCGTCACCGTCAACAGCGACCGCAACCAGGGCGTGGCATGGGATGGCCCGCTGGCGGTGCTGATCAACCGCGGTTCGGCCTCGGCCTCGGAGATCTTCGCCGGTGCCATCCAGGATTACGGCCGTGGCCTTGTGATCGGTGAGACCAGCTTCGGCAAGGGCACGGTGCAGAACATCGTCGACCTCGACCGTTGGCCGAGCGGTGAGACCCAGCGTTTCGGTCAGGTCAAGCTGACCATCGCCCAGTTCTTCCGCATCAGCGGCAGCAGCACCCAGCACAAGGGTGTGGTGCCGGACCTGGCCTTCCCGGCCAGCGTCGATGCCACCGAGTTCGGCGAGAGCACCTACGACAACGCGCTGCCGTGGACCCGCATCGCTGCCGTGCCGCACACCCAGTACGGCAACTTCGCGCCGCTGCTGCCGAAGCTGGAAACCCGCCATGACGCGCGCATTGCCGCCGACAAGGAATTCCAGTGGTGGAACGAGGACGTGCAGCAGTTCCGCACCGAGGCCGCGAAGAAGTACATCTCGCTCAACGAGGCCACCCGCCGCGCCGAGCGTGAGCGCCAGGACACCCAGCGCAAGGAGCGCCAGGCAATGCGCAAGGAACTGGGCCTGGCCCTGGACCCGCTGGCCGATGACAGCAACGACGACGGCCTGACGGGCAACGAGCGCGACATCGTCAAGGATGCCGCACGCGAGAAGGCTGCTGAGAAGCGTCCTGACCCGCTGCTGCGCGAGTCGGCCTCGATCCTGGCCGATGCGGTGAACCTGCTGGCCAGCGACCGCCCGCTGTCGGCGCAGGTGCTGCCGCAGTCCACCGGCGCCGGTCGCTGGGCGGACTGAGCCGGCGACGGCATGCGATACCGTAGGGGGGCCGGCATTGCCGGCCCCTTTTCGTTTGGGTGCCTCCGTCCCGGTAGCGCCGGGCCATGCCCGGCGAGCCACATGCCACAAACGACTTAATCCCCTCCGTCCCTTTTTTGTGCATGAACAGGCAGCAACGGGGTGGCGCGGTCATGCCGGTTTCGACCCGCCGCACACGGCCGCAGGACTACCCTTGGCGGTACCGTCCTCGCAGGAGTACCCATGCGGGCCTCCCGTCTTTCCAGTGCTGTTGTGGCGCTTGGCAGTGCCCTGATCCTGTCGGCCTGTGGTGGCCGCACCGCCGACAGTACCCTGCTGCGCGAATCCTTCGACTCCGGCGACACGTTCTCGCGTACCGTCGATGGCCGCCCGGGCGAAGCCTGTGAAGCCGCGCGACGCACCCTGCTCAGCCAGGGCTATGCCATCGCCCGTGCCGATGACGCACAGGTGGAAGGCAACAAGAACTTCCAGCCGCGCGAAGACGACCATGAGCAGCTGGTGCTGCGCATCTCCTGCGCGCCGCGTGGCAACCAGACGCTGGTGTTCGTCAGTGCGGTGCAGGACCGCTATGCGCTGAAGAAGAGCCCGACCTCAGCCAGTGTCGGTGTCGGTGCGCTGGGCTCGGTATCGCTGCCGTTCGGCAGCAACGACGATTCGTTGGTGAAAGTGGCGAGCAGCACGGTCACCGACGCCGATTTCTATCGCCGCTTCTTCCAGCGCCTGCAGCAGTACCTGCCGCCGGCTGCGGGCATGCCATCACCGTTGCCGCCGCCGCCCTCTGCAGTTCCTGAGCCCGCACCCGCCCGCACGGACCAGGGCTGAACGTGCACGGCGGGTTGATGGGCGCGGCCCTGCTGCTGGCGCCCGTGCTGGGCATGGCGGCCACAGCCGCCGACTGTACGCAGGGGCTGCTGCAGCGGCTGGGCTGGCGTTTCGATGAAGCCGCGCTCAGTACGCCGCAGGTCCACGGCGGCGCAGTGTGTACGCGCGCGTCGCTGGCCGAGTCGCAGGCTGCCGGCGACCTGCACGTGCGCTGGCCGGCAGACATGTCTGCTACAGCGCGCCAGGCGTTGCTGCAGCAGCTGCTGGACGATCCGGCCACGGTCTGCGCCTATGCGTTCCAGCTGGGTGCAGCCACGCAACGTGCCGCTACTGCATTGCAGGGCAATCCAGGATTCCGCTTCTCTGGCCTGCAGCTCGGTTGGATTGGCTTCGGCCTGCACGGCGCACAGGCGCAAGGCTGGCAGCGCACGCGAAGTTTCGGCCGTGGTTTCGTGCCCACTGCGAGCAACAGCCAGGCGCTGCAGGCGTTCTACAGCGGCAATGTGCGCGCCGAATGCGGAGTCGGCCGCCAGGTCGCGCAGCTGTCCGCCCAGCGCGAGCTGTATGGCGATGCTGCATTCGACGCCGAATTTGCCGCAGAGGAGTTGTCGATCGGCACGTTCCTCGCCCTGCACGGTACCGACAGCATTCTGCTCGGCGCTCATTCCGGCGATTTCTTCGCCGATGGCAAGGCGGTGCGCACCTCGGCGATGGGGCAACAGGCGTTCGTGGGCGTGCCCGGTTTCATCGAACATGTGTACGACAAGGGCACGCTGGACGACCTGAGCAACCAGGCCGAGAACTTCGTGGTGGTTGACGTGGGCGCGGACGCTGCGCAGGCCCTGGCCACCCACGGCGGCCTGGCCTGGTACGACCAGCGCAATGTCGAACTATGGAAACTCGCGCAGGACATCCCGCGGATCGGCCAGCGCTACTTCGAGCGCCTGCTGTTCGAGCGCGACCCGGACCTTCGTGCACGGCTGGAACCGCGCTACCACGCCACGCTGGCACGAATGGACCAGCTGCTGGACGATCCGTTCTACCAGCAGTTCGTGATCTATGTGCATCCACGCGGTATACGTCCCATCGGCTACCACATCGCCCGCCTGCTTGATCGCAACCCACGAACGCCGTTTTCGATCGACCTGGCGGTGCACAATCTGCATACCACGCTCTACCGGCGTTGGCGCGAGGCGCAGCTGCGCCACTGCGCGGCTACCGGCAGGCCAGGCAGCCTGACCCTAGACCCCAACTGAAGGTGAAACAATGGATATTGCAATGATCGGTCTCGGCCGCATGGGCGCCAACATGGCCCAGCGCCTGCATCGCGGCGGCCACCGCGTGGTCGGCTACGACCCGGGCGAAGGCGCCCGCCAGCGCGCCGCCGAGGCCGGCCTGGAGGTGGTTGATTCTCTGGCCGCGGCCGTAGCCGCACTGCCGGTGCCGCGCGTGGTGTGGCTGATGGTGCCGGCTGGCGAAACCGTCGACCAGACCCTGGGCCAGCTGACCCCGCACCTGGCCGAGGGTGACATCGTCATCGACGGCGGCAACTCCAACTACCAGGACTCGATCCGCCGCGCCAAGGCGCTGGCCGAGGACGATCTGGGCTACGTCGACTGCGGCACCAGCGGTGGCGTGTGGGGCCTGCAGGAGGGCTACAGCCTGATGGTCGGTGGCGAAGCGCCGGTGGTGGAGCAGATCGCACCGCTGCTGCGCACGTTGGCACCGGCTGAAGATCGCGGCTGGGCACGTGTCGGTCCGTCTGGCGCCGGCCACTTCACCAAGATGGTCCACAACGGCATCGAATACGGAATGATGCAGGCCTACGCCGAAGGCTTCGCGTTGATGGAGCGCAAGCAGGAGATGGAGCTGGACCTGGCCCAGGTGGCCGAGGTGTGGCGCCACGGCAGCGTGGTGCGCTCGTGGCTGCTGGACCTGAGCACCGAAGCCCTCAAGCGCAATCCGTCGCTGGATGGCATCGCGCCGTACGTGGAGGATTCTGGTGAAGGCCGCTGGACCGTGGCCGAAGCGATCGCACTGGATGTGCCGGCACCGGTGATCACCTTGTCGCTGCTGGAACGCCTGCGCTCGCGTGAATCCAATTCGTTCACCGACCGCCTGCTGTCGGCGATGCGCAATGAATTCGGCGGTCACGCGATCAAGAAGTCGTAAGCACGAAGCCGGGGTCGGGGGGGGCTCTTCCCGCAAGGGGGTCTCGCCC
>NZ_JBQEMR010000041.1:0-31621 GCF_052045015.1 Stenotrophomonas sp. 22692
TGCGAAGCACTGCTTCGCAAGCGCCCGAACGCACAGCCGCCAGCGGCTGGGCCGGCCTGGGGGTTTACGGCGTCCCCGCAAACCCACAGTGCCCCGCCATCCCGCGGATAGCCCGCTGTTGCTGTTGCTTTGGCTCTTGCACTCGCTTCGGCAGGTGCAGGGCGCAGCCCTGCCGACCCCCCTCAAATGTCTGTGGGAGCCAGCCCGTACTGCTCGGCGAAGCGCTTGCTGAAACTCGCCGCAGACCGATAGCCCGCGCGTGCGGCCACGGTCTTCAACGGCAGGTCCGTGGTGTAGAGCAGCTGCATGCCATGCGCCAGCCGTGCCTCGGTGAGCAGCTGGCGCAGGCTGGTGTCCTCGGCAGCGAGCCGGCGGCGGAGGGTCGCGCCGCTCAGCGCGAACTGTTCTTCCACATCGCGCGACTGCCAGTCGCGTGCCGGTTCGGCGGCGATGCGGTCGCGGATCTGTTCGCCCAGGCTCGGCGCCTGCGGCAGCAGCAGGTTGCCGTGGCCCTGCCGGCACAAGGTCAGTACCAGCGAGGCCAGCGCCAATCGTGCTTCGCTGTAACGCCCGTCCTGCAGCGATTGCCGCCATTGGCGCAGTACCGCGCCATGTTCGATCAACGGCAACCGCGCCATCGCCTGGCCAGGCGCGGGAAGCCCCTCGATCCACAGCGTGCGAGCGGCCGCCAGCACTTCGGCACACAGCGGCACGATGGCGCTGAGGTAACGGCCACTGCGCGGGTCGGGGGTGTTGACCACATCGATGCGGCAGCGCTGGGTCAGCAGCAGGATGTCGCCGGGAACGAACGCCAGAGACTGATGAGCGGTACGCACCTGCTTGCGGCCTTCCAGCAGGATCGCGAACTGCGGTTGCGGAATCTCCACCGAGCTGGCGCCATGCTCGCGACGTGCGGTGATGCAGGCATAGCCGTCGGCGCGCTCGCAGCCGGCCAGACTGGCCATCTCAGCCAGCAGTGCGGTGGCCGCGGGCAGCATGGCGGTCATGTCACGTGTGCGCCGAGCAGGCGACCGACGCCGGCGGCTGCGGCCATCGCCAGCGCGCCCCAGAACATCACCCGGATCGCGCCGCGTACCGGCGGTGCGCCGCCGGCCTGGGCTGCCATTGCGCCGGTCAGGCACAGGCCGAGCAGGGTGCTGGCGGTGGTCATCATCGCGACCTTGTCGACCGGCGCCAGCAGCGCGGTCAGCACCGGCAGTGCCGCACCGCAGGTGAAGGCGCCGGCCGAGGCCAGCGCTGCCTGCAGCGGGCGGGCGCGCAGGGTATCGGTAATGCCCAGCTCGTCGCGGGCGTGGGCGCCCAGTGCGTCGTGGGCGGTGAGCTGTTCGGCCACCTGCCGTGCCAGCGCCGGCTCCAGGCCACGGTGGCGGTAGATCGCGGCCAGCTCTTCCAGCTCGCTGTGCGGATCTTCGTGCAGTTCGCGTTTTTCCATCGCCAGGTCGGCGTCTTCGGTGTCGGCCTGGGTCTGCACCGAGACATACTCGCCGGCCGCCATCGACATCGCGCCGGCCACGGTGCCGGCCACGCCGGTGGCCAGGATGGTCGCAGCGGAGGCGCCGCTGGCGGCTACGCCGACCACCAGGCCGGCCACCGAGACGATGCCATCGTTGGCCCCCAGCACGGCGGCACGCAGCCAGCCGACGCGCTCGGAGCGGTGCAGTTCGGGGTGTCGTGAATGGCGGCTCATGCCCCCGAGTGTACGAGGGTCAAGAGGGCGTCGGTAGGATGCTGAAAACCGTCTCCGTCGCATGACGCAACGGGTCGCCACGCTATAGTGCGCCCTTGCGATGGAAGGCTCCGAGCCCCACATCCCCCGCCACCGTCCAGCGAGCCTTCCCCTTGTCGAGCCCCAGCCACGTCGCCGATACACCCATTACCGACCGCTCGCAGCTGGTGGAGGTGATCGCCTCCGGCGAGAAGCCCCGCGCGCAGTGGCGCATTGGCACCGAGCACGAGAAGTTCGGGTTCCGCCTGGATGACCTGCGCCCGCCGACCTTCGAGGGCGAGCGCGGCATCGAAGCCCTGCTCAACGGCCTGGTCCGCTTCGGCTGGGAGCCGGTGCAGGAAAACGGCAACACGATCGCCCTGCTGCGCGATGGTGCCTCGGTGACGCTGGAGCCGGCCGGTCAGTTGGAACTGTCCGGAGCGGCGCTGGAGACCATCCACCAGACCTGCGTGGAGACCGGCACCCACCTCAACGAAGTGGCGCAAGTGGCTGGCGAACTGCAGCTGGGCTTCCTCGGCATGGGCTTCCAGCCGAAGTGGAAGCGCGATGAGATGCCGTGGATGCCGAAGGGTCGCTACAAGATCATGCGGTCGTACATGCCCAAGGTCGGCTCGCTGGGCCTGGACATGATGACCCGCACCTGCACGGTGCAGGTGAACCTGGACTACGCCACCGAAGCGGACATGGTGAAGAAGTTCCGCGTGTCGCTGGCGCTGCAGCCGATCGCCACCGCGCTGTTCGCCGATTCGCCGTTCACCGAAGGCAAGCCGAATGGCTACCTGAGCTACCGCTCGCACATCTGGACCGACACCGACGCCGACCGTACCGGCATGCTCGACTTCGTGTTCGAGGATGGCTTCGGTTATGAGCGCTATGTCGATTACCTGCTCGACGTGCCGATGTACTTCTCCTACCGCGATGGCATCTACCACGACGCCAGCGGACAGAGCTTCCGCGACTTCATGCAGGGTAGGCTGCCGGTGCTGCCGGGTGCGCTGCCGACCCTGCGCGACTGGTCGGATCACATGACCACCGCATTCCCGGAAGTGCGCCTGAAGAAGTACCTGGAAATGCGCGGCGCCGACGGTGGCCCGTGGAGCCGCCTGTGCGCGCTGCCGGCGTTCTGGGTCGGCCTGCTGTACGACGACACCGCACTGGATGCCGCCTGGGACCTGGTGCGTGACTTCACCCTGGCCGAGCGCCATGCACTGCGCGACGGCGTGCCGAAGCACGCGATGAACCTGCCGTTCCGCAGTGGCAGCGTGCGCGACCTGGCCCGCGAAGCGGTGAAGATTTCCGTTGAAGGCCTCAAGCGCCGCGCGGCGCGCAATGCCGACGGCCAGGATGAGAGCAAGTTCCTGGACGTGCTGCAGGAGATCGTCGAATCCGGCCTGACCCCGGCCGAGCGCAAGCTGGCGCTGTTCCATGGCCGCTGGCACGACGACGTCGATCCGGTGTTCCGCGAGTTCGCGTATTGATGATGTTGGGTGGGTGCCGGCCTTGGTCGGCACGCGATGAAAAAACCCCGGCACTGCCGGGGTTTTTCTTTTTCACACCTGCCTTGGATCAGGCCGCGTTCTTCATCGTCGCCATGTCGATCACGAAGCGGTAGCGCACATCGTTCTTCGCCATGCGTTCCCAGGCTTCGTTGACGTTCTTGATGTCGATCATCTCCACATCGCTGACGATGCCGTGCTCGGCACAGAAGTCCATCATTTCCTGGGTCTCGGCCATGCCGCCGATCGCCGAGCCGGTCAGGTGCTTGCGGCCGAAGATCACGCTGCCACCGGTCAACGGCGGGTCCAGTTCGGTCAGCACGCCGACCAGGCACATGGTGGCTTCGCGCTTGAGCAGGCCCATGTACGGATTGGTGTCATGGCTGACCGGGATGGTATTGAGCAGGAAGTCGAAGCTGCCGGCGTGCGCCTTCATCTGCGCCGCATCGCGCGAGACCAGCACCTCATCGGCGCCCAGGCGCTTGGCATCGGCGCCCTTTTCCGGGGTGGTGGTGATCATCACCACGTGCGCACCGAGCGCCTTGGCGAACTTCACGCCCATGTGGCCGAGGCCGCCGAGGCCGATCACGCCGACCTTCTGGCCCGGGCCGACCTTCCAATGGCGCAGCGGCGACCACGTGGTAATGCCGGCGCACAGCAGCGGTGCGGCCGCCTTCAGGTCGAGGGTGTCGGACACCTTCACCACGAAGCGCTGCTCGACCACCACGTGGTCGGAATAGCCGCCGTAGGTCGGTGCGCCGCTTTCGCGTTCACGGCCGTTGTAGGTCCAGGTCGCGCCCTCGGCGCAGTACTGCTCCAGGTCGTGCTGGCAGGCGTCGCAGTGGCGGCAGGAGTCGACCATGCAACCCACGCCGGCGTGGTCGCCGACCTTGAAGCGGGTGACGTTGCTGCCGACCTCGGTGACGCGGCCGATGATCTCGTGACCCGGCACCATCGGGTAGATCGAGCCACCCCAATCATCGCGGGCCTGGTGCAGGTCGGAGTGGCAGATGCCGCTGTAGAGGATCTCGATGCGCACATCGTCCGGGCCGACCGCGCGGCGTTCGAACTCGTACGGAATCAGCGGGTCGGTATGTGAATGGGCGGCGTAACCACGGGCGAGGGACATGGGGAATCCTTGGCAGGGTTTATCGAAAGGCGTTTTACAATACGCCCCGTTCCCAGCGGCAGGAATCGCGGATATCGGCATGATTCATCAAGTGGAACTGCACAATCATGGCCACTGACAACCTCACCCACCTGGCCGCGTTTGCCGCGGTCGCCCGCCACCGCAGCTTCCGCCGCGCCGGTGCCGAGCTGGCGCTGTCGACCTCGGCGGTGAGCTATGCGATCCGCGCGCTGGAAGAGCGGTTGGGGGTGGGCCTGTTCCATCGCACCACCCGCAGCGTGGCCCTGACTGAGGCCGGGCAGCGCCTGCTGGAGCGCCTGCAGCCGGCGCTGGGCCAGGTGCATGACGCGCTGGAAGAGATGAACCAATTCCGTGCCGCCCCGGCTGGCCTGCTGCGCATCAACGCCACCCGCGCGGCGGTACCGACCCAGTTGGGGCCGCGACTGGCGCGCTTCCTGCACGCTCACCCCGACGTGCGGGTGGAGCTGACCGAGAACGATGGCCTGGTCGACATCGTCGCCGAGGGCTACGACGCCGGCGTGCGCCTGCACGAGTTCGTGCCCGAGGACATGGTGGCGGTGCCGATGGGGCCACCGCTGCGCGGGCTGATTGTCGGCTCGCCGGACTACCTGCGGCGACACCCGGCACCACAGCATCCGCGGGACCTGGCGGCACACGAATGCATCCGCTTCCGCTTCGCCAGCGGGCATCTCTACAAGTGGCAGTTCGAGCGTAGCGGGCAAGCGCTGGAGATCGATGTGCCGGGCCGGCTCACGTTGAGTGAGCAGGGCACCGTCGTGGGTGCAGTGCTTGATGGCATCGGCCTGGCCTACGTACTGGAAGACACGGCAAGGCCCTACATTGATTCGGGGCAGATGGTGGCGGTGCTGGAAGACTGGAGCGAACCGTTCGCCGGCTTCGCGCTGTACTACCCGAAGCAGCGGCAGATGCCCGGTGCGCTGCGCGCGTTCGTGGATATGCTGCGCGAATGAGTTGCGATGGATGATGTGGTGCCGACCAACGGACGGCACCCACCACCCACTGTCGTCCATGCGCGGATGGGGCAACCCTACGGCACCCGCAACACCGGCGCCAACAACGCCAGGCACTCACGCAGGTGCACCTCCACCGGCGCATCCTCGGCCACCACGCCGATCACGCGTTCGCGCAGCGGCTCGGCCACTGCCATTGCCAGGATCAGTCGCGCCATGCGTGCGGAATCCCCCTCACGCAGCAGCCCACGCTGCTGCTGCCGTTCCAGCCAGTCAGCCAGCAGCGCACGGCCGCGTTCGATGCCGTTGTCCAGATAGGCCTGCAGCAGCGCATCCTTGCCAGGGAAATCGGTAGCCAGCAGCCGGAACACCTGCACCGCCTGCGCCGACAGTGCCTGCGTGCACACCGCCTGCAGGATGTCCTGCAGCAACGGCAGCACCTCGTCGGCACCGTGCGCATCGCGCTGCAGCTGCGGCGCGAAGCCGTCGGTCCATTCGCGCACCGCCAACCCGACCAGTTCCTCGCGGTTGCTGGCGTGGCGGTACACGGTCTTCTTCGCCACCCCGGCATGGGTCGCCACCGCTTCGATCGTGGTCGCCTCGTAACCCTGTGCCAGCAGCAGCTCCAGCGTGGCCTGCAGCACGGCGTGGCGGACCTCGGCTTCCGGTCGAGCGGGGCGGCCGCGGCGGCGGCTCGGTGTTGTGGGCTCGGGCAGGGGAGGGCTGTTCATTGCCCCCATCTTACCGCATCCGGCTAATTGCGAAACGAATGACGTTTCCGTATTGTCGGGTCTCCCAACACCGCAGGAGACCCCGATGGATACCGCTGTGAACGCACGCGCCTGGCTGGACCACCACGATCTGCTCGACCCGGCGCCGATGCACCTGGAGACCGGCATCCAGCGCCGCGAAGACGGCACCCTGCTTGTCGCGGTGCGTACCGATCTGCACGGCTGCAAGGGCCGCATGCTGGACTGGTGGTTCACCTTCTTCGAGACCACCCAGCACATCCGCTGGTGGCATCCGGTTGATCATGTCGAGCATCGCGGCTGGGACGCGGCGTGGCAGCGCGGGCGCAGCTACCACGGTGCCAGCATCCATGCGGTGGAATCGCTGGCCGACATTCCGCCGGTGGCGGCGCGCCTGAAGTTCCATGATCCGCGCACGTTGTTGGTGCCAGAGCGCCTGCAGGCGGCACAGGATGCCGGCGATGTATCGGCGGTGATTGCCGCGCGCATCGGCTTCGGCGACCACGTGCGCCTGGATGTAAACGGTGATCCCTGCGACGGGCAGATGCTGCACGTGGCACGCGATACGCCGTTCGGCTGTGTGCTGCGCAGCCGCTTCGTGCTGGGCCTGGACAGCGCTGATCCGCACCGCGATGCCGGCGATGCGGTCGGCCTGGGCCTGCTCAAGCACTGCTACACGGAGTTCAGTTTCCTCTCGCGGCTGCTGCCGTCGCTGTACTACGGCGAACGCGCGAATGGCGAGGCGGTACCGTTGCCGTGGTGAACCGCGCGCCGGTCATTCGACCAGCGCGTCGTAGCCTTCAGCACTGAACTGGATCAGGCAGAAGCCGTGGCCGAACGGGTCGGCCAGCACGGCGATGCGGCCCCAGCGACGCTCGCGCACGGACTGCTCGAGTGTCGCCCCGGCTGCAACCGCACGCGCCAGCGCGGCGTCGATGTCATCCACCACCCAATCCAGGTGCAGCGGCGTCCAATGGCGCTCGTAGTCGCGCACGTCGCCGTCTTCGGTGGCGGCGCTGCCGGCGTCGTTGTGCAGCAGGTAGAGCGGCGCTGGCCCACCGAGCAGCTCCACCGCGCCCGGGCCGAGACGGCGGCCGATGCGCAGGCCGAAGGCCCGGATGTAGAAGTCTTCGGCAGCGGCTAGATCGGGGACATCGAGATTGACGATGAATGACGCGGTGGGCGTATCCATGGGCAGATCCGGTGGATGCGGGCGGGCAGTGTACGCCCGCATCCACGCATGGCGTGGCTCTATTGTGCGCGCGGGTAATCGAGGTAGCCTGCCTCGCCGCCACCGTAATAGGTGTTGCGGTCCGGCGTGGCCAGCGCGACGTTGTGCTGCAGGCGCTCGACCAGATCCGGGTTGGCGATGAACGGCTGGCCGAACGCGGCCAGGTCGATGGTGCCGGCGTCGATCAGCTGCAGGGCGCGTTCGCGGGTCATGCCACCGGCCAGGATCACGGTGCTACCGTAGGCCTGCTTGAACTGCTGCAGGAACGCCTCGCCCAGCACCGACTGGCCCGCCTGCAGGTTGTCGTTGAGGTGCACATAGGCCAGCCCGCGCGTGCCCAGTTCCTCGGCCAGGTACAGATAGGTGGCTTCGTTGTCGGGGTAGAAGGGCATGTCGAAGGTGAGGTTGTTCGGTGCCAGGCGCACGCCGATGCGATGCGCACCGATGCGTTGCGCCATTGCATCGACGGTGTCCAGGATCAAGCGCGCACGATTGGGCAGCGAGCCGCCGTAGCAGTCTTCGCGCTGGTTGATGAGCGGGTTGAGGAACTGTTCGAACAGGTAGCCGTTGGCGGCATGCAGCTCGATGCCGTCGAAGCCGGCCGCAATGGCGTTGTCCGCGCCGCGCACGAAGTCGTCGACGATGCCGGGGATCTCGGCGGTCTCCAGTGCACGTGCCGGGGTGGGATCGGCATGGCCGCGGCTACCATCGGCCAGATACACGAACGAGGTGTTCTTCGGTGCGCTGGCCACCGGGCGCGTGCCGGCGCTGACCGGTTGGCCACCATCGGGCTGCAGCGAGGAATGCGACATGCGGCCGACGTGCCAGAGCTGGGCGAAGATCGTGCCCTGCGCGGCGTGCACCGCCTCGGTGACGAGCTTCCAGCCGGCCACCTGTTCGGCCGACCAGATGCCCGGCACGTCGATGTAGCCCTGGCCCTGCGGCGAGACCGGCGTGCCTTCGCTGATGATCAGGCCGGCGCTGGCCCGCTGCCGGTAATACTGGGCGGTCAGTTCGTTGGCCACGACGCCGGGGTTGCGGGCGCGGGTCATCGGGGCCATCGCGATGCGGTTGCGCAGGGCGGTGCCTGCCAGGTCGAAGGGGTGGAACAGGGCGGCGGTCATGTCGGTCATCTCAGTGCGGGGGAGGGGCGCCAGCGGCGCGATGCACACAGGATGGAGTTGACATGCGGGCACATAAAGCGCTTCGATCTCCCTGTGTGCGGGACTATTTGTCCCCAATGTGGAGTAGAGGATGCTGCCGCTGGAATCGTTGAATGGCCTGGTGACCTTCGTCACCACGGCCCGCTCGGGCAGCTTCACCGAAGCCGCCGATGCGCTGGGCATCTCGCGTTCGGCGGTGGGCAAGGCCATCGCCCGGCTGGAAACACGGCTGGGGGTGCGCCTGTTCCACCGCACCACGCGGCGCATCGCGCTGACCACCGATGGCGAGGCGTACTACGCCTCCTGTGCGGCGGCGCTGGAAGAGATCTCCGCGGCCGAGGCCTGCCTGGGGTCGGCCGGCCTGCCCAGCGGGCGGCTGCGCATCGACATGCCGTCCTCGTTCGGGCGGCTGGTGGTGCTGCCGGTGCTGTTGCGACTGTGCCGGCAGTACCCGGACCTGCAGTTGACGATGACCTTCACCGATCACTTCGTCGATCCGGTCGAGGAAGGCATCGACCTGCTGATCCGTTTCGGTGGGCTGCACCAGGCAGAGCATCTGGTGGCGCGGCGGCTGGGGCGCCAGCGGCTGGTCACCTGCGCATCGCCGGAGTACCTGCAGGCATACGGCGTGCCGCGCACGGTGGAGGAACTGGCGCAGCACCGCAGCATCGTCGGCTTCCGTCATGGCCAGCCGGTCTGGTGGCGGATCGGCAGCGAGCAGGACGAGGGAACATTCATTCCCGGCGCGCCCTATCAACTCAATGATGGCGATGCGGTGATCGAAGCGGCCATCGCTGGCCTCGGCATCTGCCAGATGCCCATTTCACTGGTGCGCCGCCATCTGGATTCCGGCGCGTTGCAACTGGTGCTTGACGCGCACATGCAGCGGCACATCGACATCCATGCGCTGTGGCCACCGACGCGCCACCTGCGGCCCAAGGTGCGCTATGTGGTGGACGAGCTGACCCGGTTGGCGGAACAAGGTCTGTTTGATTGAGCGGGGCCCGTACAGCGGGCCCCGCCTGTGAAACCGCTGTGGCTGGCCTACTTGAAGTTGTAGCGCAGGCTGGCCATGTAGCGACGGCCCAGTGCATCCAATACATAGGGGAACGGACCGATGTCGTCGCCCACGTTGATTACCGACAGCGTCACGCGTGCGGCATCGGTGATGCGGTAGGTGACGTTGGCGTCCCAGGTGGTCCAGCTGTCGCGGTAGAAGTACTGACGGCTTTCCGGGGTATCGGTCATCGTGTACTGGGCGCGGCTGGTGTAGTTGGAGGCCACGCCGTAGTTCCAGTTGCCGATGCGATGCTGGGCGGTCCAGCGGAACTGGCGCTTGGGCTCGTTGAAGCTGCCCGCCTGTTCGACGAACGGCACGTCCCGGTTCGCGGCCTGGCCACGGTTCTTCGGCATGTAGCCGTAGAAGTCCAGGTCCAGCACGCCCAAGCGCGACAGGTCCCAACGGTAGCCGACTTCGGCGGTCCAGCCGCGGAACATCAGCACCGGGCCGTTGCCATACTCGGTTTTGATGCTGGTAGCCACGCCGGTGTTCGGATCACGCGTCACCAGCCCGCAGAAGCGGTTGGCGTTGGGCACGTTGGCGGCGTTGAAGTCGGCAGTGTCGAAGCAACCGGTGATGATGTCGTTGGCGCTCAGCGACGTGATCACGTTGTTGATCTTGATGTCATACCAGTCGGCGGCGACGCGCAGGCCCGGGATCCACTCCGGCGCGAACACGATGCCGGCCGTCCACGACTTCGCCGTTTCGTTCTGCAGGCGTGTGCTGCCGTTGGTCGAGCCCAGCGTATTGGTCGGCTGCTGGCGGAAGGTGTTCGGATCGGCGCCCGGGTAGGCGGCGAAGAACGCTTGGCAGTTGCGGCGACGCACCGCCGGATTGGAGCCGCCGCTGATGTTGTCCAGCGAGCACACTTCCGGGATGTTGTAGTAGGCCGGCTGCTGGGTGGTGTAGAGCTCGGCGATGGAGGGCGCACGCAGTGACTGGGTCTTGTTGCCGCGCAGCTGCAGGCCGGCGATCGGTTCGTACTGGATGCCGTAGGTGAACGCATTGAACGCGCCGGCGACGGAATTGTCGACGCGGCGGAACTTGGCGGTCAGGTCCAGGCGATGCAGGCCCGGGATGTCCCAGTCGGGATTGAACAGCGGTGCCAGCACTTCGGCGAACACTTCATTGGTGTGGTATTTGCCTTCCGCCGCCTGGGTCGGCACCGAACGACCCTGGCCCAGGCGCTGGTACTCGCTGGGGGTGAAGGAGCCTTCTTCGCGGCGGTGCTCGAAGCCGGCCGCGGCGGACAGCTCGCCGCCGGGCAGATCGAACAGGCCGCCGGATACCGACGCGTTGATGACGGTCTGGCGGGTCTGCGCCTTGGCCACGGTCCGGGTGGAGACGTAGTCCAGGGCTTCGCGCGACGCCTGGTTCTCGCCGAACAGATTCAGCGGGCGGCAGTTCGCATCGGCCGTGGTGCCCGGGCGGGTGGGATCACAGATGATGCGCCCGCTGGCGTCGGTGGTGACGTTGATCGCATTGATGAAGTTCTGCTGGATCAGGCCGGTGCCGAGGTAGTCGAAGTCACCGCGGCCATGGGTGACGCTGGCTTCCCAGTTGAAGCTGCGCTTTCCAACCTCGAAGAAGCCGTTCAGCCCAAGCACCGCGCGGGTCAGGCGGGTCTCGGTGCTGGCGTTGTTCATCGACAGGTCGCGCGAAGAGCGCGACAGCCGGAACGAGGTGATGCCGTTGTCGGCGAGGATCCTGCGGGTTTCCGCACTCAGGAACGGATTGCTGGCGCTGAAGGTCAGCGCACCGCTGGCGGTACCGCCGCCATCCAGGCGTGCATTGCCGAAGGACACGGCGTTGTAGACGTTCTGGTCCAGGGTTTCGCGGGCGGTCGCTTCGTATCGCGATAGCTCGAAGAAGCCGCGCACGTTGTCGGTGAAGTCGAAGCTGCCGGTGGAGAACACCGAGCGTCGTTCAAGGTCGGCGATCAGCGGCACCGTCTCGAACAGGTTCAGGCCGTCACCGCCGGAGGCGTTGCCGCCCGCATAGCTGGTACCGGGATTGAACTCGACCAGCTTGCCCTCGTTGTTGAACTGCCACAGTTTGTCTTTGTTCGGACCGAAGCCAAGGATGTCGCCCAGGCCGTTGCGCGTGTAGCTGCCGGTCGCCGGCATCACCAGGCCACCGAAGGTCATGCTGGCGATGCGCCGGTTGCGGATCCAGACCTGGTCGGGGATGCCGTCGGCCGGTCCGGTATTGAAGGGAATGCTGCCGTCGATGCGGCCATCATTGGTTGGCCGGCGCAGGGGCTGGAAGTTGCCAGCGTTGGCTGCAGTGGGGTTGGCCTGCAGGCTGTAGCCCTGGCGGTAGAAATCACGTTGCAGCGCGTTCACGCCGTCGGCATTGTCCAGTTCCGCCGCCACCACGATGTGGCCCCGCCCATCGGCGAATCCGGTACCGAAGATGGCCGACCAGGAGTAGCGCTCGTTGTCGTTCTTGCTGGTTCTGCCATAGCCCAGTTCGACTTCGGCGCCATCGAACTTGTCGCGCAGGATGATGTTGTTGACGCCGGAGATCGCATCCGAGCCATAGGTGGGGGCACCGCCAACGCTCAGACTTTCAATGCGTTGCACCATGACGCTGGGAATGGCGTTCATGTCCACCTGGATACCCGAGCCGCCGCCGGCACCGAAGATGGTGGGCGGGGTAGAGGTCACGAAGCGGCGTCCATTGACCAGGGTCAGCAGGCGATTGCTGCCCAGGCCGAACTTGCTGGCGAAGTTGACGCCCGCACCGAAACCGGCCTGGTCGCCGCGCGAACTGACGCCGGCACTGACCCCGGGAATCCGGGTCACCGCGTCGATGAGGTTGGTGTCGCCATAGTTCTCGATCGATTCACGGCTGACCACCGCAGCGGGTTCCAGCGTGTCGAAGCCGGCGCGGTAGATGCGTGAGCCAGTGACGGTCATCCGGTCCAGCTGCACGGGGGTCTTGCTGCTGGCGGGCTCGGCCTCCTGTTCCTGCGTGGCGGCCTGCTGCGCCATGGCCGGTGCGGCGGCCACCAGCACCAATGCCGAACCCAACGCGACAGACAAGCGACTGCGGGCGAACAACGGTCGGTACATGATCTCTCCCTGGTCACGCCAATGTGACTCAGGAATAAACGCAAGGGCGAATGCGACACCCTAGGCCATGAAAAAGTAACAATTGAATCTATTTACTATTCATTCATATTTGCAGGCTGATCTGTCCGTAGCGCATGCCCCGGCATGCATGATGTGGCTTCATCCGTCCGCGCATGTATACTATCCCCCAGTATAGTTCCGAGGTGGCCCCGTCATGCCGCACTCCCCCGAGGAGAAGAAGAAGGTCCTGGCCCGCGTGCGCCGCATCCGCGGCCAGTGCGATGCGCTGGACCGCGCGCTGGAAGCCGGTGCCGACTGCGGGCCGGTGCTGCAGCAGATCGCGGCCATCCGTGGCGCGGTCAACGGCCTGATGTCCGAAGTGATGGAGGCCCATCTGCGCGAGGAGTTCGGGCAACCCGCAGCCTCCGACGAACAACGCGCCGAACGCGTGCGCGACATGAGCGCGTTGATCCGCTCGTACCTGAAATAAGCATCGGCGCCACATCGCGTCGATCGTCCTGCCATTCCATTCCCGCCTGATCCTGGAGAAGCCACCATGAAGTCCCGTGCCGCCGTCGCCTTTGGTCCCGGCCAGCCGCTGCAGATCGTCGAGATCGACGTCGCCCCGCCGAAGAAGGGCGAAGTGCTGGTCAAGATCACCCACACCGGTGTCTGCCACACCGATGCGTTCACCCTGTCCGGCGATGACCCGGAAGGCCTGTTCCCGGTGGTGCTGGGCCATGAAGGCGCCGGCATCGTGGTGGACGTGGGCGAGGGCGTGACCAGCGTCAAGCCCGGCGACCACGTGATTCCGCTGTACACCGCCGAGTGCGGCGAATGCCTGTTCTGCAAGAGCGGCAAGACCAACCTGTGCGTGTCGGTGCGCGCCACCCAGGGCAAGGGCGTGATGCCCGACGGCACCAGCCGCTTTAGCTACAACGGCGAGCCGCTGTACCACTACATGGGCTGCTCGACCTTCAGCGAGTACACCGTGGTGGCCGAGGTGTCGCTGGCGAAGATCAACCCGGACGCCAACCCGGAACACGTCTGCCTGCTCGGCTGCGGCGTCACCACCGGCATCGGCGCGGTGCACAACACCGCCAAGGTGCAGGAAGGCGACAGCGTGGCGGTGTTCGGCCTCGGCGGCATCGGCCTGGCGGTGATCCAGGGCGCGCGCCAGGCCAAGGCCGGCCGCATCATCGCGGTGGACACCAACCCGTCCAAGTTCGAGCTGGCGCGCGAATTCGGCGCCACCGACTGCATCAATCCGAAGGACTACGACAAGCCGATCCAGCAGGTCATCGTCGAGATGACCACCTGGGGCGTGGACCACAGTTTCGAGTGCATCGGCAACGTCAACGTGATGCGCGCGGCGCTGGAATGCGCGCACCGTGGCTGGGGCCAGAGCGTGGTGATCGGCGTGGCCGGTTCGGGCCAGGAGATCTCCACCCGTCCGTTCCAGCTGGTGACCGGCCGCAAGTGGATGGGCACCGCGTTTGGTGGCGTGAAGGGCCGCAGCCAGCTGCCGGGCATGGTGGAAGACGCGATGAAGGGCGATATCGAACTGGCCCCGTTCGTCACCCACACCATGGACCTGGACAAGATCAACGAAGCCTTCGACCTGATGCACGAAGGCAAGTCGATCCGTTCGGTGGTCCACTACTGAGCCGCGTCATGGGCTGGCTGGATGCCCTGCGTCGGCCGCGTGCGGAAGACCCGCGCGCGGCCCTGGTGGCCCCGATCGAGCAGGCGTTGCGTGCGCTGGGCTGGGTAGTGGGCGAGGTGGGGCCAGCGCGTGCGGTGACCTCGGCCTTCGGCAGCGACGATGGCATGCCGTTCGAGCAGTGGCTTGCGCAGGTATTCCTGCCGCGCCTCTACGAGGCGCGCGCGGCCGGGCAGTGGCCGCCGCGCAGCGATGTGGCGGTGGCGGCCTCTCGCAATCTTGATGGGCAGCCTGGCGTCGAACCATTGCTGCGCCTGTTGGCGCAGCTGGATGAACTGATCAACAAAGGCATCCACGCCGCGCGTGGATAAGCCGACCAAGGTCGGCATCTACCAGAAGCACGCGTGCGCTGGCGCGCCGCGCAGGAGAGCACCATGGAACGCATTGAACACCGCGCCTGTTTCGGCGGCTGGCAGGACGTCTACCGCCACCACTCGGCCACGTTGGGCTGCGACATGCAGTTCGCCGTGTACCTGCCGCCGCAGGCGGAAGCGCAGGCGCTGCCGGTGCTGTACTGGTTGAGCGGCCTGACCTGCACCGAGCAGAACGTCATCACCAAGGCCGGCGCGCAGCGCTATGCGGCCGAGCACGGTGTGATCATCGTTGCGCCTGATACCAGCCCGCGCGGCGATGACGTGGCCGATGCCGAGGGCTATGACCTGGGCAAGGGGGCGGGGTTCTACCTCAATGCCACCCGTGCGCCGTGGGCGAAGCACTACCGCATGCACGACTACGTGACACAGGAACTGCCGGCACTGATCGAGGCGAATTTCCCGGTCACCGATGCGCGTGGCATCAGCGGCCACTCGATGGGCGGTCACGGTGCGCTGGTGATCGCGCTGCGCAACCCGGGGCGCTACCGCAGCGTGTCGGCGTTCTCGCCGATCGTTGCACCCAGCCACGTGCCGTGGGGGCAGAAGGCCTTCCACGCCTACCTGGGCGACAACCCGGCGGACTGGGCGCAATGGGATGCCAGCGAGCTGGTCGCCGTGGCCCGTGAGCGCCTGCCGTTGCTGGTCGACCAGGGCGAGGCGGACGAATTCCTGCAGACCCAGCTGCAGCCGCAGCGCCTGCAGCAGGCCTGCGATGCCGCCGGCCATCCGCTGACCCTGCGCCTGCAGCCGGGCTACGACCACAGCTACTACTTCATCGCCAGTTTCATCGGCGAGCACATCGCCCACCACGCCCGCGCCCTGCACGGCTGAGGGCGTTCCGGTGGTGCACGCGGAGTGTCGTTTTGCCGCAGTGGATCACGCCGCTGTGGCGTACAGGCGCGCTATGGTGCGGCCATACGGCCTTGCGGATCGGGGGGGATGCATGCCGGTAGTGCTGGCGATGCTGTACGTGCTTTGCCATGGGCTGGTCGTGGCGTTCTGGCCGAGCCCGGCGGGCGTAGGATCTTTCGTATTCCTGACCGGTGCGCCGCTGCTGGCCGCTGCCGCGTGCCTGGTGCGGGCGCAACGTGACCGCGCCGCTCTGGGCTGGCGTGCTACCGCGATGGCACTGCTGCTGTGGGCCGGCGGCATGACGTTCAACATGGTGGATGCGCTGGGCGCCGGCCGGGCTGACTTCACCCCGCGCGTCAGCCTGTTGTTGTACGTGCTGTATGGCGTGCCGCTGGTGTTCATCCTGGCCCGGGCACGCCGCGAGCGCTTGAGCATCAGCCTGATCGACGCGGCGATGGCGGCGTTGCTGGGGGTGCTGTTCTTCGTGCACACCGCATCGTTTGCCGCCCGTGTCGAGGTCGACGCCCATGCGATGTCCAACATGCAGCGCATGTTCGACATCCAGAATCTGTGTATCGCCGGGTTCGCCGTGGTGCGATGGCTGGCCGGCGACGTGCCCGAACGGCGTAGATTCTTCCGCGCACTGGCGCTGTACGCTCTGGCCTATCTGCTGGTGGCCTACTACATCAACCATTACACATCCGATGATGCATTCGGTG
The DNA here is from genome assembly GCF_052045015.1 of Stenotrophomonas sp. 22692. Classification (NCBI taxonomy): domain Bacteria; kingdom Pseudomonadati; phylum Pseudomonadota; class Gammaproteobacteria; order Lysobacterales; family Lysobacteraceae; genus Stenotrophomonas; species Stenotrophomonas sp. 22692. The sequence continues at coordinate 16,313 of NZ_JBQEMR010000041.1, forward strand.
CGTTCAACGATCTGCTGATCGACGTACCTTTTCTGCTGATCGCCTGCCTGGCGCTGGACACGGCGCCGGACACAGGCACCACGGCACACCCGAGGCTGGCGCGGACGGTGCAGGCCGCCGGCCCGATCATCCTGCCATTGCTGCTGCTGGTGGTCGGCACGTTGGTGGTCGATCATGCGCGGCCGTTGGCGGTCGCGGGCTTCGTCGTAGCTACCCTTGGTTTCGGCCTGCGCAGCGTGTTGCTCCAGGCGGATCTTCTGGAACGCCAGGCAGCACTGGATCAACTTGCGCGGCAGGATGGCCTGACCGGCGTGGCCAACCGTCGCGAATTCGACGCACGGCTGATGTCCGAGTGGAATCGCGCACGGCGCAGCGGCACCGAGCTGGGCCTGCTGCTGGTGGATATCGACCACTTCAAGGCCTTCAACGACCAGCACGGCCATCCGGCTGGTGATCGTTGCCTGCAGGCGGTGGCCGGGGTGCTGAAGGCCATAGCCGGTCGCGGTGGTGACAGCGTTGCACGCTATGGCGGCGAGGAATTCGCCGTGATCGTGCCGGGAAGCCCGCTCTCGGGCGTGCTGGCGCTGGCCGAGCGCCTGCGCGAGGCGGTGGCAGCGCTGCCACTGCCGGAAGGGTCGGTCAGTATCAGCATCGGCGTGGGCTACCTGCATCCGCCGGCCCTGGCCAGTGCCGATCAGTTGCTGGCGGACGCCGATGCCGGCCTGTATGCCGCCAAGCGCGCCGGTCGCAACCAGGTGATCCTGCATGCGCACGTGCTCGACGACGAAGGCAGTGCGCACGGCAGGATGGATTGCTGAGCGCGCCAGGTAGCCGCTCCCTGTGCGCGATTGCGCACGGTCGGCGCGGCCGGGTCATCGCTGCCGCAGCCAGCCGGTGGGATCGAGCAGCCTCAGCCCGACCGGTGACAACGAGCGCTGTCGCAACGGCAGTTTTGCCGCCTGCACGGCGATCGCACAGCGCGCCAGCTGCTGGCGCAACGGTGCCAGCGTGTCGTCTTCGCGTGGGCGCGCATGCCGCCATTGTGCGATGCGCAGCAGGCAGACCAGCAGGTCCAGTTCGCTGGCGGCAATGAACGGAGAGCCGGCGGGCAACAGGTCGATCGGTGCCGTCGGCGCGGCCAGCAGCGGCAGCAGGTTGATGAACGCGTCGCAGCCTTCAGGATCAAGGCCGAGGCCGCTCAGCTGTGCGAGTCCATCGGCTACGAGATCGGGGTCACGCAGCTGGCGTATCGCCGCCAGCAGCGCCTGCTCGCCACGGCCGAACTGGCGGCCGAAGGCACGGTAGCTGACCCGGGTGGGAAACAAGGGGGAACGGGAGGCCATGGCAGCTAGGGTTGTGGGTCGCGGGTTTCCACCAGCACGGGGCAGGGGGCGTGATCGATGGTCCATTGCCCGATCGAGGGTTCGAACAGGCGCTCCAGCCGGGACAGGTGGCGGTGGCCGATCACGATCAGATCGCACTTCAGGCGCCTGGCCTGGTCGCTGATGACTTCGCCGGGGTCGCCGGAGGGGATCTGCGCGATGGCATCGACGCCGCGCTCGCGCAGCTCGGCCAGGGCTTCGGCCAGCACCGCCTCGGCGCGGGAGCGCTGGCGGGCGGCTTCCGGGTACTCGATACGGTCGGCTTCGCTGGCATTGGCCGCCAGCGCGAATTCGGGGTCGAGCACGCACAGCAGGTGCAGGCGGCTGCGGGGGCCGGCAATGGCCGCGGCCAGGTCCAGCACGCGCGCGTGCTGGGGGCCACCGTCCAGGGCGACCAGCAGGGTATTGAACATGGATGTCTCCTTGGCAGGCCGGGGATGGTCGCCGATGTCATCGCGTGCACCCATGCCGTGCGCGGCAGTCAATGAATGCGTAGAACGCAATCCATGGTGGTTGCAAGTGCCGTAGAGTCATCTGATTTACCGGAGACTGTCATGCCCCTGCCGGACCTGAACCTGTTGCTGGCACTGGACGTGCTGATTGACGAGTGCAGCGTGGCCGCCGCCGCGCGCCGGATGAACCTGAGCGCGCCGGCAATGAGCCGCACCCTGGGCCGGATCCGCACTGCGCTGGGCGACCCCGTGCTGGTGCGTGCAGGCCGCGGTCTGGCGCCCACACCCCGCGCCCTGCAGCTGCGCGAGCAGGTCCGCGATGTGATCGAGCAGGCCCACCGCGTCTTCAACGCCGGTCGCGAAGTAGACATGCGCGTGCTCGAGCGAACCTTCAGCGTGCGTGCCAATGATGTGTTCGTCGGTGGTTTCGGCGGACGCCTGCGCGAGCTGTTCCGCCAGCAGGCGCCGCGCGCAGTGCTGCGCTTCGTGCCCGAGGGCGATACCGACGACGATGCGATGGCACAGGGCCGGATCGACCTGTACATCAGCACGGCCGGCAAGCATGCGCCCGATACCAAGGTGCAGAACCTGTTCAGTACCTCGTTCATGGGCGCAGCGCGCGAAGACCATCCACTGTTCGACGAGGAGATCAGTGCCGAGCGCTTTGCCGCGTGCGACCACATCGCGGTGTCGCGCCGTGGCCTGCCACGTGGGCCGATCGATGATGACCTGGCCACGCTCGGCCTGCAGCGTCGCGTGGCGCTGATCAGCCCGACCTTCCACGGTGCGATCTTCGCGGCGGCCGAATCGGACCTGATCCTGCCGCAGATGCCAAGCGTGATGCTGGAGCGGATCGTCAACATGCGCCTGCCGTTGCGCCTGTTCCCGCTGCCGATTCCGGTGCGGACCGCGGCCATCGTGCAGGCCTGGCATCCGCGCCTGGACAACGACGCCGCGCACCAGTGGCTGCGGCGCTCGATCAAGACCATGTGCGAAAGCGCAGGGGAGGCCTCGCGCTGACATCTGCAGGCGTGCGCCCGGCGCACGCCTGGGATGCCGGCGACGCCATTTTTCACAGGGTACCGGCTCCCTAGACTGCGCTCCCCTGAGTTTCACTGAGCGCATTCCAATGACCCCCAACATGCCGTGTACTGCACGGATAGGTGCCCGGCGATGAGTACGCCGGCCGCCGCTGTCCCGGCCGCCGCAGCGCCCCGTCCTGCCGCCGCCCCCGGGCTCGATCGCCGCATTCTGGTCGGCCTGTGTGGCGTGCTGCTGGCGGTGCTGGTGTCGGGCTTCAACGAGAACATCACCAAGGTCGCATTGGCCGACATCCGTGGCGCGATGGGTTTCAGCGTCGATGACGGCAGCTGGATCATCGCCCTCTACAGCGCGATGTCGGTCAGCGCGATGGCCTTTGCGCCGTGGTGTGCCGCCACCTTCTCGCTGCGTCGTTTCGCGCTGGCGATGATCGGTGGCTTCATGGTGCTGGGCGTGCTGTGCCCGCTCGCCCCGAACCTGCAGGTGTTCCTGCTGCTGCGTGCATTGCAAGGCCTGTGCGGTGGTGCACTGCCGCCGTTGCTGATGAGCGTGGCGCTGCGCTTCCTGCCGCCGGGCATCAAGCTGTACGGCCTGGCCGGCTACGCTCTGACGGCGACGTTCGGCCCGAGCATGGGCACGCCGCTGGCCGCGTTCTGGGTCGAGCAGGTGGGCTGGCACTGGGCGTTCTGGCAGATCGTGCCGTACTGCCTGGCCGCCATGGCGATGGTCGGCTGGGGCCTGCCACAGGACCCGCTGAGGCTGGAACGCTTCGCCCAGTTCGATACGGTCGGCCTGCTGCTCGGCCTGCCAGCGCTGGTGCTGCTGGTACTGGGCCTGGTGCAGGGCCCGCGCCTGAACTGGTTCGACTCGTCGATGATCACGCTGATGATCGGGGGGGGCGCCGGCCTGATGGTGCTGTTCATGATCAATGAATGGTTCCACCCCTTGCCGTTCTTCAAGCTGCAACTGCTGGCCAACCGCAATCTCAGCTACTCGCTGGTGACGCTGGGCGGCGTGCTGTTCGTGCTGCTGGCGGTGATCTCCATCCCGTCCGGTTTCCTGGCCAGCGTGCAGGGCTACCGGCCGTTGCAGACCGCACCGATGCTGCTGTGGGTGGCGTTGCCGCAGGTGATCGCGCTGCCGCTGGTGGCGGCGCTGCTGAACATCCGCGCGGTGGATTGCCGCTGGGTGCAGGCCACCGGCCTGGCGATACTGGCCCTGGCCTGCTGGCTGGGCTCGCACCTGGACGTGGCCTGGATCCGCGACAACTTCCTGTGGGCGCAGCTGCTGCAGGTGTTCGCACAACCGATGGCGGTGCTGCCGCTGCTGATGCTGGCCACCGGCGGCCTGGCGCCGCAGGACGGCCCATTTGCCTCGGCGTGGTTCAACACGGTCAAGGGTTTCGCTGCGGTGCTCGCCAGCGGCGTACTGGATGCCGTCGCCCAGGGCCGCCGTCATTTCCATTCCACCGTGCTGGTCGACCGCCTGGGCGAGCAACCGTGGCTGGCCGATGGCCCGCAGCTCGGCGCGCGCCTGCATGCACAGGTGCAGGCGCTGACCTCGGCCGACCTGTACTGGGTGGTCGCACTGGTGGCGCTGGCCTTCATTCCCCTCATTGCCTGGATGCCCACCCGCATCCACCCGCCACGTGCCGTGGCCTGAACCTTTCGCAGGAACCCCTCATGACGATCAATCGAACCACTCTCCACACCGGCCTGGGCCTGGGCGTACTGGCCCTGGCCATCGGCGCCTGGCTGCTGCTGCGCGACTCTGGCCACCAGAGCACCAACAATGCGTACGTGGTGGCCGACTACACCCTGGTGGCTCCGAAAATTCCCGGCTTCGTCAGTGCCGTGGAGGTGGAGGACAACCAGTCGGTGAAGGCCGGCGACGTGCTGGCCCGCATCGACGACCGTGACTACCAGGTCGCCCTGCAGGCGGCCCGTGCCGACCTCGCCAATGCCCGCGCACAGCTCGCCAACGCACAGGCCGCACTGGCCCAGCAGGATTCGCTGATCGCGCAGGCCAGGGCCAGTGTCGATGTCAGCCGTTCCGAACTGACCCTGGCCAGTGCCGACCAGCAGCGCTACCGCGAACTGGCCCGTGACGGCGCCGGAACCGTGCAGAACGCGCAGCAGGCGCAGTCGAAGCAGGCCGTGGCCAGTGCCCACCTGCAGCAGGGCCAGGCGGCGCTGTCGACCGCGCGCCAGCGCACCGACATCCTGACCGCCGGTGTGCAGGCTGCGCAGGCCGCGGTGCAACGCGCGGAAGCGGCGCAGGCCCGCGCAGAACTGGATCTGTCGCACACCGTGCTGCGTGCACCGATCGACGGCGTGGTCGGTCGTCGAGCAGTGCGCGTAGGTGCCTACCTGACCCCGGGTACACCGGTGGCCGCGGTGGTGCCGCTGAAGCGTGCCTTCGTGGTCGCCAACTTCCAGGAAACACAGATGACCCGCATGCAGGCCGGCCAGCAGGTCGAACTGAAGGTGGACGTGTTCCCGGGCAAGCCACTGCGCGGGCACATCGACAGCATCGCGCCGGCCACCGGCGTCACCTTCGCCGCTGTCGCACCGGAGAATGCCACCGGCAACTTCACCAAGGTGGTGCAGCGTATTCCGGTGAAGATCGTGCTGGAGCCGGGCCAGCCGCTGCTGGACCAGCTGCGTGCCGGCATGTCGGTGGAAGCCAGTGTCGACCTGGGCAGCCGCGCGCGCGCGCAGAGCGTGAAGCACAGTCCGGGCCATGCGGCCGGGGAGGGCGCATGAGCGCAGTTGCCTTGTTCCGCAGCACCTTCGTTGCGGCCAGCCTGTGCACGGCCCTGGCTGCCTGCACGATGGGTCCGGACTTCGTACGTCCTCAGGCGGAACTGCCCAGTCACTGGCAGGGCGAGGCCGTCGCGGGCAACGCGATCGATCAGGACGCCGCCTGGTGGGCCGGCTTCGACGACCCACTGCTCGGACAGCTGGCCAGCCAGGTGCTGGAGGCCAACCTGGACCTGCAGCTGGCGGCCAACCGCGTGCAGCAGAGCCGCGCCGCGCGTGGCATCAGCGCCGCCAACCGTCTGCCCAGCGTCAGCGCAACCGCCAGCGGCGCACGCGCACGCAACAGCGAGGTGGGCTTGAACGATCCGTCCGGCAACGGCGGTCGTGATGACTATGGGCTGTTCCAGGCCGGCATCGGCCTGAGCTGGGAACTGGATCTGTGGGGACGGGTGCGCCGCCAGGTGGAAGCCGCCGATGCACGCGTGCAGATGGCCGAGGAGGATGCACACGCAGTGCGCATCGCGCTGCTGGCGGAAACCGCGCGTGATTATCTGCAGCTGCGCGCGACGCGGCAGCTGCTGGCGATCACCGAGGACAACCTCGGCATCGCCCACGACATCAAGCGCCTGACCGAAGCACGCCAACGCCAGGGCGTGGCCAGCACGCTGCAGGTGTCCAGCGCGTCCGCGCAGGTGGCATCGTTGCAGGCACGCATCGCGCCGCTGCGGCATCGTGAATCGCAGCTGCGCAATGCACTGGCGTTCCTGCTGGCGCAGCCTCCGCAGGCACTGGATGCGCAGCTGCAGAATGCATGCCGTGACTGGCCCGCACTGCCGGCCGTGGCGGTGGGGCTGCCCAGCGAACTGGCCGAGCGTCGCCCTGACATCCGTCGCGCCGAAGCGGCGTTGCATGCCGCAACGGCCGGCATCGGCGTGGCCAAGGCCAGTTTCCTGCCGCGTATCACCTTGAATGGCGACGCTGGCTTCCAGGCCAAGCAGCTGGATGATCTGGATGGCTGGAACGCACACCGTTTCAGCATCGGGCCGTCGATCAGCCTGCCGATCTTCCAGGGCGGCAGGCTCAAGGCCAACCTCGCGTTGAGCAAGCTGCAGCAGCAACAGTCGTCGCTGCAGTTCCAGCGCACGGTGCTGCAGGCCTGGCATGAAGTGGACGACGCCATCGATGGCTACGCCGCCGAACAGCAGCGCACCGTGCAGCTGCACGTGGCGGTGGACGAAAGCGAGACCGCGCTCGGTGCGGCGCGCCGGCAGTACCAGGCCGGCGTGGTCGACATGCTGGACGTGCTGACCACCCAGCGCATCGCACTGGACAACCAGGCTGCACTGGCCAACAGCCAGGCTACGGCGGCAATCGCGCGGGTGGAGCTGTACCGCGCGCTGGGCGGTGGCTGGTAGGGAAATGGAAACGCCGGGCCATGCCCGGCGGGCGGGTGCCTCAACGCACGTCGCGCAGTTCCCAATGGTGGCCGGCCAGCAGGCGCAGGCGCTGCTTGAACACGTCGCTGTCGATGCGGGTGGTCGCCACCAGGTTGATGCGCAGATCCTTCTGTTCGCCGGTTACGGTGGCATCCGGATCGGTCACGCCCCATTGCGGTTCCACCGCATCCGGGTCGGGTTGCTTGGCCTTCCAGCGCTCGAACAGCGCGCCGCTGCGCAGCGCGTCCTGCAGTTCCTCGGCGAAGCCGGCGGCGCCCTGCGAATGGAAGGACAGGTCAGGGTCGTTGCCGCGGGCCTTGGAGGGATCGGGCAAGCTGATGTGGTACTGCGCAGGCATGGAGTTCTCCTTGAAGTGCGGCAAGGCTGGCACAGTCTTGGTGGAATCGATGTGCAGATTCCCGCCACGGTTGGCCTTCATTCAAACCGATGTGGCCCATCGGCAAAGCCCACGGTGACCGCGCCCTTGCCGACATTGACCATGCCGGTCAGGCTCATCACCGATTCGTACACGGCCACGCCATGGGTGGCGCAGACCTCCTTCAACTGGGCGTAGCCGGGCAGGGTGCGCAGCTCGTCCAGCTCACCGCCGTAGCTGACGCACACCGTCGGTGTCATCAGCCCGGCACGCACACGTTGGCCGACCACCGCGAAAAGCTTCTGCACGGCGTTGTCGAAGCCCTTGATCTTGGCCACCGGCCCGGTCTCGCCGCGGTAGCCATGCAGCACCGGCTTGATGTCCAGTGCGCTGCCCAGCGCTGCACTGAGCAGGCCGACACTGCGGTCACCCTTGTGCCGCGCACGTGCGCGCATGTAGTACAGGTCGCGGGTAACCATGTAGCCATGCACGTTGCCCGCCAGTTCCTCCAATCGTTCGCGGATCTGCTGCACGCTGGCGTTGCTGTCGCGCAGGCGCACCGCTTCCACCGCCGTTACCGCCTGGGCAGCGAACAGGTTCTGGGTGTCGAGCACGCGCAGCGCGAACGGCGAGTTGTAGCCCGCTGCCTGACGCACCGGCTTGTAGTCGTTGAGGATGGCGAAGCTGGCCTGCAGTGCGTTGTCGTGGATCGGGCTGCGGGTCTTGGTGATGGTCATGCAGAACACGTGGTCGTAATCGATCACCAGCTGCTGCAGGAACAGGTCGCGGATCTGGTTGACGCTGAAGGGGATGGTCTCCGCCTCGGCGCCATGTTCGGCCACATGCGCGTGCAGGAAACTCAGGGTGGCCTGCTCATCGCGATGATCGGCCAGCACGGCTTCGCCGATCCGTACGGTGATCGGCAGCAGCACGATGTTGTGTGTGGCGATGAAGTCCGGCGGCAGGTCGCAGGCCGAGTCGACGACGATTCCGATGCGCATCCGCGGCTCCCCCTCCAGGGCGGTTGTAGGTTCGGAAACGTGAAATCTATCTCAAATCCCAGCGCGGCGCGCGAGGGAAACGCGCCACGCCCTGTTCAGCGACTGCGCTGCACCGCCACCGGCAGGTTGGCCAAGCGCTGCCATTCGGGCTGCCGCAGCAGGCCCGGATCGGCCAGCACCGCTGCCATCAGCGGGTGCGCGTCGTTGCCCCAGAACAGCTCGTCGCCGATGGCCAGGGTGGGTACCCCGAACACGCCGGCCGCGATCGCGGCCTCTGTGTTGCGCCGCAGCTGCTCCTTCACCGCCGGGTCGGCGATGGCGGATGCGACATCCTCGATGCCCAGCCGTGCGCCGGGTTCGCGCAGGGCTTCGGCGCTGTCGGCCGCGTTGCCGTCGCGCCAGATCCAGTCGAACAGCACGTCCACGGCCTGCACGCTGGCGCCGGCGGCCAGGCACAGGCGCAGGGCGGACAGCGGGTTGAACGGATGGCCGGGCGGGAACCGCAGTGGTGTGCCCTCGGCCTGTGCGGTCCACAGCAGCTGGCGGTAGATGAAGCGGCGCTTGGCCGGAATCTCGGCCGGCCCGAGGTTGCCCAGGTGATGCAGCACCGCACCGAAGGCGATCGGCACGGTCTGGATCTGCGCGAACTGCGGCAGCTGCTTCAGCTTCTGCCAGTGCAGGTAGGAGTAGGGCGAAACGAAGTCGAAGTACCAGCGCAATGTCGCCATCGGTGTGTCCTCGTGTGCGGTCAGGGCTGCGCGTTGCGCTGCAGGTAGCGGTCGCGCAGGTCGGTCTGGCGCGAGCGCATCGGCATCGCACGGCCGCCCAGCCAGACCTGTTCGGCGTAGTGCGCCACATCCAGCGGGTCGCCCTCCCACAGCACCAGGTCGGCACGCTTGCCCGGCTCGATGCTGCCGATCTGGTCGGCCACCCCGAACGCCTGCGCCGGCACCCGGGTCAGCCCGGCCAGGCCATCGGCCCACGGCAAACCGTTGGCCACCGCGTTGCCGGCCAGCTGGCGCATCTTGCGCGCGTTGTGGGTGGCGTCGCCGCGCTGCACGAACGACACCGGCACGCCGGCGCGTTGCAGGCGTGCGGCATTTTCCAGGGTGGCGCCGATCTGGTCGAAGCTGGCCGGCAGGTTGGCCAGCACGTCGACGAACACCGGCACCTGTGCGGCGGCCAGCTCCGGCGCGACCTGCCACGCTTCGCTGGCACCGGCGATGGCGATCTTCACCTTCTCGCGCGCGGCCCAGCGCAGCAGCTGGCGGATGTCCGAGGCACGATCGACCTCCACCACGATGCGGCCTTGGCCGGCCAGATAGCGGCTGAGCGTGCGGCGCCCGGCCGGGGTCAGCAGCGCATGCGGCGAGTCCGCAGCCACCTGTCCGCGTGCTTCGTCGACCATCTGCTGCAGCAGCATCCATTGCGCGGCGCGCGAATGCCCGGTCAGCTCGGATGCCGCTGCGCCAATGCGCAGGAACAGGGCGCGCGGGCCGATCGGGTCGGCGCTGCCGTCCAACCGCATCACGCCGCCCTGGCCAGCCACGAAACCACCGCCGGTGGCAGCGCCCAACGCAGTGAAGCCGATGCCTTCCAGGCGCGTGACCGGAATCAGCACCGAGGCCGGGTTGTAGGCGAGGGTGACGTCGAATTCCGGACGCAGTGGTTGCTCACCGAGCTTCAACGAACTGTCCACCGTGCTCGATTCACCCGAGACCTCTTCGATGCCGGTTTCGGTGATACCGCCGAACAGCGCCGGCGTCAGGGGGCGGCCATTGGCCTCGATCACGGTGGCGCCGGCAGGCGCTGACAGGCCGTTGCCCACCGCGCGGATGATGCCGCCCTGCACCAGCACGTCCGCGTTCTGCAGGCTGCCGCGCGCGCTGGCGGTATGCACCGTCGCGTTGCGCACCAGCAGGTCCTGTGCCTGTGCGGATGCGGAGATGCAGGCCAGCACCATGACAGTAGCGCCGAACCATGCTCGGCTGCCCTTCGCGGCAGACTGCGTCAACTGCTTGAGCACCACCATCAGCGCACCTCCTGGCCAAGCTGGAAATCAGAACGCGGCGTCGCTGCCGGTGCACTGCGGTCGTACAACCTGCGGCCATCAATGAAGACCTGCTCAGCCAGTGCATACGAACTGAAGGGGTTGCCGTTCCACACCACCACATCGGCCATCTTGCCGGCCTCCAGGGTGCCGGTCTGGCCCTCGATGCCCAGCGCCTTGGCGGCGTTGGCGGTCATCCAGGTGATGGCGTGCTCGGGCGTGATCTCCGGCATGCGCGCGCGGCGCGCGGACGCCATTACCTTGGCCGCTTCCTGGTTCAGGCGCTGGATGCCTTCGGGTGAATCGGAATGGACGATGGCACAGCTGTTCTTCGGCCGGTCGACCAGCGCGATGTTCTCGGGAATGCCGTCGAAGGCTTCCATCTTGAAGCCCCACCAGTCGGCCCAGAGTGCGCCGCAGACGCCGTCGGCGGCCAGCCGGTCGGCCAGCTTGTAGGCCTCCACGCCGTGGTGGAAAGCGGCCACCTTGAAGCCGAATTCCTTGGCCAGGTCGAGCATGGTGGCCATCTCGTCGGCGCGGTAGCAGTGGATGTGCACGCGGATGTCGCCTTCGATGGCGCCGGCCAGCGTGTCCAGCTTGAGATCGCGCTTGCCGCCTGCATCCCCGGCGCTGTCGCCCTTGTCGCTGCCGAACCATCCCTTGCGCTTGGCCGGCTTGGGTTTGTTCTTGGCGATGTAGTCGGCGGCGTCGATGAAGGCGGCACGGTAGCCGGCCACGTTGCCCATGCGCGTGGCCGGGGTCACGCCCTTGCCTTCGCCATAGACCCGCTTGGGGTTCTCGCCGCAGGCCATCTTCAGGCCCCATGGAGCGCCGGGGAACTTCATCGCCTGGTAGGTGATGGCCGGGACGTTCTTCAGGGTCACGCCGCGGCCACCCACCAGGTTGGCCGAGCCGGGCAGCACCTGCATGCTGGTCACGCCGCCGGCCAGTGCCGTGGCGAAGCCTGGGTCCTGAGGCCACACCGAGTGTTCGGCCCAGACGTTGGCGGTGACCGGTGCGGTCATCTCGTTGCCGTCGCTGTGCGCGCCGACGCCGGGGCTGGGGTATACACCCAGATGCGAATGCACGTCGATCAGCCCGGGGGTGACCCACTTGCCCTGCGCATCGATGCGGGTGACACCGGCATCGGCCTGCAGTTGGTGACCGACGGCGGCGATGCGGCCGTCGCGCAGCAGCACATCGGCGTTGTCCAGGCGCTGGCCGGTACCGATCAGCACCGTGGCGTTCTGGATCAGTACCGGCGCATCAGGATGGGCCTGGTAGGTGCTGGGGTAGGGATCGGCGACGAAGCGCGAGGCGCCCACCGCCGGAGCCGTGCTCAATGAAAGCAGTGCCAGGGCTACCCCAGCGCGCAACAACGTCGATGCCATGCAGTTCCCCTTGCAGCCTGGTCCAACCGCCGACGCTAGCCCGGAGGCGGCGGGCTTGCCAAGTGACCTTCTTCACAGGCCTGCCGACGGTAGCTCGACGGCACCGGCCGGGTGGCTGAAAATACCCGGTCCCCCGCCGTACCGGACCGCCCATGAAGAGCAAGCAGGAAATCGTCGACAACTGGCTGCCCCGGTATACCGGCGTGCCCTTGGACCAGTTCGGCCAGCACATCCTGCTGACCAACTTCGGGGGCTACCTGCATACGTTCTCCGAGCTGACGGGCGCGCCGGTCATCGGCCTGGACCGGCCGATGGCCAGTGCCACCATTGATGGCATCACCATGATCAACTTCGGCATGGGCAGCCCCAATGCCGCGATCATCATGGACCTGCTGTCGGCGGTGATGCCCAAGGCGGTGCTGTTCCTGGGCAAGTGCGGTGGCCTCAAGCGCAAGAACCAGCTGGGCGACCTGGTGCTGCCGATCGCTGCGATCCGTGGCGAGGGTACCTCGGGCGATTACCTGCCGCCGGAAGTCCCGGCCCTGCCGGCCTTCGCGCTGCAGCGTGCGGTTTCGACCATGATCCGCGACCTCGGCCACGACTACTGGACCGGCACGGTCTACACCACCAACCGCCGGGTCTGGGAACACGACGAGGCCTTCAAGGAACGGCTGCGGGCGATGCGCTGCATGGCCATCGACATGGAAACGGCCACGGTGTTCGCCGCCGGCTTCGCCAACCACATCCCCAGTGGCGCGCTGCTGCTGGTCTCGGACCAGCCGATGATCCCCGATGGGGTCAAGACCGAAGCCTCCGATGCCAAGGTCAGCTCCCAGTTCGTGGAAAACCATATCCAGATCGGTATCGAGGCGCTTAAGCTTATCCGGCGCAACGGCAAGTCGGTCCGCCACCTGCGCTTCGACGAATGATGATAAAGGCCGGGCGCGGGGCGTCCGGGCCTGGGAGTAGGTAATGGACGTTGCCGCGCAAGTGGTGGAATTCTGGAACGAGGCGGGCCCTGCAAAGTGGTTCGCCCGCGATGATGCGTTCGACGCGCAGTTCCGCCAGTTGTTTCTGGATGAGCATTTCGCCGCCGCTTCGCGCGGGCGTGAGCATTGGCTGGGCAGTGCCGAAGGGGCGCTGGCCCTGATGCTGCTGCTGGACCAGTTCCCGCGCAACTGCTTCCGCGGTACCGCCCACTCCTACGCCACCGATGGCCTGGCCCGGCATTACGCCATGCGCGCCATCGAGGAAGGCCTGGACCTGCAGCTGGTGCCGAAGCTGCGCGCCTTCATCTACCTGCCGTTCGAGCACTCCGAGGATCCGCTGGACCAGGACCGCTCGGTGGCGATGTTCGACGTGCTGGGTGACAAGGAATACCTGCAGTACGCCGAACTGCACCGCGACATCATCCGCCGCTTCGGGCGCTTCCCGCATCGCAATGCCGTGCTGGGCCGCATCCCCACGCCGGAAGAACTGGATTACCTGGCCGAAGGCGGGTTTGCCGGCTAAGAAAAAGGGGACGGAGGGGATTAAGACGTTTATGGCACAAACGACTTAATCCCCTCCGTCCCCTTTTTCAGTGCGGATCAGTACTTCGGCACGCCGTTGTCGACGTCTTCGGACCAGGCGTTGATGCCGCCGGTGACGTTGAACACCTTGGTGAAGCCGAGGGCGCGGAACTGCTCGGCGGCCTGCGCGCTGCGGCCACCGTGGTGGCACATGAAGGCCAGTGCGGTGTCCTTGGGCAGGGCTTCCAGCTCGGCACGGCCGTTGCCGTCGAAGGTCTTGAACGGAACGCCCACGGCGGCGATCTCACGCTCGTCGGCCGGGCGCACGTCCACCAGGGTGATGTTGCCGGCACGCACCATGTCATCGGCATCACGCACGCTGATTTCCTGTACCGGCTTCGGCGCGTTCGGGTTGTCGATGGCCAGGCCCTTGCCGCGGATGTCGTCCACCCAGTCGATGGTGATGCCGTTGGCGCGACGGGCGCTGGACAGGTCGAACTGCACGCGCAGGCCGTTGGATTCGGCAGCGATCGCGCCTTCGTCATGCGGGGCCAGCTGGAAGTTCGGCTGGAAGCCGGCGTCGATGGTCAGCTGCAGGGCAGCGCCCGGAGCGTCGGCCAGCGCGCCCTTGAGCATTTCCACGGCGGCCGGGGTGACGGTGATGCTCGGCGGGGTGCGGTCCGGTGCGGCCAGCCCCAGCACGCTGCTCAGCTCACCGCTGGCAGCCATCTGCAGCACGATGTCGCTGCCGCCGACCAGTTCGCCGTCGATGTACAGCTGCGGGATGGTCGGCCAGTCGCCGTAGGCCTTGATGCCTTCACGGATTTCCTGGTCGGCCAGCACGTTGACGTGGGCGAACTCGACACCGAGGTCCTGCAGGGCGCCCACGGCCTTGGCCGAGAAACCACACTGCGGCATCGACGGCTGGCCCTTCATGAACAGCACGACGCGGTTGGCGTTGAGGATGGATTCGATGCGCGAACGCAGGGCGGGATCGAGGGACATGGACGTCGGGGTTCCGGGAATTCGAATCATCAATTCTAACCCCCATGGCATCATGGGGGATGAGCAACGCAGGAACATTGCATCGCATCCCGGCCCGCCCCTGGCGCTGGCTGCCCTGGCTGGTGGCGTCGCAGCTGGCCGTGATCCTGGTCTGGGTACAGGCTGGGTGGCACTGGGGGCTGCCGCTGATGGTGGCCAGCCACGCGCTGTTCATGGTGCCGGTGTTCCTGCCCAACAGCCGTTTCTACGCGCCGGTACTGAGCCGGGTGCCGGACGCCGGCAACAGTGTCTGGCTGACGATCGATGACGGCCCCGGGCCGGAAACCCGTGCCGTGCTCGACCTGCTGGATCGCCACCAGGCGCGTGCGACCTTCTTCCTGGTGGGGGACCGTGCGCTGGCGCAGCCGGAACTGGTGGCCGAGATCCTGCGCCGTGGCCACGACCTCGGCAATCACAGCCACAGCCACCCGCAGGCCCGCTTCTGGCGGCTGGGACCGGCTGCGATGCGCGCCGAGATCGAAGGCTGCCAGCATGCATTGCAGGCCCTGAGCGGGCATCCGGTGCGCTGGTATCGCTCGGTGGTGGGCATGACCAACCCGTTCGTGGCGCCGGTGTTGAAGGCGCTCGGCCTGGTGCGCGTGGGCTGGAGTGCACGCGGTTACGACGGCGTCGGCTGCACGCCGGAGGGCGTGCTGGCGCGTTTGCTGCCCGACCTGCGGCCAGGAGCCATCGTGCTGCTGCACGAAGGCGCCGCCCACGGCCACAATCTGGTGATCATCGAGCGCGTGCTGCAGGCGTTGGAAGAGCGCGGCTTGAAGGCGCAGCTGCCTACCGGCTGATACGTATGCGGTAGCGGGGGGGGGGGGGGGGGGGGGGGGGGGGGGGGGGGGGGGGGGGGGGGG